>JAFGSK010000002.1 GCA_016934635.1 Caldifarciminota bacterium
CTCCTCTATTGATCGGTTCTTCTTAACCGGACTAATCTATTATAACCACCTTTCTTGTTGCCTCAAACCCCTCGGCTTCCATACGAACCAGGTAGATGCCTGCGGCCACCTTACGCGAGTTCATATCCAGTCCGTCCCAGGTGCGTTCGTACCGTCCGGGTTGGAACTCGTCGTCAACTATCGACTTGACCAGACGTCCGTTGACGTCAAAGACGGCTATCTCAACATAACTGATGTGAGGTAGGCTAAAACTCATCTGGCACTCGCTGGATTTCAGTACTCTAGGTGCTTGCAACGAGAAAGTAAGCAACATCTTGGTCTTTTCTTCAGCTGCATCAGGCCACATTGTTCTTATCTCTTCGTCGTTCTCTGGACAATCATCGCCCTCAAGCTCTGTCCGACACTCGATCCTGAACCAGTCCGTACTCGGGGTTTCCCAGACCGGGAAGGTAACCTCTGCGGTGTAGGGATTGTCAAGGTCGTTGCCGCGCCAGTCAAGGAAAGTGATTTCCTGCTGGTTTTGCCATACCAGGGAGTCGGGAGTCTTAGTAACATCCATGATCTCGAGGTCCACGATAACGTTGCGCTCCTCATGGTACCCGAAGTTCTCTACCGTCGCTACACAGGTAAACTCGGTTCCGACAGGATAGGGGTCGGTCCAGGAGTTGCCCCATGAGTGGCCTTCTTCGTTTTGGAGATCAACCACACCCACGTCGTGGGAGAGTAAGCAGGTGATGTACAACCGGCAGGTGTCGTTGTACGGACAGTGGTCTGAAAGATCAGGACCAACCTCGCCCAGGCGAACCAGACCTATCATCTCGTAATGCACGCCTACGAACTCTTTCGGGATCGGGTTATTAACCCAACCGCCGTTCTCGACTACCCAATCCTTGCAGATACCTTCAGGTGTCCAGGCAGGCATCTGGACTAACATAGTGTCCGGATCGTCCGAAGGGTTCCCGAACCAGCCGATGTTGGCTACCTCTGAGGTCTCGGCATAGACCGTATCCTTGGCATAGGAGTCGTAGTCAACCACGAACATCTTGACCGGTATCTTGCCTTCACGAGGCTCTTCCTTTCGACCCAGGTTGCCCAGGGCCAGCTCGACTGCGACCGGGACACCGTCTTCCACGAACTCACGGTCAGGCTTGTTTACGCGGTAGACGGTCAGATCGTGCGGCTCGTCGATGTAGCACGGAGGCGCGGGTGCAGGGTTCTCAGGCGTGAAGCCGAGGTGCACCGTAAGCTCGACGATGAAGGTCTCGGACACGTAGTCATACCAGTCAAGCCAGCCGTGATTGTAATTTACCATCCAGACAGCCCCGCGGTGATCGGAAGGCCCGCCGTAGCAGGCTGTCGGTTCCGGCGGAACCAGAAGACCCAGACAGCTCACCCAGCCGCCTGTGCCAGCACCACCGGAACCCACGCCGGAGCTGGTTGCAGCAGCCCAGATGTTTCCTTCAACGGAGTTGGCTTTAGCATAGATGCCGAGATCTTCGACGATCTTATCCTGGCCAGGGCCTCCCGCAGGATCGGTCTTGCGAGGACCGACCTTGCCCGGAAAACTTACTACGTTCCAGCCGTCCTGATAGGTCTGTGAAACGCCGAAGCCGACAATGCCTTCCTGGCCGGGCATTCCACAGCCGTTCTCGGATTCCCAGACGTCCAGCCTGGGCGGGTCGGTAAGGTTGTATCCATAGGCGCCCGATTTCATCGCGTCGGTTTCGTGCATGTAAATCCGGCCGCCTTTAACCAATGCACCTCCGTCAAAACGATAGGATGTGCCGTAGGTTTCCCAGTATCCTAGAGGTGCCGAGTAAAGGGCATCGGTACTGAGATTTTCCCAGTCCCACTCATAACCCACGGTATCGTCGCAGCCTACGTAGCTCATCTCGACTAAGGTGTCGTTGGAAGGGTCCTCGTCTCCGTCAAGGGACACTATCAGCTCTTTTCTATAGTAGTGTACGCCTTCCTCGTAAAGCTCACCCGGCTGCCAGCACGGGAAGTTGATACACGCTATCTCACCCGGGCCCGGGGGATCCGGCCAGATGGATGATACCTGGTGGTAGACCCGAGTGTCATCGTCATCGTATATATCCAGGATGACATTGAAGGTTTCGCCTTCCTCACCGAAGTTTCCTACAACCCCCCAGGGCTCGACGTGGGTATACCTGAGAACCATTCGCGGCGGTGAGATGAACGCGACCGCTGCCATGTCGTGGGTCTGGGCAAAGCCCAATGAGATACTGAGTATCCCGATAAAACAAGTTAAGGTTTTCATCACATCCTCCTTTCCTAGTTTATGATTACTACCTTTTTTACGTCGCTGAAGCCCAGAGCCTCCATACGAATCAGGTAGATGCCTGAAGGGAGCTTGCGACCTTGGTTGTCTGAACCATTCCATATTAGATAGTGTTCGCCACCTTCGTAGAGCTTTTCGGTAATTGTTCGAAGCAGACACCCTTCAACATCGTATACGCCGATTTCCAGATAGCAGGCTTCAGGAATAATAAAACGAATCTCAAATCCACGGCAGCTTTGATTACTATGGTCAACCTCAAAGCTGAGCTGGGTAAGCTGAACCGGTTTGAAAGCCACTGCAGGCGTATCGTCGGGGGGCCGTAGTACGTGATGCGTCCATTCGTCATTTTCCGGGCACTCATCATCACGTAACTCGGTGCGAACCTCAAACCTGTACCAGTGCTCTTCAGGCATGGCGAACGTCGGAAACTCCACCTCAACCTTGTAAGGGAAGTCATCTCCCGCAGTACGGCTGTAAATATGCCTCGCCCACTGGGCATTGTGCCATACCAGGGAGTCAGGATCCTTGGTTGCGTCCAAGATCTCGAGGTCGACGACAACGTCGTTCAACTCATTGTAACCGAAGTTCTCGACGGTGGCTATGCAGGTGAATTTTGTTCCTGCAGGGAACCGGTCCATAGGAAACCACCACGAATGACCTTCCTTGTTTCCCATATCAACCACACCCACGTCATTAGATAGCAATGCAGTTGCGAAATCACGTGAGCTGTCGTTGGCTGGGTTCTGGTCGTTAACCTCATCAACCACCCCTATAACCTCGAAGTATTCGCCTACAAAGTAAAGATCAGGAGGTCCTCCGGCCAGGTGTTCCCAATCCTTACAGACACCACTCGGTATCCAGGCTGGAAAATCTACCTCTACCGTATCTGAAGCAGAACTAGGGATCCCGAGGTAGGGGATGGTTGCGGATTCGGTATAGACCGTGTCGTCATCCCATATATCGACGATGATGAGCTTGACCGGAACGAACGTTTCCTGCACCCAACCAAGGTTAACGATCTTGACTCGCGGGATGATCTCAATCCCGTCCTGAATCCACGTTTCGTCGGGTACGACGATCTCGGTTACCGTAAGATCGTGGGTCTGGGCAAAGCCCGTGGTGATACTGAGTAATCCAAGAATACAACATAGAATTTTCATCACCTCCTCCTTTTCTCTTTATGATTATTAATTTGCCCTTGAATTCCTCCCGTGCGAACATAGACTAGAAAAAACCTACTCCCGTATCCTATAATTGAGTCCAGAACCACAAGAGGACTTTCACCCACTCCCCTAACCATCTTTCCCGGACCAGAACGAAGTACTGGTTTCATAACCTCCTCCTTCGCGCATAGTTACACTATAAATACTAGCAATTTTCATGCCATAAAGCCCCTGAAATAACACCAGGATTATCAATACTCTGCCGATGTAGGGGTAAGGTCATATTAAATAAATTGCACAAAAGGATAACTAAGATTATCAATAAATATAATGGGGGTTGACTTTTGGCATTTTAAGTGTAACATTTATATTACACTTATGGAAAGAGAAGAAGCACAAGCTACGCTGAATAAGGGCTTAACCCTGTTGCGAGTTTTAGGTAAGGGCGAGGGTACGGTAGTGTGGTTGGCCGCAGATGAAGAAACTGGCAAAGATGTTGCGGTAAAGATGGCTACTGAGCCAGATTCTACCCACCGTCTTGAACGGGAATTCGCCATGCTTGAGCGCTTTGACCATCCCGGTATTCTGAAGGTTTTTAAGTTCAGTATAAACAACAACCTGCCTTACTTCACTATGGAATTTATTGAAGGTGAACCGTTTAACGAATTTCTTCTCAAGTGCCACGGGAGCGAGGATTTTTCTACCCTTTTCACTGAGGTTTTTGGCCAAGTAGTAGCGATCCTGGCCTTGATTCATCATCAAGGGGTAGTGCACGCCGATGTGAAGCCTGCGAATCTTCTGGTTCGAGATTCAGGCGAACCTGTGCTTCTGGATTTCGGGTTTGCAGAGGATTATATGCTTGAACGCGGAAGACCGCCTCGAGGAACCCTCGATTACGTGGCGCCTGAGCTTTTTCGGGGTGAAAACGTGGGCCCGGCAACCGATCTCTACTCGCTTGGCGTCATGGCTTACGAGGTACTTGCCGGGAAGAAATTATGGGAAAAGGAATCGCTACGAGATCTGGTTGCATCGAAGCTTACAACTCCTCCTGCATTCGGTAAGAACCTGCGTTTCCTTTCGGAAGAACTAAAGGATCTGATCCTGCGTCTCCTGAACCCGGAACCCGAACTCCGACCGACCGCTTCTGAAGTTGCGGACATCGTCTCTTTGGAACTTAACAAAACCAAGGGGCTAAAGATTGCCTCCCCTGGTTTCGTACCCAGGTTGGTTTTCGGAGGCAGGGAAGAAGAAATAGAGGAGTTGGAGCGACTCCTTTTTGAAGAAAAAAAGGTTGTATTCCTTACCGGTGAACAGGGCATAGGGAAAACTCGCTTAATGTGTGAACTTCGGTTTCGTAGCCTGGTAAAGAAACGTAATATCATAATGCTCCACTGCCGGGCTGGCCATCTATCCCTTCTGGAACATCTGGCTGCAATAATCGGCATGCCCAGAAATGCGTTTACCGCGGATGAAGCTGTACAGAACTATGAACGGATACTTCAGGAACTCTACAAGCAGGGAATAAGCGCTTTGCTGATAGACGCGGCGTGTGAACTCTCGACCTATGAGGAACAAGCCTTAGGCTTTCTGGCACGCGGCCTGGAAGCAAAAAGCGGAGTCCTTTTGACAGGGGTTGAGGAAGAAATCCATCCTACGGGATCGAAGTTTTTACTGGCACCTTTGTCAGACCAGGAAATAGAAGAACTCGTTAAATTTAGCTTCCGCACCCTTACCTCAAGCAAGGAACTTGCATATGACCTGTCCGCCTTGAGCCAGGGTAACCCTCATAAGTTCCAGGAGCTTTTGGAGATATTCTGCCACCAAGGTTGGCTCAGGCAGGAACCGGGCTGGGTTTACAGTTCTCCAGACGATAAAAGTGCCATCTCTACTCAACTCAGCCAATGGCTTGAAGAGAAAACAGCTTTGCTCCATCCGCCCTCGAAAACACTTCTCAACGTATTGGCATTAAGTGAAGGCTCTCTTCCCTTGGACGTACTGAAGCAAATAAATCGAGGTTCTGACATAACTTGGTCTTTGAAGGAACTTTCGAGAAAGAGGTTGGTTAACCAGATCATCCATCGTGATCGGATTCATTATGCGATTCCAGGTGAGTTTATAAAGGAAGCGGCTTTGGCAAAAATTCAAACCAAAGAAGCACAAAGACTACTTAAAGACCTGGTTTATGGTTTTGAAACCACTCTTGAGGCCCGGTGGGGAAAGGACCTCAAGGGTTGGCAGGATGATGAATGCCTGATTCATCTCGCAAGGCTCTCTTTCAAAGCGAAGCTTACAGGTAAGGCCAAGACCTACCTGATACTAGCAGCTAAGCAGTTAGTTAACCTTGGTTATTTCGATCAGGCGATAACCTTCTACGAGAATCTCTTGACCCTTAATCCTGGGGTTGAAAAAAAGACAAAGGCTTTGAAGGAGCTGGGCCGCATTGCCAGCATCCGGTACGATCCCGAAGCCTGTCACGACTTTTACTCCCGTGTAATTCCCTTGACCAAGGACCCTGAAGAGAAGGCTGATTTGCTGTACCGCATAGGAATGGCCTATCAGAGGTCACGGGATCTCGACCTCGCCGGGGAATACTTCGACAAAAGTGAACAGTACCTTGGAGAAAAACCGTCTGAGCTGAGTACCCAACTCCTATCAGCGCGGGGATGGAACGCCTTACTTAGGTCCGATTTAGACGAGGCTGAGAGGTCTTTCGATAGATGCCTGGTCGAAAAGGCTTCGCCAGCCAACCACCACCGGAATCTCTTCAGTCTGGCAATCGTGCTTACACACAAGGCGGAATACGGAAAAGCCTTGAATTACGTCCGCCAGGCGCTTGAAGGCAGCAAAGCCTGCAAAGAAAACAGCGCTGCTTGTCAATATGCGATCCTGGCCGTAGACATCTGTCAAAGGCTGGGTAACCTCAAACAGGCTGAAACTTACTTAGGTGAAGCAGAGGAGTTAAGCCTGAGGATCCAGAATCCCTTCCTGAACGCGGATATCCTGCGTTTTAAGGCAACCTTGGCCGGATACAAAGGGCAGGTAAGGAATGCTAAAGGCCTTGCCCGTCAGGCGCTCGAGATATTAGACAGGCTTCAGAGTGAAACCGAATTGCCCGCGGTCCTGGCAATAGGGGCTGAGCAATCAAGGAATCTGGGTGAGTGGGATCATGCCCACGAAACATTGCGCAAGCTCTGGAAGATCGTGGCAACCCAAAAATCCAGGCGTAACTTTATCCCTTATGTGCTTACCAACTGGTCGCATCTCTTCCTAGAGCAGGGCAAGCGATTCATTGCAGACCGGATGCTCCGTAAGATCAGGAACCTCACCAAAACTAAAGGATCGAAGGCGGATTCAATAGGCTGCGCTATTATGGAATGTAGATTTGCCTTTACCTGCAACGATTACCCCAAAGCACGAGAGATCCTTAAGGGTGTTTTCTCGGTTTTGGACAATGATGGTGATATATGGTCGAGATTAAATGTCGCTTTGCTTGGTGCTGAGCTTTTTTACAAAGAAGGAAAAATCTCACAAGCCCTTACCGAGTCCAGGAAGCTGATTAAGAAGGTTGAAGAATCCGGCTTCGAGGCCTTATTAGGCGAAGCCTTACGACTTGAGGGTGAGGTACTTGTTGCCAGTGATGAATATAAAAAAGGCCTAGCCGTCTTGCGCCGAAGTATAGATGTCTTTAAGAAACAGGAAAATCTCTACGAATACGGCAAGACCCTTTACATAATGTCAGCGTCGATGTTCGAGAAACAGGGCTACAGCGACGAAGCGTTGACCTATCTTGAAGAGGCAAAAACTGTTTTCCAGAGATTGAGTTTGGAACCTGAGTTGGCTCGTATCCAACGTTTTCGCGCGGAACACTTCCAGGACTGGCGTCAGCCTTTCGGGCTTTCCTTAGCTTACCTTTCCGGTCTGAAATACATAAGTGAACTGATCAACAATCGTCTGGGTGAAGAGGATTTTATGATCCAGTTGCTATCGGTGATACTGGAACTCACCGGAGCAGAACGAGGAATGGTATTCTTTGTGGAGAAGGCTCAGCTTTATTCGGTGGCTTCAAAACAGATGGATGCTTCATCAAAAAAAGACGCCCGGCTTATCTCCCAGACGGTTATCAGGCAAGTCAAGCAAGAGCTTGCACCCATATACACTTCGGATGCAACCCAGGATGATCGATTCAACCGCGCTCAGAGTATCATACTTAATCGTATCCGTTCTATCTTGTGCCTGCCGCTCAAGATCGGTGATCGACTGATAGGAACGGTTTACTTGGACAGCCGAATGCCAGGCCTATTCGATCAACGTAAAGTAATCTACTTTGAAGCACTCTCAAACCTTCTTGCTGTCACTACGGACAAGTCTCTTGAGTTTCAGAAACTCAAAGAAGAACTCCTCTTGTCTCGCAGGCGAAAAAAGTGGGAAAGATCAGGTGTAGTTATCGGAAACTCCCCAGTAATGAAAGAAATCTGCCGCCAGTTGGAACAAGCTGCCCAATCCGAGGCTAACGTACTGCTTGAAGGCGAGACCGGGACCGGCAAAGGGGTATACGCTCGCATGATCCATGAACAGAGCACCCGACGTGACCGTGAATTCTGCTCAATCGACTGCGGGATACTTCCAGAGACTCTTTTCGAATCCGAGTTGTTCGGCGCAAAGAAGGGAGCCTATAGCGGTGCAGATCAGGATCGTATGGGGCTTCTGGAAGCAGCGGACGGCTCAACCGTATTCCTCGACGAGATCACCAACATGACCCTGGCTACCCAGGGTAAACTTCTTGAAGTAATCGAAGAACGTGTGATACGTAGATTAGGTGAGACCAGAAAGAGACAGGTAAACATAAGGTTCATATTTGCCACTAATCGGAACCTTGTAAAGGAAGTAAGGGACGGTAACTTCAGGGAGGACCTCTACTATCGCTTGGCAACCTTTAAAATCCATATCCCTTCTCTGCGTGACCGTAAAGAGGATATCCCGGAGTTCGTTGATTTTTTCGTGAAGAAATACTCATCAGAATTGTCAAAAGAAGTAAACCAGGTAGGTTCAAACACGATCCAAGCGCTCATGAATTATTATTGGCCAGGCAATATCCGTGAGTTGGCCAACGTTATGGAAAGAGCCGTACTCCTAGCAAAAAGTGGGCGCATATCACCCAGACATCTGGATCAACGTTTCTGGCCTCAAGTTACCCCAAGACTGAAGGATATCCGAAGGATTGAAGACGCGGAACTGATCAGGCGAACTCTTTTTCAAACCCGAGGTAACGTGACCCAGGCGGCAAAAAGGCTGGGGATATCACGTCAACATCTTATCAGGCTTATCAAACGCTACGGAATATCACGCGATCCAACCAAGGGGTGACACATAAATGTTACATCTTCTTTATTCCGTAAGCGAAACATAAATTTAACTTAGGAGGATAACAGTGGGAATCCTTCAAAAAAACCGTAACATTTTGGTTACTATTTTTTTCTTACCTAAACAACAATCTAGCTGAGGTTAGAACAACTTTGTTCAAGTCCGTAAAAAGGGTGTAACATTTATGTTACGTTTTTTAGGGTGTCCAATTTGCCTCTTGCGTTCGTGCTGTCGTATGTCCTAGTTATACGCAGCTTACAAATTATTTTCGTGATATTATATATGATATAAAAATCGATCTATTTAAGCCACGCTTTACCGCATCTTGCAACCTGGCACGAAAGTTGCAGGAATATGGATTAAACCAACTTTTGGAGGCTGAATTATGTTTAAGAAATGGATTAAGCTTTTAGGAATATCCCTTGTAATCCTTGGGGCCATGGGCCTGATGGTTCCCGTGGTTGCGGCCAGTCAATCCTCTCTGACTACACTTGATATCACGAAGGATCTGTCTGAATATATAACAGATCCTCCTCCGGATACCAACGATTCAACACCGGACGGTGGCGGAACCACTCCTCCACCTTACGAAGAACCGCCGCAACCCCCGCCCCACGTCTGACAGTCGGGTCCAATCATCCAGGGAGAAGATATGTGGAATTTAATCGAGGGCAAGCACCGTTCTCAATCAAATCAGGAGGACCTTTTGGGTAATACAATCTTAGAAGTGGGGTCCAACGCGCGTGTTTTGACTCACCCGGACGTACATGGTATCCGTGTCAAGTGCGACTCTGCGAGTAAAAATTTGACGGTGGAACTTTTTGTTGATCGGATCAACGATTCTTTAAAAAACATGCTCCTTGAAGAGTTCGACGGCCACAGGATACGTCTTCATCATTTAGGGTGGAGGTTGATCTTCGAGTTGTAATTACCCCTCCTCCAAAAGGGCCAACCTATGCTTTTCAGGGCATCTCTTGGTTGGCCCTTTTTTATTTCTGTATAAGGTAATTGTCCCTACATGGATCAATACTCAAAAAGACCTGTGTAACTTTGGGAATAACGAATACTAACTCGCGGACACTGCTTTAAAAACTGGGTGTACCTGAATCTAAAACCTGTATCTTATACCGCAATAAATACCCGCTCCATCCTCGATAAACCTGACTCCGAAACGAATACGAGAACTGTCTTCATTTACCCACCCAAATCTCCTGACCAGGGCATCACCTGCGAAAGCCCCACCCACGCCAAGCGCAATCGGCAACGCAGCTGCCACTATCTCTGCCGGAGAGTCTATAAGAGGGGTAGTATCAGCTGGGCTTCCAGAAAGGATTAAAAGCGATAACCCTGCTCCGGTCAAAGAACCAATCTCGGCACCTGCCCAACGTGCCCATAGGCATGACGGTTGAGAGGTAGTCAAGGAACCAAGGTGAACACCCAGTGCCGCTCCAAGAGGTACTCCTATCCCGTAGCCTGCGGTAAGAGCAGCAGGCAGCTCCACGCGGTAAGGATCCTCTTCATCGTCGAACTGGGGAGCGGCTACCCATGCTATCTCTCCTGAGACGAATCCGAAAAGGACTGAAAACATAGCACCAACCGAGGCCTGCTCGACCACCTCACCGACTTTAGAGTCGACCGTGCTTCCGGGGAGAGTGATTAACAATACCATAATTGCCAAGGTCTTCTTCATATTGATATATTATGCGCGAAATCCCTCAAACGTCAAGATTGAAAGACACCATATAAACACGGATTCATATGTTGCATCCGGTTGCGTAATAAGCTAAGAGCCTAGTTGTATAATGATGGTCCTTTTAGACAAAATTCCAGGAAGACCGAAGTGGTAACTAGAGGTCTTTCCGGTACAAGCGGTGGCGTTTGTAGATCCTGCCTCCCAAGCGCTCCATTTCACCGCGCATCTTGACATTCGACTCCAACTCGTGATGGCTGTCCGCATGAGTAATACCCATCTTTTGACCGCTTGAATGCAGGGCGTTTGCCATCAGAACATCGAGACCTTTACCTCGGTGCTCTTCTTTGATTGCTCCTAACAACATATCCAATCGTTTGGAGCGCCTGCGTGCACGGATGATCTTTAAGATACCGAAGGGAAAAAGCTTACCTCTAGCTGAACGTATCCCTTCTGAGATATCCTGAAGACCGACGGCAAATGCAATCACCTTACCGTCAAGGGTAACCATTTTCACCAGCCTTGGATCAAGCACAGGCAGGTATTCATTTGAAATCTTATCTATCTCCTGATCGGTCAACGGGGAAAAACCGTAAAGCCCGCGGTATGTCTCATTCATAAGATAAAAAGCCGGCTTCACCCAGTGTTTTAATTCATTTCGGCTTGAAAATTCCCACAGCTCGTATCGGCTGCGACCCAGGACCCTATCTCCTATCTTTTCATATACCGCAGGCCAGTTCCTAAAGTCAACATAATAAGTTACCCAGTCAACCTCCTTTCGGTACCCTGCATGTTCGATCAATTTATGGGTATAGGCCGGATGCCAGGGTGCGCCAACCGCCGCCCTTTCTTCAAAACCTTCCACCAATACACCTAAAGGATCAGTATTGGTAAATCCGAGGGGACCGACTATATACCTATATCCTTTCGCACTTACCCAATTCTCGACAGTTGTTAGTAGGGAAGAGGCAACATCCTGATCTTCGATGCAATCAAAGAAGGCGAAACGCGATTCTCGAATCTTGTGGAACTCATTGACACGATGGTTTATTATTCCCATGACCCTGCCAACCGCATTGTCATCTCGCCAGGCAAGGTATAGGATTGCATCAGAGAAACTCCAAGGTTTATGCCTCCTGGGATTGAAGAACTTCTTTTGGCTAGGGTAGATAGGATGAACCCATTGAGGATACTGTTTCTCGTAAAGCTTTTCTGGGAGGTATATAAATAAACGCTTCTCCTTGGCCGTTTTTACTTCTCGAATCTCCAGAGGCATTAGTACTCCTGAAGCTGAATTGCGTGAGCATACCGTATACTCACCCCGCCAACCTTCCTTAAGTGCTTACCGCTGTTGTCAATACTCACTCAATCGTTCCTTCGCAGACCTAATCCAAGATTCATCGAGTAATCCCCAGTTATCCGCTTGATGACTAATCAAGTGGCTTGCGAAGTACTGCCAACCTTTGTGCAAGTACCTTACCGACCTCACTCAAGGCATAGGTATCTTCAGCAGAATGAACCACAATTCCCGCTTCACCGAGGATATAAAGTGAGCTTTCTATGGCGGTTTGAGGCAACTCCATCCGCCTTATGTCTCGAACATTGGCCAGTATCTCTGCAACATCCAAACTAGATTGGACTCCGGTCAGGCTCTCCACAATGGCCGAAGAAACGGTTGTCGCGTAGAAAAATTTCACCAAGGCCTCTGACAAGCTATCTGAATGCATCTCTTCTCCTGACCGGATATCCGCCTAACACTCTTAAGTCTTCAATAACCGCCTCCTTTGCTAGAGGTTTCTTAAGGGGAATTATCGCCAACTGAACCTCACTGTCAACCTCATTCGCCTTGGGATGCCGGACGAGTCTTCCGTCCATGTGCCCCAACAATACGTGCAAATGCTGACAATTCAGATTGTCTAAAACTCTTAAGGTCATAGATTCTTGCGGTATATTCGGTAACGCTTGTATAACTTGCCCCCCAGCTTTTCCATCTCGCCTCTTACCCTGGTATTGGTCTCCAGTTCGTGATGACTGTCTGCATGAGTAAAACCGGATTGGACAGCGCTTTCATGAAACGCAACTGCCATCAACATATCCAAGCCCTTGCCCCGATGGTCTTCAGCGACCGCGCCTAACAACATATCCAGACGCTTCGAGTGTTTAGCCGAGGATTGGATGTGAAGGAATCCAAAAGGAAAAAGTCTGCCTCTGGCCTTTCTGATTCCAGGTGTCATGTCCGGTATTCCTATGACAAAGGACTTAACATCACCATTTAAGGTAACAATCTTTACGAAACGGGGATCCAATAATGGGATATACTCTCGTGCAATCTTGTGAATCTCCTCTTCGGTTAATGGAGAAAATCCGTAGAGGTCTACGTAGGTTTCATTAATAAGCCTGAATACCGGCACGGCAAAAGGCCACAGATCTTTACGCCTTGTGAACTGATGGAGTTTGTACTTTGAACGGAATTTTAATCGGTCTGCAACTTTATTGTATACTTCGGGCAGAGGCCTGGACAGGTCAACCAGGTAAGTTACCCAATCGATCTCCTTTTTGTAGCCTGCGCCCTCTACAAGATTAAAGGTGTATGGAGGGTGCCACCAGGTTGAAATCGAGGTTTGTTCATCAAATCCTTCAACTAACATACCTTCAGCGTCCATATCTGTAAAGCCAAGTGGTCCTACAATGCACTCACAACCTTTCGATTTGGCCCATTCCTCGGCCGCTTTCAGGAGACTTGATGCAACTTCCTGGTTATCTTCGCAGTCGAAAAAGCCGAATCGTGCGTGACGCTCTCCTCGAAGCCGGTTCACCTTGTGGTTAATAAACACGAGAATCCTGCCCACAGGATCGTCCTCCTGCCAGGCAATCAAGAACTCCCCCTCGCAGAAACCCCATGCATCGTTCTTGGCCGGGTTAAGAAGATCCTTCTCAATCACATATATAGGGTGCACCCAGTTTTCAAACCTCTTCTCGTAAAGCCTCTCCGGGAGGTGTATAAATATTCTTTTTTCTCTTGCACTCCTAGCAGCCCGGACCTTAACCGACATCCATTCCTCCTTTGGTTCACTACATTATGCAAACAATTAATATATTCGTCAAGTGTATTGTTTTAACTGGTTAAATGTTTGCTCGCTCCATTACAATACTTCGCCTGATCATTGAATGCCTAAACCCAAAAAAGCAAAAAACCTACAACCCCTCCTCCTTCCAGCTATCGTCTTCTTGTTTAATTCTTTCGTACCCTATTACGAAGTTGACGCCCAACACAGGTGTGTGGGAATGAAAATCAGGGATACTAGCGTTCTTATAGCCACCGCGTGCATCCCACTCGTCATCCGGGGTCAAGGGTAGAAGGTAGTGTGCCTTTGCACCCACTCCTATGACTACGTTGTTTTCAAACTTCCAGACATAATCCAACTCAGCTCCAGCAGCGAAGGAGAAGCTGTAGTAATCGTAAGTGCGTGAAATGAGATCAACATCCTCAGGATCGCCAAAACCGCCGTCGTCTTTTTCCGAGATACACATTGTGATACTGTAATTACCGATCCCGAATAAGGGCGCAACCATGAAATGCTTTCCGATTTCAAACAAATAACCCATAGACGTGATGTTTATGTTGTGCTCGAACCAGGTTTGCCAGTCATCTCCCTTGAAGTTAGGCCAGGAGTAGACGTTACCCGCACTCACTACGAAATTCTCCAGGCGGAATGTCACAGGAATTACCAGTCCGATCTGATAGTTGTCGAAGAGACCTATGTCATAGTCCGGGAAGATGTCATCAGCTTGTAATATCTCGTCGTGAACAACATCCATCCTGGTCAGAGCTAAACCTGCGCCAGGGCCTCCCCAGATTCCCCAGTTCAAACCAAATCCTGTTGAGATAACTGACATACCGAGAACAAGTGCTTTCTTCATGCATCCTCCTAATTTAGCCTTCTTGATTTAAGCTCTCAGTGATTAAGACGAAAAAAAGCCTGCCGAGTTGCGGTTTCAAAAATCAATATATCAAATGTATCTGCTGATGTTCTTGCAAGTACTTGACCTACGCCCCGGATGCTACATCGTCTACTAAGTAGGTGTTTGTATCTACTTGGTTGTAGGCGGTTTTACTTTATGCTCTGACTCTGGTTGCGCCTCGACAGTCCCTGCCTGAACGTATATCTCGACCCCACGTAGAGAGGTATAACTGCCTGAACCTGATGTGTTGTAAATCGCCAGCTTGCCGCTTGAAACCCCGTAGGAAATCAGAGCCCCGGCAACTGCCTGTAGACGTTTTTCTGCAACCGATCGATCCGTGCTGAAGGAAAAAAGTTGTGCGGTTGCACCCGGGTTTTCCTTTAAGATAACCGCAGCACTCTGGATTACGACCATGTCGGAGTAGTCCAGGCTCGAACTCGCAGGTTCAAAGTAAACGACAAACCAGGTGGGCTGGGATGCATCCTCAGGCAGTTCGTGGAAGGTTAGAAGGGAAGGCTGTTGGTATCCTCCATACGCTCCTGATGTTCCATAACCGTAAGTTTCACTGGTACTATAGTAAGGATACCCTTGCGGCTGAGTGCTGTAGATGCCAGATGATGTACCGCCGTAAATCCCTGTCCCATAGGACGTCTGACCCCCTGTTTCCTCGGTATGGAAGTAAAGCAGGCCTCCGGAAGGCTGAACCGGATAGCCGTATGTACCGTAGGTTGAAGAATAGCCGGTATACCCGGTTGCATAGGAGCCCGGAGATATGACTACCGGTACGGTACCTGCGGGAGGTTCGGTCGAATAGTATCCTTGACCTGGATATGAGGATTGCCCGGGTGAGATAATCACTGGAACGGTCTGCTGTGCGACCTGGGCACCTTGGTAGCCTGGCTGAGGTGAGATTATTACCGGTGCAGTTGAGTGAGTTGAGGGCTGCCCTGATGCAGAAGAGGGAGGCGAGGTCATGATTACGGGTGTTGGCTGAGCAAATGGTTGTTGAGGGTAGTTGTGGATGATAACCTCTACGTTGACCGGAGATTGACTCTCAGGTTCTCCTTCTACTGCTTGTGTTTCGCCTGTTGAACCCGCTGCTTGAACCTCTTCTTCTCCCGCCTCCATTTCTTCCTCTGCCGTAACTCCAGGAGTGGACTCCGACTCCGCAACAACGATTGGTTCCTCTTCGGACAAGGTTCCGGCAACAAGAGGTTCGCTCTCATCAACCGGTTCCTCCACAGGCTCGGTAATATCGGCAAGATCGCCGTTCTTGCGAACCAGCTTGGATAATCTCTTCTCAAGTGCCTTCTCGTTGTCTTCGCTGTAGCCCACCAGCTTTTCCACGAGTTCCCCCTGCTGATCCAGTACACAATAGGTGGGTACGGCATCTATGGCAAACTTGTCCAGTACGGTCTGATCCGCCGTCAACACCGGTATATCCAGAACCAGATTAGCCCACAGCTCCTGGATCTGCTCAGGTGTATCATTCCACGCATCCACCGCATAAATCCAGGCCTGGCTGCCGTATTCATCGACCATCTTCTGTGTAAAGAGCAGGGCGTTGTGGCAGGGACCGCAGGCAACACCGAAGAAATCAAGCACCACCGGCATGCCCAGAAGATCAACGTCACTTAACTCCTTGCCGTCCAGGGTTGTGAGCACGAATCCCGTGGCAACCTGCTCCTCGTCAGGAACGCTGACCCAGCCGTTCTCCTCCTCGGTTTTCTCGTCTTTCTTCTTTTTAGCAAACGTCCCGGTGGTCATTACCAACAACATTAGTAAAACCACGAGGAACGGCTTGAATATCCGTTTCATTCCTTGCCTCCTAGCAAATTGCAAGTCAACATCTGTGGTCGTTAACCTCAAACTCTGATTTTTATTGTAATAGTTTACCACCGATATTGATGCTTGTCAAGCCGGCGAACGGCTCGCCGCCTACCGCTCCTGTGACGAACACACACAAGATCAATTGACATGCTGAATTCGGTGGTTATGATATTCTGTGAGGAAATCGCTCGAGTTTACTACGATCGGTCTAGTCCATTCACCATACAGTAAACCTGGTGAGATCCATCCTCTTAAGTCGCGGTTTGCAAAAGGGACGATTGAGGTCTTCGAGCACTTCGAGAAAGGTCTTAAAGACATAGATGGATTTTCACACATCTACGTCATCTGGTGGTCTCACCTTGTTCGAGGTTATGATCTTCTCACTACGCCGATAATGAGGCCTCGACCCAAACGGGGCATGTTCGCAACCCGGATTCCGGCAAGACCCAACCCGATTTGCCTGACAGTCCTCCGGCTCATAGAAAAGGAAGGCAGATACCTTAAGGTCAAAGGTGTCGATATGGTCGATCGAACCCCGGTTCTTGACATCAAGCCGTACACTTCTCGAGACATAAGGTCGCACTTGAGCATAGGCTGGCTCGACGAGGTGGAGCGCAGCAATCAATAAGCGCGACTCTTGAAAGCACCTTGACAAACACCAATTTTTGCAGACAATAGAATGAACCCTCGAAAGGAGTACTGATGAAGAAAATAGCGTATATTACGGCTGCTTTAATTGCCCTGGCCTTCATTGTTGTTGGTTGCCAGAATGTAGATGAAGAAATGGAGGCAATAAAGCAATGGGTTCTGGAAGATACGACATATTTCGATGCCAGCACACCGGTGGATTCTACAAATGGTGAATCATCAAACATCCTGATGGCTACTGCGGACTCCATCTTCTGGTGGCGCGCTGCTCAGAATCTTGAATCGCCTGATGTTGATGTCGATGTCAAAGGCGATTCCGGCTGGGTAGAATGGACAAGACACCACACCGCAAAATTGAACATATTCGCCTTCGTGCCTGATACCGGTATTTGGGTGCATTGGGTGAAAGACTTCGGCGAGACGGCAAAGATACGCGGCATCTTCCGTAAGACCGGTGTGGATTCGGATCCCTATCGGGGCTGGACGCTTGAAAAGATTTCGTGCGCCGTGGGAAATTCGGATAACAGCACTGTAGCGATCGACAGCATAAAGATCACGAGCCAGGCAAACGATTTACTTCTCAAGCCCCCGTACGAGGATCAGTTCTTCGACCTCGACAGCCTGATCAAGTTTAAATCCCTTGAACCTGTATCGATAACCTTGTACGCGAACGGCGAGGAAACGGTAGCTCACCTTCACACCACATTAGGACTCATCCTGGTTCGAGACACATTCTCAAATACAGCAGGCGTCCACACAGGAACCTGGAACACCCAGTTCTGGCCGTCCTTCCGGTTCGCCATCTTCGACCTTATGAAGAAATCCACGCTCTGGGAAGAAGAAGCCGCCTACGATTACGACGGCGTTCTCCTGCCCTACCTTATAAAGAACGATTAGCAAGATCCCAAAGATTCAGGTTAAAGGCGTCGGCTTCGGTCGGCGCCATTTTTTTGTGCTCCTTTTGCCCATCGGGCAAAAGATCGCATGCGGTCTTCGACCTCATCTTTGGGGTCAATTGTCAACAATAGATCGTTAAGTGTCGGCTGTAAGCGATAAGAGGTGAAGTATCGGGGAGGAAATGTTTCACGTGAAACATGTGATGCTTCTTTTTTTGATCTACACTTGAGCATCAATTCAAATAGAAGCTCGAATAGTAGCTGCGTGAGTTTTTGTTACGTGTCCCATTATTTTTCCAATCGCAAAAAAGCGCAGGCGGCCTTCTGCTCCTTTCTTACTGTCAGAGGTTAGCTGTTAGCTGTCAGCGGTTGGCGGTGAGCGGCTTGCGCTCAGCGCATCCTTCTTGACAGTAAACGAAAAGTGTATATATTAAATCGATACCAAACACGTGAGGAGGATCGATGTTTTTTGTCTTTTTACTTCTGGCTGTATCGAACATGGCAGGTACAGATCAGGATTTGAGCGCGTGGATGCCTGAAATCGAGCAGAGACCTAAGCTGCATCTTGCCTGGGAGTTACCACCGGACCTCGATCAGGACCTGGCTCAAAAAATCAAGCTGGCTTTGGCGTCCAAGGATCCGCCTTCTCCTCCAGTACACTATTCACCGCAGGAGTTGTTTGTCTACGAAGCCGCCCTGGGGTCCCGTACGAACAAACTCAACCAGGAGGGAGCCTATAAAAAGGCATCGATAGGACCAAAAAGCTACATAGCCTCGATTTCTTACGACTCAATACCACTTCGGTACGGCGGAGACCTGCGTGCGTTCCTCTTATACAACCTTGCCGACGCCCTCTACTATTCCTCATCCGATCCATCTTCGGTACTTGCCAGTGAAAATCGTAATGAAGCCCGCAAGATTTACGGAGAAATCGTCCGTACCTTTCCCGAGTCTTACGTGGCGTCCTTTGCTCGCCTGGCCCTTGCATGGTATACCCTGCAAGGTGATCCTGGAGAGGCGATCCCGGAATTCAGGAACGTATTCTACTCGACCGGCAAGCAGGACGTTCAGATACTTGCCGCATACGGCAAAGCCCTGGCCCACTATTACAACATGGAATTCGACTCGGCCTGGGTGTGGTTCCTGGACAAGGAGGGGTATAAAGAGAATCTCTATGTCGTCGCCGACCCTGAAGAGGCGACCGGGGAACTAACCTACAGTCCGTTACTTAACGATCTGATAGATAAGGCGCTTTTCTGGAAAGCAATGTCGGCGGAAAGCGGCGAGTGGTGGGGAGATGCCCTGGACGTCTATATTCACATAACCGAGGCCTATCCGGACCGACCCACGGCAGGTTTCTCATACGAGAAGATAGTAGATTTCTATATACGTGGCGGTAAGCCCGAGAAAGCGGTTGACGCAACCAAGGCTCTCAGGAAAAAGATGAAACACAACCCCGTTATCTACAAGGAAGCATACGAATATGCTATTTGGCTGCTGTACGAGAACTCTCTATCCACAGGTGATGATAAAACAGCCGGGAAGTATGCCAGAACCTTGTACAAAGAAACAGGCAACTCTCAGAAACTGGAGGAGTTTTACTACGACCAGACCATGAGAATCAGCGATGCTTCTGAAATAAAGCGACTTAAGAAGAAGATCGAGCAAATACGAAGGTATAACCCTGCCAGCATGTATTTAGTTGAACCGATGTTCAACCTCAGCGTCCTTTATGGTCAAGACGGGCGCTGGGAAGAGGCTTTAGGGATACTGGAGGAGTTAAAAAAATGGCCTGATCTCACCAGGGATATTATGCCGGATCTGGTATTTCAGTCAGGAAGGGCGTACTATGAATTAGAGGACTTCGAGGCCTGCGCCACAGAGTTGGAGCTTTGGATACAAACCTACACCGCAGGCAACCAGGCAAGGTTAGACCTTGCTCCCAATGCTTACTGGATGCTGGGCCTGGCTTACTTCCAGCGGGCTAAGAACGAGGCCTCACCTCAATCGAGCGTTTTCTATTACCGCAAGGCAAAGGAAACCTTGGAAACCATCAAGACGGAGTATTCAGATTCCGAATATCACGATAAAGAGTTCTTTGATACGGTTGATGCGCTTATCGAGGAGTGCAAGAGGCACATCCAGTGATTTAAAGGAGGAGTTATGTGGGTTTTATTATTATTCTCGGCAGCGCAGCCTGTCGAGGTTGAGTTGGATTCGATAAAAACCCTCTACTTGCAGGCTGTTGAATTAACCGAAGCCGAGGATATAGGAGCCTTGGAAACCATAATCGAGCGGATGAGGGACCTTAACGATACCAGCACTTATCTCATAGACCCTGTGTACAATCTTGCCGTGCTCTACATCGAGGCTGAAGACTACGTTGTAGCAAAAGAAACCCTTCTCGAACTCATTAATTGGCCGGACAGCAATGCTGTTAGAGGCTGGATGCCCGAGATAGTATATCAGCTTGGGAATCTCCACTACAAAATCGGGGAGTTCGAGGAGGCATTCAATAATCTGGAATACTGGACAGAGAACTATACATTAGGTGAGTTGTTTAGGCCATATCTTGCACCACAGGTCTATTTGTTAAAAGGGCAGGCAGCGGAAGAGCTCAAGTGGTGGGGTGATGCATTAAGTGCTTACAGAGAGCTTACCGATAAGTACCCTTATCATCCTCTGGCAGGTGAAGTTTGGGTAAAGCTGGTGGACTTCTACCTCAGTGCCAGAGAGGCGGATAAAGCGGTTGCCGCAGTAGACGAGTTAAAATCGCTCAAAGCCAAAAACCCTAAGATATACAAGGAGCCTTACAACAAGGCCCTCGCTCTGATGTATGATTACATGGAGAAAATAGCCCAGGTTGACACGACTTGTGAAATGTATCCAGGTACAATCATAGTCCCACCTTCAAGCACAGAAAAGATAGAGATTCTTTACTACCACAAGGCCGTGGAACTGGCGGCCAGGGGTGATGTAGACGAATTGTTTAACACAGTCGAGCGAATACGCGATTACAACGACCGAAGCCCATACCTGGTTGAGCCTGCATACAACCTTGCGTTCCTCCTCACAAATCTCGAGCGTTACGAAGAAGCCATTGATTACTGGACACTGCTTAAGGGTTGGCACGACCAGGACACGGTGAAAGCGTTCATGCCGTTTATTATCTTCTATCTGGGGAAATCCTACTACCAAATCGAGCATTACTACAAGGGGGCAACCGAGCTTGAGGCTGGTTTACCTGTACTGGAGGAAAGCGAGGATCAGAGAATCCGTGAGTTGTACGTCGAAGCCTTAAAACTGCTTTACGAGTATTACTTGAATATCTCCCAGAACGAGGAGAAAGCCGAATACTACGCGAAAAAAATAATCTCTGAAACCGGAAGCACCGATGCAATCGAAATGCTATATTATAGCCGTGAGGTGGAATCCACTGAACTTGACGGAGATGAGGAGCTTCGAAAAGCTATTGAGAGCCAAAAACCAAAAAACCCTGACCCTAGTCCATACCTTGTAGAACCTAACTACAATCTTGCCCTTCTGCTCATGGAAGCCGACCGCTATCAGGAAGCAATAGACGTATTGAATACGCTTAAGAACTGGCCTGATACTGCGGCGGTGAAAGAGTATATGTCGGGTATCAGGTTCAATCTGGGAAAGGCGTTCTTGATGAACGGCGACTACGAGGCGGCATTCGTCGAGCTTGACGTCTGGTCCTCGTTTCATGCCCAGGCAGATTCGGTAAGGCTCAACCAGGCCCAGGAGATGATGAGCCAGGCCATGGACAGTATATCCGCTTCTACCGGTGCAATGGACATCTACAGGAAGATTGTCGAGGCCTACCCTGAGCGTCCTGCAGCCGGCATAGCGTACCAGAAGATAGTTGAGCTGTACCTTGATAACGATAAGTTAGACAGCGCTGAAGCCTTATGCAAGGAACTTAAGGAGAGAAAGGCCAAGAATCCGAGGATTTACAAGGAGCCGTATACCTTTGCCCTGGCGCTGCTTTATGATTACTACCTGAACGTTGTAGGCGACACGGTTAAGGCCGAGGAATACGCGAAAATACTGATAAGCGAAACAGGTCACACGGAAAAGATTGATTGGTCCGATCCAGTTTACCCAAACATATGGGAAATTGCTGATATTGACAGTCTCCAGAATAGCATTAAGCGAGTTGAGGAAATCAATTTTCAAAGCCCTTATCTGATAGAACCTAACTTCAATCTTGCCCTTCTGCTTATGCAAGAAGACCGTTACCAGGAAGCCATCAAGGTTTTGAATTATCTTAAGGACTGGCCCGATAAGGCGGAAGTAAGAGATATGATGCCTGAGATTGAGTTCCAGCTGTGCAGGGCGCATTACGAGATGGGGAAGTACTCTGAATCCGCTCAAGAATTCGAGACATGGGTGAAGAAATATTCTACCGGCGAGGAGGAACGTATGGACCTTGCTCCCAACGCATACTGGATACTTGCCCTGGCCTACGTGCAGCAAGGGATTAACGAGCAGGATTCCGATAAACGAATCGAGCGCTATCGCAAGGGAAAGGAGAACCTGGAGATACTGAAGAACGAGTACCGAGATACCGAAGCGTACGCGAAGCTTTCTCGGGATATCGATTCCTTGCTTGAAGAGATAGCTGAGTTCGAGAAGCAGATGGGCGACCGCTGACCGCGATCCGCTCACAGTTGACAGCTCACCGCTGAGAGCCGACCGCCGACAGTTATCTGCTGACGGCTGCCTGCTACCAGTTACCTGCTGATCTCTGACAGAAAGAACGCGGCCGAAGGCCGCCTGCGATCTTTTTTCGCAAGCGAAAAAAGGAGCATCCTATGTTTCACGTGAAACACAGGGTTAACGAACAGGTCGCTATTCCTTTTGATACCTATCATTAGATTAAATATGGTAAACATATGTTTAATTGTAGCGCCCATCCACCTGCACTAGGTGGTGGTTTTTTATCCCCCAAGCGTCATAAAGCCATTTAAGGATACACTTGACAACCCCTTATAAACGAGTAAGATATGTCATGGATGGCCGCACACGGCTGAGTGTAAAATCTGGCGTGTTTTCAGGGGGTGCGGGGTGAGACGGAAGTTCTTTAAACGTCGCACTCACCGCATCCCGTACAAGATCATCCTGATCTTTGCGATGCTGGCTTTCGGGGCGATCTGCGTCTTGATCTTTATGCTCTTCATGCCGTCGTGCTGGCGTTAGAACCAAGCAATTAACTACTAGCATTTCAAGGAGGCTTTGAACTATGACAAAACTCCATTTCAACTATAAGGACATATTCCGTGCTTTCCGGCTCGGCTTCTCCGCCAAGAATATCTGGGTCGGATTCCAGGGATTACTCTTCGCCTGGCTCGGATATGCCGGTGTTACCTATCTTGCCTATTGGGTCTCCGGAGTCAATGTGGCGGATATTTGGGGTGCATACCGTCTGTTCCCGATGCCTGGATGTACATTTACTGCAGATTGGGCCTGGTGGGTATGGATAATCTGGGCAGTAGGTGTAGTTTGGTTCGTTTTCGTAAGCATGGTCGCAGGTATCGCCATCTCCAAATTGACATACGAAAGGCTTAGGGGAGACGAATTCTATGAAGTCAAAGAAGCGTGGAAACAAGCAATCAAGAGTGCAGGTGCACTCATCGCCACACCCATACTGCTGGGACTCTTTATCGTACTCCTGCTCGTGGCAGGTATCCTTCTAGGACTCCTCGGCCGCATACCTTTTGCAGGTGAACTGATCGTAGGAATCTTTGCGGTTTTTGCCTTTGCTGTATCCCTGTTCATCGTATATCTCATAATCGTGTTCTTCTTCACCTTTACCATAAGCCCGGCTGTAATAGGAACCACGCGCAGTGATGCGTTTGACAACCTGTTCGAGGTCTTTTCCTGCGTCTCGGATCAATCCTGGCGACTCATCTGGTATCAACTAATGTTGCTCGTGTTCACCGTCGTCGGTATGGCAATTCTTTTATTTTTCAGCGCGAAAGCCGTCCAACTCGGTCGCTGGGTGGTTGACTTGACCATGAACGTATCGCCTGAGAAGGCTAAGGGCGCCCAGGTCGCAGGCAAGCTGGGTATGATGTTAGACCACGCCAGGCACATAGTCATTCCCGCCTGGGTGGCTGATATAAAGGGTTTCTTTGCAGGCATCAAGTGTGGATTCTGGAAATTCTTCGTCGCACCTCCTGAGCCGGTAGTTGCTGAAATCTCTTCCGGATCACAAACAGTAGTTTTAACTGCTGAAACCAGCATGGTTGCCGAAACCGCTGCCGGAGCAGCCCCTGTGTTCGCCCAGGCGCCTCTTTCGGTAAAGATCGGCTCCGTACTCTTCTCTATCGCCTATCACATCGTTATCCTGTTCATATTCGCATACGGAACGGCTATCTGGTATGCGGGCAATACACTCATCTACCTCATCCTGGTTCGCAAAAAAGACGACCGCAACCTGTTGGAAATCCGAGATGAAGAAATCGAAATCCCGGAGAAGATAGACGTAACACCCCCGGAACCGGAAAAACCCAAAAAGCCAACTGCAAAGAAGAAAACATCTGCCAAGAAACCGACTCCAACCAAGAAGAAACCAACCAGGAAGAAGAAAACGTAAAGAAAGATCGCCGGTTCCTTAAGGTGTTCCTTCAGGATGCCCTGGTTTTTAGGATACAGGGTTGATTTGAGAAGGTAACCGGTATAAAACTTGCCGCGGTTCGCGTGAGCTTTGTTGCGCGAACCGCCTTTTTTATTAGTATTAGTAAATGCCTGCACGCCGAATTCAAATAAGGGGGACGGTTCAAGGGGTTGGATTCAGGCCGTTCGTGTACCGCCAGGCTACAAAACGCAACCTTACCGGGTTTGTATTGAACGATCTTGGCGGGGTAACCGTACATCTCGAAGGAACCCTAGAAGCGGTAGAAGGCTTCCTGGAAGCCTTAAAGGAAAGTCCTCCACCTGCCGCACGAATTACGGGTATAGAAGTCCGGGAGGCCGAAGAGCATGGCTATACGGATTTCAAGATAACTGAAAGTAAAGTCGGTGAGGCTTCACAATCGCTTGAGGTATCAGCCGATCTCGCTACATGCCAGGAGTGCAGGAGAGAAATCCTCGACCCACGTGACAGGCGTTACGGTTATGCATTCACCAACTGCACCGACTGCGGTCCTCGATACACCATCATTTCTGAACTCCCTTACGACCGGCCAAAGACCACTATGGCAACCTTCCGGATGTGCCCTGATTGCACCTCTGAGTACGAAGATCCGCTTGACCGCCGCTTTCATGCCCAACCCAACGCATGCCCGGCCTGCGGGCCTGAGCTCGTACTGTTCGATGCTCGAGGAAGGGCAGTAAGGTGTCCGGATCCTGTAAAGGAAACGGTGAATCTTTTGGCCTCAGGTAAGATAGTGGCGGTTAAGGGCCTTGGCGGGTATCACCTGATGTGCGATGCATTGAGCCCTGAGACAGTCGCAGAACTACGCAGGCGTAAACGCAGACCCCACAAGGCACTGGCTCTCATGTGCAGGGATGTCGAACAGGCCAGGGTCCTGGCTGAGGTCTCATCCCATGAGGAAAGCGCTTTGCGCTCTCCAGCCGCGCCCATACTGCTCCTTCGCTGGAATCCCCAGGTGTCGAGAAAAGTACGCGACGCCATAGCACCTCTCAACCCAGGTGTCGGGATCATGCTGGCCTACACCCCGGTTCACCATCTTCTCTTTGCTACACCCGTATCTGGAACCGCCCTATCCCTAGGTCCTTTGATTGCAACAAGCGCCAACCTCGGGGACGAACCTATCATTTCGGAAGAATGCGAGCTATTCGCCAAGCTCGCAGACGTGTTTGACGCGGTGCTCGCTCACAACAGACCCGTCCGGAACCGGATCGACGATTCGGTCGGCTTCATCGAACCCAAGAGATCTGAGCGTCCCAGGACTTTAAAGAAAAAGATAAAAAATCATGGTCTTTGCATAGTCCGCCGGGCGCGCGGATTCGCGCCCGCTCCCTTTGAAACACCTCTCAGGTTCCCGTCCCTACTTGCGGTCGGAGCGGAAATGAAGGGCTCGTTCGCGCTTTCAGACTGCAACCGGGTCTGGCTCTCCCCGCACATCGGCGAGCTTACCAACCGGGAGACTATCGGTTTCTTCGAGACAACCCTCGGAACCTATCTGCACTGGTTCCGGGTCAAGCCCGAAGCAGTGGCTTGTGACATGCACCCGGATTACCTCTCCTCGCGATGGGCCGAACGATACGCAGAAGAAAACGACATACCGTTGATTCGCGTGCAACACCACCATGCCCACATCGCCGCGGTGATGTTCGAGCACCGAATAGACGAGCCGGTAATTGGTCTTTCCCTTGACGGAACAGGGTACGGCCCGGCAGGTTCTATCTGGGGGTGTGAGCTTCTCTACGTTCCAGGAGAGGGAGACAGCTTTGAGAGATTAGGCCGTCTACGCGGTATTCCCCTTGTTGGTGGTGAGGCTGCTATCCTGAATCCTGTAAGGATGGCGGCAGGTGTTATCGCCGATATTTTCGGCAAGGAAAAGGCAACCGAGATATTCGGCAAAGAAGGAGAGCGTGCTGCCCGACAGCTGGAATCCGGGATCGGTGTTATCAAGGGGGTATCGAGTGCAGGTCGGCTGTTTGACGTGGTTGCCGGACTGCTGGGACTGGTTAGAGAAATAACCTTCGAGGCCCAGGCGCCGATTGCGCTGGAATCCTTTGCCCTCGATGAAATAGACCGACCTTACCGCTTCGAGATCGGTAGCGACATGATCCTTGATCCTGAGCCTGCACTCGAAGCTATCCTGGATGAGATAAAGAAAGGTTCGGACCTTACAACGATGTCGAGCAGGTTCCATATCGGTTTTGCTCAAGCCCTCGCCTCCTGGGTCGAACTTGCGGCCGCAAAGCTGGGAACGCGAACGGTTTGCTGTTCAGGCGGTGTTTTCGCCAATCGCAGTCTGGCGAGAATCCTGGGAGAAAAAGTAAGAGAAAAGAATCTCACCCTGTATCTACCCAACCTCATTCCAGTCTCTGACGGCGGGCTGTCGATCGGGCAACTCTTAGTTGCACGTTCACTTATGTAATTACACACCAATAACACTCAAAGTACTTGACAAGTTTCTCCGAAGGAGTATAGTTTACTCATCCTCAGCCCCAACTACTGTAGGAGCCAAGAGGGTCAAATATCACAAAATCGTAACTTAGAGATGGAGTCTATGTGGATAACTCTGTGGAAAAGTCGAAAGGGATAGATGACTTGAAATTAATATGGGATCAGGTTCTAGAGCAACTTAAAACAAGGGTTACAGAAGAAGGTTTCAACACCTGGTTTAAGCCAACCCGGTTGATCGAGCAGCGCAACGGGGTCTTACTCGTTGAGGTTCCCAATCCTTTCTTCGTCGAGTGGATTGAAGAGTACTACGGTAAGACCCTTGCAGCGGCCTTAGCAGAGGTTAATTCAGCCGAACTCAGGGTAGCCTTCCAGCCCAGAAAGATTGAACCTGATACCGCAAGACCCAGGTTTATCAGAAAACGTACACTCTACACCCAGAACGGCTCTCGTTTGCAAGATCGCTACACCTTCAAGGATTTCGTGGTCGGAGAGAACAATCGTTTTGCTCACGCCGCCGCCTTGGCTGTTGCCGAAGCCCCTTCCGAAGTTTACAATCCGCTTTTCCTTTACGGAGGCGTAGGTCTTGGTAAGACCCACCTGCTCCAGGCGATAGGTAACTTTCTTGTCAGGACTCAACCTAAGCTCGCGGTTACCTACATACCTGCCGAGACCTTGTTCATCGAGCTCATCGATGCAGTTGAAAAAGGAACACGTATGGAGTTCAAGAACCGCTATCGGTCCAAAGACATACTTCTCATTGATGACATACACTTCCTGCGTGGAAAAGAATCCCTGCAGGAGGAGATATTCCACCTTTTCAATCACCTCTATGAAGGTGGGAAGCAGGTGGTTTTGACCTCGGATCGACCTCCACGAGAGATACCTACCCTTGAAGAACGCTTAGCTTCCCGCTTTTCAGGAGGCCTGGTCGTAGACATTCAGCCTCCTGACCTGGAAACCCGCATCGCAATCCTGTTAAGGAAGGCGGAATCTGAAGGGCAAAACCTGCCAAAGGACGTCGCATTCTACATTGCATCCAAGATCCGTTCCAACATACGGGAACTCGAAGGGGCACTCATCAAGCTCCTTGCCCTTTCCTCGTTGACCGGACGAGGTCTCACCACCGCTCTTGCAGATGAGGTTCTCCATGATCTATTGCGGAACAGACCCAGAACCACGCCGAATCGTGTTGTAAAACATGTTGCCAAAACGTTCAACGTTACGGTCGAAGAAATCAATAGCAGAAGGCGCACCGCTCCCCTGGCCCTGGCTCGTCAATCTGCCATGTATCTCATACGCAAACTACTTGGTTTCTCCTTGAAAGAGATCGGGCGTTGCTTTGGGGGAAAGGACCACACCACCGTTCTTCACGCAATTGATAAGATTAAAAAAATGATGGGGGAAGATATGGAGTTCAAGGAGAAGATGATGGGGATAGAACAGAGGATAAACCGTGGATAGAAAGTGGATATAATGGCTTTTGACAGTCGAAAAGTATATTTTTCAACCTTTTTCCTCTTTAGTCAACATAATTCTCAACATAACGTTGCTGGTTTAAGTCAAACCAGAATTGCCAGTTGTGATGTAATCCACCTTTTCCACATTGACAACAACAACAACCTATGTATGATTCAATTCTGTTGTTGTTGAATTTTAGGAGGAAATATGTGGTTCAAAATCGTAAAAGAAACGCTTGATAGATTAATCAGCCGGGTAGTGTCGGTAATTCCGTCCCGTACCCCGTATCCGATTATTCAAAATATCCTCTGTTTTACCGAAAAGAATCAACTGACCCTTTTGGCGACCGATCTAGATATTTATGTAAAAACATTTTCCGAGATAAAGACTAAAGAGGATTTTCGAGTCCTACTGCCCGGCCGAAAGCTTTCAGGAATAGTCAAGGAAAGCTCTTCGGACGAGATTGAATTCGTAAAGGAAGAGAATCGGGTTATTCTGAAAGCGGGCAGAAGCACCTTCCGCATACCGATACTGGATCCTGACGAATTCCCGCGTATGTTCGAGAGGCCTTCTGAAGTGCAATTTAATATGGAATCAAGGGAATTAAAGCACCTGTTTGAATCCGTGGAATTCGCCGTGTCAAGGGGTGAAGATCGTCCTGCAATGACAGGTGTACTCTGGGAGATCAAACCCGATCATAACAGAATGGTGGCAACCGACGGTCACCGAATGGCGCTCGGTGATGAGAAGGATAATCTCCCTAAGGTCTCGGAGCAAACCCACATACTTCCAACCAAGATCTTTAGTTTTATGCCCAAGGAGTTTGACGGACCGGTTGACGTTTTCTTAGACGAGACCAAGATAGGTTTAAGCTTCGAGTCTACCGAGATCGTTTCAAGACTCATAGAAGGTCCGTATCCTGATTATGAGAAGGTTATTCCCCAGGAGATCAATAACATCCTTACTGTCAATCGTGAAGGATTCACTGCCGCACTACGAAGGATGATGATATTCTCAAACCAGGTGACCAGGCAGATCAAGCTTGCTTTGGGGAAGAAGTCCCTAAAACTTTATTCAACATCCCCGGAAGGTGAAGAGGCCCTGGAAGAACTGGAATGCACCTACCAGGGGGAGAATTTCGAGGTTGCTTACAACGGTACATATCTTCTCGACGTGCTCAGGCACCTTGAAACCGATGAGGTTGTATTCGAGATAACCGGGGCATTGTCTGCTGCCTTAATAAGAGGGTCAGGAGAACGAACCAAACAGGATCGTCTTTACCTGCTCATGCCTATCCTGCTTGACTAGCTCGATCAGCTCCGTGTAATAAGTCAGAGAGAATTGTAAGTTAGGCATACCAGTTATAGTAAAATAGTTCGTTCTGACTCTAGGTTGAATTGACAAATGAGTAGCACGAACACGACAAAACTTGACACGCACAAGATTTATACTAAAATATATCAAAAATTTGCCGAAGTGGCGGAACTGGCAGACGCGGCGGACTCAAAATCCGTTGGGGCTTACACCCCGTGAGGGTTCGACTCCCTCCTTCGGCATCCGAAACAATCCTTGATTAATCAATCAAAGGAGGCAGCCAAGATGGGAATGTTGAAGGAAGAGGACAAACAATACATACGAGAACAATTTGAAGGCAAGCTTGTAGGACAGGTCAAGATATTGCTATTTACCCAGAAGCTGGAATGCGAGTACTGCCAACCCACCGAAGAGATACTCAAGGAATTGTCTGAACTTTCAGAATTGCTCACCCTTGATGTCCATAATCTTCAAATAGACTCGGAAGACGCCAAGCAGTATAACATTGATAAGGTTCCTGCCATTATCCTATTAGATGAAAAGGACAAGGACTACGGTATACGTTTCTTCGGAATCCCCTCAGGTTATGAGTTTTCATCCTTGCTCGCCGATATCATCGACGTATCCAACGGCGCTTCAGACTTGGCCCAGGAGCTCGTAGCTAAGATTGCGGGGATTCAGGAACCTGTCGATATCAAGGTTTTCGTTACTCCAACCTGTCCCTACTGTCCAGGCGCGGTACGAGCCGCTCACAAGATCGCCATAGCTAACCCTGGGATGATCAAAGCCCAGATGATCGAGTCTACCGAGTTTCCCCACTTGGCGAACAAGTACGCCGTGTACGGGGTACCCAAGACGGTGATCAATGAGCGCGTACAGTTTGAAGGAGCCATGCCTGACCAGGCCGTTGTCGAGCAGGTACTTGCGGCGATCCAGGTAACTGATTCGTAATGTTAGGGGTTGGATCTTTCATCTTGACATCCTGTGCTGAGCCAGGTGATGCATTTGATGAACGTCGGTTTTAGCAAGGAGTAAGGTAATGGAGTTTTCGTTTTCCGTTTCCGCTCCGACCAAGGTCGATCTTGCCGAAACCTACGACCTAGTAATAATCGGCGGGGGTCCGACCGGACTCACCGCAGCCATCTACGCATCCAGGGCCAAGCTAAAAACATTGGTTGTCGAGAAGGGTGCACCCGGAGGCCTGGTAACGACTACCGAGTGGATTGAGAACTATCCTGGATTCCCTGAAGGCGTTGCCGGACCGGAACTCGGCAGGGCTATGCAAGAACAGGCGCAGAGATTCGGTACCGAGATATTCAAAGGCCAACCGGAAAATATCAACCTCACCTCGAACCCTAAAGAAATGACGCTGGGTGGGAAAAAGGTTACTGTCAGGGCGGTAATCATCGCAACCGGAACCAAGCCGCGCAAACTCAACATCCCTGGAGAAGCGGAACTTTCAGGACGGGGGGTAAGCTACTGCGCGACCTGTGACGGTCCGTTCTTTGCAGGAAAGGAACTCGTCGCGGTTGGCGCCGGTAATTCCGGTGTCCAGGAATCCATATTCCTCCTAAAGTACGCGACAAGAATCACGATAGTCGAATATCTTCCGACCATCCAGGCGGAAAAGATACTTGTAGAGCGCTTCAATTCTACAGGCAAGGGTTCGTTTCTTCTCAACCATGAGGTGCTGTCTATCGAGGGTTCGGATAAGGTTACAGGCGTCAAGGTACGTGATCGGGTCTCAGGAGCCGAGACATTGATACCTTGTGCCGGGGTGTTCGTATGGATAGGTCTTGTACCACAGACCGATGAATTCAAAGACATACTCAAGCTCGATAAATGGGGCTATGTAGAGGTAGACTCCGAACTCAGGACCAATATCGAAGGGGTCTGGGCTGCCGGTGATGTGATTTCCGGGGCAACCCGTCAGATAGCCGCAGCAGTGGGTTCAGGTGTCACTGCAGCGATGAGTGTTGAGCACAAGCTTTCGCAACAATCTTAATCAAAAGGAGAAGTACTGAATGAAGTTTGCAAAAATCACAGGAATCATGATTGCAGGAGCGGTCTTAGTGATCTTACTCGCAGGATGCCCGTCTAAGACATCGGACGGAGGGGATTCAGATACACTCACCTCACCTCTTGACACCCCAACGATAGTGATTTCTGATTCGGTCCAGGTTGATACTGCAGGGATAAATCCTCGAGAAGATTCCAATACATCAAAAAACGACACTCTGAGACCTGATCCCGGTGCGGGCCGAAAGGCCTCGCCTGATTTTACGTTAGAGGATATGTCGGGAAAATCTCACGTCCTGTCGGCATATCAGGGTAAGGTCGTTTTACTGGATTTCTGGGCAACCACTTGCGGTCCCTGCAAACAGGAGATACCCCATCTCGTTGCACTCTACAATAAGTATAAGAGCCAGGGTTTCGTGGCATTCGGGATCGGGTTGGATAAGAAGTCAAATCTGGAGCGGTATCTGGGCGCCAACCCTATTGCATACCCCGTCCTGGTCGATGAGCGCGGTAGCGCCGCCACCCTCTACGGCGTCAATGCCATTCCACGAACCTTGCTTATTGACAAGAAAGGGCGCGTCGCCTTTGACCACATCGGTTACAAACCGGGCATGGAAGCCCAGATAGAACAGGAGATTACCGCCCTTTTGGCCGAATAACAACCGAGAACGAGAAAAGGGTGATGTTAATAAAGACGGGTTTAATCGTTCTTTTGACTGTACTTTTTAGTAGGGCTGTGGAACCAGGGAAGAGGAAAGCCTCAAACCTGCCTTACCTTGATTCGCCTGAACTCGAACTCCCAGATACAGGACAGAGAGAATCCGATACCGCAGGTATTGTGGTCGTCCAACCGGATACCTCAGTCGATGATAGTGTCTATTCCGATCCTGGCAAGGATCGCCTGAAAGCACCTGAATTAACACTCCCTGATATCACGGGTGAACCGCATTCCCTTTCGACTGACAGCGGGAAGGTTGTAGTAGCAGTTTTCTGGGCCCCTTGGTGCGGTCCCTGCAGGAAGGAGATACCTTATCTTGTAGAACTCTATAACACTTACAACACCCAGGGCTTGGAAGTACTGAGTATAGGTCTTGACAGACGCATCAACCTCGAGCGCTTTGTATCCAAGAACCCTATTCCCTACACCGTGCTGTTGGATGAGGACGCCAGCTCCGCCGAAACGTATCATGTTTCGGCGATCCCGCGCTCGATAGTTATCGACAAGAAGGGTCGTATCGCCTTTGACCATACAGGTTACAGTCCTGATTCACACAAGCAGTTGGAGCAGGAGATAATTACCCTTCTGGCAGAAGAGTACTGAGATCCTGTAGGACTGCTGAGCCGGGATTATGTGACAAACGTAGTTTCTTGTTTTCTCGGTATATCATACGGAACAAAACGTAGGATAATTGCGTCTTTCTCCTTGTAAGAAGGCGGGGAAAAAATCTTAAAAATTCCCCGAAGAAATTATAACGAAGGCGGTATGGAACTTGAGTTGATTTATAGACGATTAGGATCTTGTGATGCAGGATGATGTTTCTCAGCCTCCACTTACGGCGGGAGAGTCGTTGACATCCCATCGAGTGAGCCTAGAATTAATCACAAACGCCAAAGGAGAGCACTTGAGTAAGAAACAGCCAGCGATTGAGACGTCGAGAATCCAGGTCAGAAAACCCGCCACCGGTAATGATAAGGGTGATTATTTCGAGCCTTTGTACTTATGGGTTCTCGATCGTTTAGGTAAAGAGGCATTTGAGGGGTTGAGAGAGGCGGTCGGTCCTGAGCTGGCCAGGCTTCTACCCGGTGCAGATCCTGATAAATGGTATCCTACCGAGTACAGTGCTCGTATTTACGATGCCTTATTCAAACTGGTCGATGAAGATGCAGATAAGATAGCCGACTTTGCCCGGTTTTACCTTTATGAACAAACCAAGGGCTTCATGCGGGTACTCATGACCTTTGCCTCTCCGCTTCAGTTGGCGTTGCGTGTCGGTAAGATGTGGCGCCGCTTCCACGACCAAGGTCGGGCTCAGGTGGAACTGGTCGAGGCTGATAAGACCAAAACTCATGCCAGATTCACCATCCTAGATTGGTGGGCATCGCCTGTGAACTGCCTGGTTAACACCTTCTTCTATGAAGAGATGGTGAGGGTTGCTGGCGGCAAACACGTTTCCTGTGAAGAGATAAACTGTGTTCACCGGGGTGATGAGTTCTGCCGCTGGGAGATCTACTGGGAGTGATAGGTTGTTGATGACCTTTAAGGAAGTATTCTAAATCTAATCGCCAAGTTTGATCGTGACGACGATCTTATGATTTCTTGCACTTTTTTTACCCTCCGGGCCGCAAGCGTGATCCTCAGAGCCTCGAGCGCTACCCTCCGGTCGCGAGGGGTTGTTTTACTCAAATAAAAGTATTCATACCGGCTTGATTTTTATCCCCCGAGGCTTAGAATAAAAAGATGAAGTCTTACAGGGCGGTTGTTTGTGGGGTAATATCCATGGAACCAAGGAGGCCTTACGCCGGTCAAGCCTGATACTCCGGTACAGTACCTTAAAGGGATCGGACCCAAGAGGGCAGCCAGGCTAGCTAAGCTGGGCATCCGGACAGTCGAAGACCTTTTGTTCCACCTTCCGAGTCGCTATATCGACCGGTCAAACCCTCTAGCTTTGGCCTCCGCAAAGGTTGGAGAGGAGGGGACCTTCATCGTGAAGGTCATTGGGGCAGGCGTTCGCAGAACTCGTAAAGGACCTCTTGTTCAAGTCTTGGCTGGTGATGGAAGTGCACAGATAACGGCTGTTTGGTTTAACCGACCTGACTTGCAGGGAAAATTCAGGCCCGGAGAGCGGCTTCTTTTATCGGGTCAGGTTACCTTCTATAGCGAGCTTCAAATAGTCAATCCTTTTTTTGAAAGACTCGACGAGAACCCTGATTTCTTTGAACATCCGGTATTTGCAGTATACCCTCTGACTGAAGGTCTGGCTGCCTGGGAGGTTCGCAGGGCGCAGGCACGTGCACTTGCCGAACTTGAAGGGATGGACGAGACCCTGCCGGCTGAAATACTCTTGAAATACAAGCTTCCAGGGATCATGGAGGCCTTAAGATGCGTCCACAGTCCGCGCATTATCGATGAGATAACGAGAGGCCTAGAACGATTGATCTACGAGGAACTCTTCTTCTTTGAGGTATTGGTGGGTATTCGCCGTAACACCCTGGAGTATGCTGTAGGGGGTCAGGCTTTACAAACTCAGGGAAAGCTCACAGATGCATTTCTAGCGAGTCTACCATTCGAGCTTACCGGAGACCAGAAGAAGGTAATTGATGAGATTACAGCGGATATTAACCTACCCCGTGCAATGCACCGACTCCTGCAGGGCGATGTGGGTTCGGGTAAAACCGTAGTTGCCCTTTATGCGATGCTTACCGCTGCTCAGAGCGGCAGGCAGGCGGCAATGATGGCTCCTACCGAGATATTAGCAGAGCAGCACTACGACGTGTGGCATCAGCAGCTTAAAAAGATCGGTGCCAGGGCCTTGCTGCTGACCGGCAGCCTGTCAAACAAAGAAAAGCAGGAACGCAGGGCCATGATTGCGCAAGGCGAGGTGGATATGGTGTTCGGTACACATTCCCTTATAGAAGAGCACGTTGAGTTCACTGACCTGGCCCTGGTCGTTGTCGACGAGCAGCACAGATTCGGGGTGATGCAGCGTGCCGCTTTATCCAAGAAAGGGGAAACGACACCCCACGTTCTGGTTATGTCAGCCACCCCCATCCCTCGTACATTGACCCTTACCTACTACGGCGACCTTGACGTGTCGGTAATCAAGGAGAAACCCGAAGGTCGGGCAGAACTTGTGACCAAGTTGACCTACGAGAGCCGCAGAGAAGGGGTATATCGCTGGCTCGGGGAGCGGCTCCAGGAAGGAGAGCGGGCCTACGTGGTGTGTCAGTTGATCGAGGAATCTGAGAAGCTGGAGGTTTCTTCGGCTGTCCAGACCTTTGATGAACTTGTTGCCTTGCTCGGTTCGGAAGGTATCGCACTCATGCACGGCAGGATGCGCACCGATGAACGAACTCAGGCTATGGATCGGTTTCGAAAAGGCGAGGTTCAGGTTCTAGTTTCCACCACCGTAATAGAGGTGGGTGTGGATGTGCCTGAAGCTACCATAATGATTATCCGTCATCCTGAGCGTTTTGGACTTGCCCAGCTCCACCAGTTACGAGGACGCATCGGTCGTGGCGAAAGGGCATCCCGATGCATACTGCTTTTACCGCCAGGTCTTTCACCTGAGGCACGTGAGCGTTTACGTTTCTTTTCCTCAACCCAGGACGGCTTTGCCCTGGCTGAGAAGGACCTGTGCATCAGGGGTCCGGGTCAGATAATGGGAACACGCCAGCACGGACTTCCCGATCTGCGTATAGCCGATCTGGTTCGTGATCAAAGGTTCTTGGATGCAGCAAGACAGGATGCATTGAAGATATTATTAGATGATCCCAAACTCACGAGACATCCGCGTGTTGCAGTCACCGTACGCCGCAGGCACGCGAAAAGCCTTGAACTTTTAGGAGTAGCATGATGAGAAAAACAGTTATAATCATCTTAGCGTTTCTTTTGTTGATCCTATCTTCATTTGGATGCACCTACAAACCCGACGCTGTAGGTATGGCTCGAGAGGTGGTTATATTCACCGATCACAAGGAGCTTGTTGAAGACGAGCTTTCTTTTGCGCTTAAGAACACGATATATACACCCCAGCCAGGGGACGAGTTTTTCCTCAGGTACAAGAAGATAAATGAACTTGAGGCTAATCTGATTCGCCACAGCCTACTTTTCGTCGGATTAGAGCAGGACTCGATCATAAACTTTATGAAGGGCATGTATCCGGAGCTGAACTCTCATGATTCCTTCAGCCTTTACGCAATAAGAGACCTGTGGGCGAAGGGGCAATCGGTGATTGTGTTCGTGGCTCGAGATTCGCAGTACATGGTTGAAGGTCTTGGCTCGGTCAGGGCGAATCTGCGTAAAGAGTTCAAGATAAAACTCCTGGAACGTATGGAAGGGGTAACCTACGCAGAAGGCGTGGACAGGAAACTGTCCACCGAGATTGAAAAGTATGGATTTAAGCTACGTATTCCCGACGGTTGGATTCTCGATGAACGGTATGCCGACGATAACTTCGTTTGGGTACATAACTTCTACCCCAACCGTCTGGTCTTCATCTACTGGGAGGAGACAGAACGCGAGAACCTTTCAAGAGAGGAGATTTTGGCTTTGCGCGATTCCCTGACGACAAAATTTTATGAAGGCGATTCGTTGTACCTGCCACTCACTATCGCTGGTCCTTACTACTTCAGGGGCTACGAGGCTATTCGTATCGACGGGGTATGGCAGAACGACAGCCTCGAGGTGAACGGTCGCAAGATTACCGGCGGCGGTCCGATGATAAGCTTCGCCTTTAATGCAAAAGGACGGTTCTGGATGATAGACGGGATGTTGTTTCTTCCTGAAACACCGAGAAAGAAGATCTTCTGGCTCAATCAGCTGGAGGTCATACTTGCAAACTTCCAGCCGCTTTAGGGTACTGTCCTTTAACCACGAATCCGGCAATGGATAATTGATTTGTTGAGCCTGGTGCAGATTTATTTATTCGGTTCAGGCGATTAAAGGACTCCTTATGCGAGTATTCATCTCCACTGCCGAGCGCTCGGGCGAGCTTTACGCAGCCCTCATTGCAGACGACCTCAGGATGAACTACTCTAATGTAGAGATACTCGGATTCAGAGACAAGGAATGCGAGCTTGCTCCGGTAGGATTCGGTGCAGGTGTTGCATCGGCCAGTAACGTCATGGTAAAGATGGGGTCTATCGAGCGAGAGGTGCGCAGGCTCAGACCCGACGTATTCCTGGCCGTGGCATGGTCTGAGCCGAACACCATCCTGGGTTTGCGATTAAGGGATATTCGGGGTATGAAACGAGTCTTCTTTGCACCGCCCCAGCTATGGGCCTGGGGTCGCTGGCGGTCCGGGCTGCTGCGACGTGGGTATGACGCCCTTTACTGCCTTTATCCTAAGGAGGCTCGATTCCTTCGCTCACTCAATCTGCCCGCCTATTTCCGAGGTAATCCATTAGTCAGGCATCTTCGGCCCTATTTTAAGTCTAAAAGGGACAGGAACTTAATTGCATTGCTTCCAGGCAGCCGAAGTTGTGAGAAATCTCGCCATATTAATCTTTTAACTCAGTTCCGCCGAAGATGGCTTAGTCTTTACCCATCCTCAAAGGCTGTCTGGCTCTTCCTGACATCGGAAGAAGCTCGAGAGGCTACTTTACCCCTTGAGTATGGTGACGGTGCCGTGGGCGGCGAAAGCAGGTACGCCGAGCTTGCCCGGGCAGGTCTGGCTGTCGTTACCTCAGGCACCGCATCTCTGGAGGCCGCGCTCCTTGGCACACCTCAGGCGGTTTTCTACACTATGCCCGGGTTTGAGGTTGCGCTTGCCCGAACGTTGACCCATGTCAGACACTTCGCTTTACCCAACATCATCCTGGGTGAGAGGAGGGTACCTGAGCTTTTGAACCCATCTGTGGAGTCCTTACTCGAGGCTGCCCTGAATCTCAGCCGCGAAGAAGGCAGGAAACTTGCAACACGTCTGCGGACCGAGCTCTCGGCACCTATTGACAAGCCGCCCTTTCCCCTTAGTATGTTATAGAGATGGCTGAGAAGCAAAAGAAAGGTAAAAAACGCAAATTCACGTTCGAAGGGCACTGGCATAATATCTATTTCGTAGCCAATGCCCTCATCTGGGCGGGCTTGATTACCATGATATTTCTCCTTTTTCCCCAGATGCGTTTCGCTTTGCGAAGTTCAGGCTGGGCAATCGTGGTCTGCTCGGCCGTTTCCATAACCTCTTCTGCTGTGTTTCTTAGGCCCGGTCGTCGTATCGTCGGGGTCGTAATCCAGATAGTGGCGTGGGTTTCGGTGACAGTTCTGAGCTTCTTGCTGTACAACCAGGCCTTGTTGATGGTTCTCACGCTCGTCTTGCCTGCCGCCGTGCTCAGTCTGGGCACATTGGCTCTCCTCAGCAGCCTAACCTGGCGTAAGGAGCATCACCTGAGACATGCGATGCGGCGTTCGTAGGGATACCGACACAAATCGACCTGAGAACTTATTCTGTACTATACCGTTAGGTTTGAGGAAAGTGCTTGACACACGCAATTTAAAGGCTAATATTAATACGTGGTCATTCATTAAAGGAGGTTAGGATGTACCGTAAATTGCTTCTACTTTTCTTCCCCCTTATAGTCTGGTTTCTTTGTGGAAGCAGACCGTCAAGTCGGTTATCCGGACAGGCAATAGATGCAGAGACCGGTGAACCGATAGCCGGGGTTCATGTCGTTGGTTACGATTATAACCTCAGGGATAATTACAGCGTAGCTTTCGAAACCATGACCGGCGAGGATGGCAGATACGTGGCGCAGACAGTCAAACCGATTCTAATCCTGTATTCAAAAATAGGCTACGAACCCAGCCTGATCGATGTAAGACATGAGGAGATTAAGAAAGATAAGTTATTCGTAGGTGAACTAAGGCGTTCAAGAATTGAAGAGAGAAGCAAACCTGGGTATATAGCAGGTTCCGTCCAGGAAGAGGCGAGCAACGAGAAAAGGCTGGCTTCGGAAGTTAGAGTCGTTCTCTGTGAAGGAGAAAAAAACACCGAATACGCAGGCATAACTGATTCCCTTGGTTTTTTCATAATTGATAGAATACCTGAGGGCAGTTACCTCCTTAAGCTCTCAAAGAAAGGGTATCTGACAAAAAAGGTTGACAGTATTCGTGTTGCAGCCGATAGCGTAACCTTCCAGAAGCTAGACATTCACAGCTTAGACGAACCTGTCAAGCTTTGCGGTCAGGTAAGAGATAGTAAAGAGTACAACCCCTTGAACAAAGTTAAGGTTGAGCTTGTAAACGAAAACGGATTAGTAGTATCTTCCGATACAACTGACAACAACGGTTTCTATTTCATCGATAACGTACCGCGAGGCAACCCCTTAATTCGCTTCTCACGGAAGGGTTATAACGTAAACAATAAGAGCATGCAACTTCTTCGGGTTGATGATACACTGGTTAATGCAGAACTTACCCCCAAGCCCTTTTGGCTGTTCAGATTATTCAGCAAGAAATACGCTTCCGTTGCAGGGCAGGTTCTGGACGATGAAACCGGAGTCCCTTTAATGGTTGCAAAAGTTACGGTTTTAACAAATTTAACAAAAGGAGGGACTTATACAGACGGAAAAGGAAAATTCCGAATCTTTAACATCCCACCCGGTGAGTGTGAATTAGTATTTGACCGGATCGCTTATGAGCTTTACGAGTTGAGTGTAAAGCTTGAACCCGGAGGCGAGTATTACTTTCAAGTCAGACTAACTATGACGAAGGCAATAAGAGTAGAATACTAGAGCAGTACTAAACTCCTTGACACGCGTGAACAAAAGAGTACTATTCAATATCAACAAAGGAGTAATCGATGGGAGATAACGAATACGTTTACGATACTTACTGCGGGCTTTACTGCGGTGCGTGCCCGATTCTGATGGCAAACGAGCGAGAAGACACATCCTGGCTCGAAGCCACAGCGAGCCAGTGGAAAATCAAGCCCGAAGACCTGCGCTGCCGCGGCTGCAAGACCGAGGTAACCGCCGCATTCTGCGCCGACTGCAAGATGAGGGTATGTGCACGCCAAAAGGGCTTCGAGTTCTGCTCCGAGTGCTCCGACTGCCCATGCGAGATAGTTTCAAGCTTCCGCAACGACGACGCACCGCACCACTCGGTAATCATAAAGAACCTTGAACGGATCAAGGAGATCGGGAAGGAGAAATGGTTGGCAGAACAGAAGGAGCGCTGGGCATGCAAGGAGTGCGGCGTCAGGTTCGGCTGGTTCACCGAGAAGTGCTCAAAGTGCGGTGCCGAAGCATACAATGCAAAAGCTGAGGAGAATGATCTCGTCGTCTGAGACTCACGCCTGATTAGTCTGTAAGTTTATTCTCAAGGGGGTTATTAAAGTGATGATCTCGATGTTCAGGAAGGAGCGCTTTAACACCGCCAGGATCAACTTAACTTCCCTCGCGGCGCTTGCGTACAAAGTAGGCTGCGGTAAGGCCGAAGAGAACCGTAAAGAATCCTGTGGCAGCTATAATCCAGCCCAGGGACAGGTTTGATACGGTTATGCCGAAAAGGTAACACCCACCCGGGAAAGGGATTATCCCCGCCCACATCAGGAGACGTGAGCCTTTACGGTCTCTGTACCTGGTGGCGAGCCACGCAAAGAAAGAAAAGACGGCAACCGTACCCAGTGCAATCAAGAAGGGCAGTAGTATTTGCAGCATTACCTGTTCTCCCGGGTGCGAGATATACTCCGCGCAAGCTCGCCTATAAAAACCACTCCCAGAACCCCCATCGCAGGAACCGTAACCAGAAGGATGCCTCCAAGGAGCATCGAGAGACTGCTATGTATGATTGAGAGTACTACGCCTGCGGCCAGGGCCAAACCCAGGGGGATGAAGCTCCACATCCATCTGCGCTGGCTGCGTCTGAGTCCTTCGGGATCAAGGAAAGGAAAAAGGTTGCCGGACTTTGGGGTTGCACGCAATACGAAAATCAACGCCGCGAATACGAGGGCGGTAAAGGCCGCACCGAAACACATTACTGTAAATAAGACAACCAGCCACCGCATCCTGAGAGCATAGGGGATTGGACGATAATGTCAATATTATCTTAACCAAGTATTTTCCTTGACTTCTCCTCATACCTACCTAGAATTCATCCAATGAGACCTTTAAAGGTGGGAGATTTATGTTAGGTTTTGAAAAAAAGATAGGGTTCGTCTTCTCGGGAGGGGCCGCTCGGATAGCCCAGGAATGCGCGCTTACCGAGGCCCTTGTGGAAGGTATGACCCCGTCCGGCAAGAAGGTTCGTCCGCACGTTATCGCAGGCACGAGTTCCGGGGGTCTCAACGCAGTAGCATTAAATGCCGTTCTCAGAACCAAAGACGGCATGGGCGGTAAACATGCCTTTGACTGGCACGATTACCAACGAATACTCTTCAGCCTTACCGACGGCAACGTATTCGACATAACGCCTTTGGGCATCGGAAAGATTATCATCGAGAACATACCGGCAGGCTTCGTACTGGATACTAAACCCCTGCGTAAACTGCTTTCAGAGACTTTATCGAAGATGGGTTTCGACACCTTGGGAAGTCTGTATCTTCCCACCTATATCTCGGTTGTTGACCGGTATACAGGCAAGGCCTACCGCTTGTTCAGCCGCGATCCAGACCCTAGTATCCGCGACCTACCCCTGCTCGACGTGCTGATGGCTACGGCTGCGATACCGGTGGCTTTCGAGCCGGTCAAAATCAAGGGATTTAAAGGAGAGTTCTTTGACGGCGGGGTGGGAAGAGACGGAATACCTGTGGAAGCGATGATCGATGAGCGCTGCAGTGATCTTTATTTGATCACGAGGATGCGTGGTGATGAGACGATGGTAGGTGTAACCGCATTCAAGGAAAAACGCCCAAAGATACCAAAGATTCTATTAAACACATTACTGGCAATGGAGTACATGATGAACGATCTCTTCGAGTGCGAGGTGGACATCGCTCCGCGCATCGCTCGCCGGGCGTATCTTTATCTTCCCAAACTCTACAAACAGTATCCGCTTTTAGGTTTCAATACCCAGCGCAAGCAGTACGAGGAAACCCTGGCATGGGCAAGGAATAACGACCCGGTCAGGATCAAGAAGGCTCCGCGCAAGGTAGGCAGACGTTTGAGGTTCTTCCACCTCATGGATTACATAAAACCGAAATAGCGTACCGCTGACCGCGTTCCGCTTACGGCTCACAGGCGACAGCTAACCGCCTACGGTCGAGATTGCTTCGTCCTTCCTCCTTGCAGTCGTAAGTTCTCGCAATGACATCTTTTTTGGAGTGTAGGGCTTTTTGAAGGATGGGCTTTACCGTGCGGTGAAATGGATGAATCGTGTGTGAAATAGGTTCTCTAACTTCTCCAATGAGTGCCACTCAGTAGAGCGGTTAAAGATGGTAAGTTCAATAATGAAGTTCGACACTCTGGAGAGGGGGAGGAAAGGCTGGGTTAGGAGGGTATCTTTACCGGCGGATCTTGCAGGAAGGCAAGGCCTGTTGAAGCTCCTCTACTCCCTGATCCGTTACCTTGGTTTCCCAAAGAATCACCCATTGCAGGTTGGTCAGGTCTTTAAGGTATTCGAGACCCGCATCCGTGATCATGGTGCTGGAAAGGTCCAACTCTTCGAGATTTACCAGGCTCTTTATGTGCTGTAGTCCGCCGTCGTTAACCTTTGTGCCGTCCAGGTATAATTTCCTGATTTCAACATGACCTGCAAGATAGAGAAGACTGGGATTTGAGATAGCGGTCCCTCCCAGGTCAAGTTCTGAGAGCTTGACAAGGGATGAGATGTGTCTGAATCCCTCATCGGTGATTCTGGTGTCGGCGAGATCGAGCTTTACCAGATTTTCAAATCCTGCAATATACTCTGCACCTTCATCGGTGATAGAGGCGCTCGGCAGATACAATTCAAGAAGTTTTTCACACCCTTTAAGCTGTTTGAGGCCGACATCGGTTATGTCGGTATTCCCGATATCCAACTCTCTGAGATTAACCAGGCTCTTAAGGCAACGCATACCTTCGTCGGTTACGGCGGTATTTCCCAGATAGAGTACGGTAAGATTCGGTAATCCTGCCAGGTGTTCGAGACCCTTATCGGTGATCCCAGTACCATGAAGGCTAAGACCCCTCAGGTTGGTTAACTCTGCAAGATATTCGAGGCCTTGATCACTTACCGACGTGTTTCCAAGATAGAGCTCCCTTAACCCTTTGAATTTGGCAAAATACTGCATCCCTCCGTCGCTTACCGCGGTATAGGAGAGGTCCAACTCGGAAAGATTTGAGAGTTCTTTAAGATGCTTCAGCCCCTCGTTCGAGATCGCCGTATACGAAAGATCCAACGCCATCAAGTTTTCAAATGCCTGAAGGTGCACGAGTCCGTCATCGGTAATCGGGGTGTAGGATAGATTCAGATTTCTCAGATTTGTTAGCACCTTGAGCTCGGCAAGACCTGCATCGGTGATTCGAGTGTCGTTAAGGTTGAGTTCACTCAAATTCTGTAGTGTCTTAAGGTGCACCAGCCCGGCGTTCGTGATGTCGGTGCCGTCCAGACGCAATACCCTCAGGTTCGTAAGACCCTCAACATTGGCTAGTTCCACATCGGTGATGGGTGTAAAACTCAGATTCAGCTCTCTGAGATTGACCAGGGTCTTGAGGTACTCGAAGCCTTTAGTGGAGGCATCAGTGGATTCGCTTTCCTGGGCCAGGACAACCGTCGTTATAAGAAATACACTCAAAATCACGGTGATCCGTTTTATTACCGAATAATACATCATAACTCTCCTCCTTGGTTGGGTTAACGATATATCCTACTCCGGTTTTCCTGTCGTGTCAAGGGGGACATTTCCCTCCCTTCATTCATAGGGTTGTCGTATACAACCACAAAGAGTATAAAGAATCTGAAACTTAACGAGGGCAGTAGGTTTCGTTAGTTTGTACAATCTGCGGATTATTCGATATTCTCCTCAGAGGGGAGGAGATATGTCGTTACCCATCGCGCCCATTCTTAATGCAGTACAATGACTTTGCATGTAGCTCTACCTTCTTCACTTACCACCCTCGTAAAATACACCCCCTGGGGCAGCGCTGCTTTAGGCGCTGCCCAGGTTTCCTTACCTACCACTCTCTCTTCCAGCATCTTTCGACCATCCGACGAGTAGACGGTGAGCAAAGCTTCACCCTGCACCTCGTAGGAAAGACGGTTGAGAGTTGCGGCAAGCAGGATGGGTGGGACAGTAGAATCCGGATCTTCTTCAATATCCCCCCAAAGAAGGTTTTTGAAAATCAACAGCCCCGATTCCGAATCGGTAACATACACATAAGGGCCCACCGCGAAAACGCTTCCCGAATGACCAGGGATTGTACAGAAATCCACCTTTTTCGGGCTTGAAGGTGTAGATATATCTAGCATTGATAGTTCGTCACCTACCACATATGCAAACTTACCGGATACGTAAACCGCGTCGGCATCGCCCGAGATGCCGCAGAAGCCGATCTCCTGGGGCTTTTCCGGCCTGGTTACGTCCACTACACGCAAACCGCTGCTGTGGTTGGCGACGTACGCATACGAAACGCACACGCAGATCCCTGTAGGTCCGCTGGGTGCACTAAAATAACCCTCTTCTCTTGGGTTTGAAGGGGTTGAAACGTCGATTATTTGCAGGCCGCCTTTGTCCATATAACTCGAGGTTATGTAGGCGTACGAGCCTGATACATATATGTCGGTAGCCCAGCTTGTGTTTTCGCAAGAGCCGACCTCGCATGGGTTGTTTGGGCTGGATATGTCAACTACACTAAATCCATTATCCCACGCGTTGGCAGAAACGTAGGCATAGGAGCCTGCAACGTGGACGTTGTTGGCACTGATATTACAGGAACCGATTATCCTCGGATTTGAAGGTTCAGATACGTCTATTATCGAAAGCTTACTCAGATTGGCCACATAGGCCACATTTCCTGAAACGAAAACATCCAATGCCATGCCTTCCAGGGGACAAGAACCGACCGCTTGTGGTTCCTGGGGGACGGATACATCAATTACCTGAAGTCCGCTTCCATCGGTCACATAGGCATAAATATCGGATACATGGACCGAGTGAGGGATACCGGATGTCGGATAGGCGCCTGTCAATTCCAGGTTAGTGAAATCGGCACGTACGGTAATCCTCGTGAAGGATGCCATCACAAGTATTGCGAATGCAAATCTTTTCATCACTCTTCCAACTATCTTAATACGATTAGCTTGGCTTCAGCCGTGCAGTTCTCGGTAGCGAGTTTTGCAAAGTACACCCCCTGGGGCAGCGCCTGCGGCGCTGCCCAGGTGCCCCTTCCTTTTAGTATTTCCTCAAGCGCCTTCCTGCCATCCGCAGAGTATACCACCAACCGAGCCTCACCCGGTAGATCGTAGGAGAGGCTGCCGTAACAACCAGAGAGCTTAATGGTTGATTCGGGAATTACGGGTCCTTCCTCGACGCTTACATTGTATTGTTCGTATATCTGCAGACCGGCACATATATCAGCAACGTAAATGTACGAATCAAGGACAAAAACATCCATTGACTCACAAGGCATATAGTAGTAACCTACTTCTCTGGGGTTTGAAGGCACAGATATATCTACAACATTTAGTCGCTCCCAATCAGCCAGATAAACGTAAGGGTATGAAACATAAATGCCATTACTTGTACCTTGAGTATCACAGAAGCCAATCAATTTAGGGCTGCATGGATCAGATACGTCGAATATATGTATTCCGCCACCGCGCCACTCGGTAACATAAGCATAAGGACCTAAAACCTTTATGTCAGAAGCACAACCAAAATGCTCGTAGCGGCCTACCTCCTGGGGGTTTGAAGGTTCCGATATATCTATTACATACAAGCCGGAGTCCCAAGAAGTCAGATAAGCATACTCCTCCTGTACATAAACACTTGAAGGTCCTATGGGCATTTCATAGAAGCCAATTTCACGGGGGCGGGAAGCCCGACTTATATCGATAATACGAAGACCAGGGTCGCCGTCTGCAACATATGCATAATTATCCGTAACATGAATTGCCATGAGTGGCCCGGGAGTTCTACAGATGCCTCTTATCATTGGTTTTGACGGAATTGAGATGTCTAAAACGTAGAGAGAGCCCGAGTCTCGTCCTCCGCATGCAACATAAGCGAATGGTTTCCTTACCCACACATCGTAGGCCCAATCAGATAGAAGACAAAATCCCACTTCGTTCGGAAAACGAGGATCAGAAACATCAATAATAGAGACCCTTTCACGCCATGGCTCAGCGATATAGGCGTAGGACTCTGAAATGAAAACACTATTTGCCCAACCTGGGATACCGTCTACACTGTTGACCTCGAAAGGCTCTGTTTGACTAAATACGTTTATTACGCGAAATCCATTATAACAAGACACAAAGGCATAAGGCCACGAAACCGAAACACTGCTTGAACTTGAACCCTTAATGTCTATACTGCCAATTCCTTTCGGCTCAGATGGAACAGATACATCTATTATACTAAGCCCTGTACCTGCGACGTAAACAAACGAATTTGAGATATGGACATCCCCATGATTAATATTCGACGTATTGAGCCGACCAACTTCAAATGGGTCAGAAGGATTTGATATATCGATAATACGCAGGAATCCATCCTCAAGTGTATCATTTGGATAATTGACGCCAACGATATAGGCAAAGGAATCTGAAACACATAAGTGTTCAACCTGATCTGGTATTGGATAATAACCAACTTTAAGTGGTTCAGTTGGATTTGTCACGTCTATAACTTGAAAGTACGCATTAATAAAACCTTGCCCTCCTGCAACACAGATATGTGAACCAGAACCGTCAATACTTTTAGCCCCCGCCCGGATATAAATACTACCCATCTCTTGAATCTCAGAAGAATTCGATATATCAAATACCCGCAACGTATCCCAACCAATAACATAAGCGTAAGGAAAAGATACATGAATACCCCTGGCACCTTTTGAATAGCAATCACTGAGTTTCATTGGCGAGGTTTTTTTTGATATATCCCATATCTGAAATCCCCACGTGGCGGCAACATAGAGTTGCTTCCACGATTTCTCGTAACATAAATCATATACAATCCCTTGCGTACGAATTGTGTCAGAGATTAACACCGGTTTATCGATGTCTGTGACATCATAAATATAGACACCTCCACCTGATCCGAGAAAGACGAGCCGTCTTTCCTCATCGTATGCTATTGCATAGGAAGGTCCGAACGGCCAGTTGCCTATGAAACGCACGTTCAAGGAATCTTCTTCAGACATGAGAATCCCGGCATACTCAGTTGGTTTACCATCGAAGGCCCACGGGTTATCGAAATCCACCGGCTGAGATAATGCTGCTCCTGCCAGGGTTAAGCACAGTATAATTTCAAATCTTTTCATTACTCCTCCATGGTACTTTACCCTATATTAAGCAATTGGCGTGCCAGGCAAAGGATTAAACGCCTGAAGCTAAGTCACAGATTAAAGGGAAGTTATGGCAAGTCTGATAATGAAAATCCAGTCTCTTTGTCTCATTTTTGAGACTTGGCTGTCTCTGCATTCTCAGGGATTGAATAACGTCTCGAAACATAAAGACTTAGGATTGTGTATTGATTTGTCTCAAAAATGGGACAATACCTGCCCTTAAACCCTTATTGTGGCTGCGGGTCGAGTCTACCCGATCTTTATGCCGTAGAACTTTATAAGCCTATAGAGGTGGCTGCGGGATACGCCCAGACGCCTTGCAGCCTCGGGAACCTTCCCTCCGGTCTCGATAAGGACACGTCTTATGAACTCTTTTCTCTCCACGTTGCCCAGCTCTTTCAAGCTTTCCGCGGTAGACGTAACCACCGGGAAAAAGTGCTGTTTGAGAAGGGTTTTGGTGATTCTCGGTCCTCTTGACATGAGCACTAATCGTTCTATCACGTTCCGGAGTTCCCGTACGTTGCCAGGCCAGGGGGCGTTAACCAGGATGTCCATGGCCTCTTTCTCAATCCCGACAACCGGTTTCTTGAGATCGGTGGAGAAACGTCCCAGGAAGAAGTCGATCAATTGTGGTATGTCTTCTTTTCGCTCCCGCAGAGGGGGCAGCTTCAGGGTCAGGGCGCTTATGCGGAAGTAAAGGTCCTTGCGGAACCGGCCCTCGGCGACCTCTTCCTTGAGGTTGCGGTTGGTGGCGAAGATGAAGCGCAGGTCTACGTTCCTCTTGCGCGATTCACCGATGCGCCGTATCACCCTTTCTTCGATTACTTCCAGCAGCTTGGCCTGCATCGAAGGCGAGGTGTTGGTTATCTCATCGAAGAAAACTGTCGAACCGTTGGCCGCCTCGAGAAGCCCTGCGCGGTCATGGTCGGCGCCGGTATAGGCCCCCTTCTTTGCCCCGAAAAGCTCTGATTCGAAGATGCTCTCGGTAACCGATCCGCAGTTTATTGAGCAGAACTCACGCTCACGACGCGGGCTCCGCTCGTGTATCATTCTTGCGAATACCCCCTTTCCTGTGCCGGTTTCTCCCTCGAGAAGGATATTGGTATCGGATGCCGCTATCCGCTCGAGCTGTGCGTATAGTGCCTTGATCGCGGGAGATGATCCCAGAACGATCCCGTGCATCTTCAGGCTGTCCTTCTGCCTGGCCAGGTGCAACTCGTCCTGCAACCGGTAAAACTCGACCGACCTGTCGATGGTCGCCGCAAGCAGGTTCCCTAACGCTTCGAAATAAAGGGTATTCTCGGCATCGAAAAGCCCTGGTTTACGGCTGTCAAGGTACACTGTCCCGACAAGGCTACCTTCGGTCGTTCTCAACGGAATACAAAGAAGCGAACGGATATCGTTCAAGAAGATGCTTTGAGACCTGCTGAAACGTTCGTCCGAGGCGGTGTCTTTAGTGTAGACAGAGGCGGTTCCCTCCTTTACCTTCTCGATAACGGTTCTGGAAATCCTTTGGGCATCCTTTGCGGTCGCCTTATCTATTCCCCTTGACGCGACAGGGTGGAGCTCTCCAGCGTCTGCAAGGAAAACCATGCCCCGCTCGGCACCGGTAAGGTCAAGGGCTACGGTCAAAAGCCTGGTCATGAAATCTTCCTCGCCCAGATGAAAGTTAATGAGTTCGGAGACCTGCTTAAGGCCTTCCAGGTATTTCTGGGAGAGCACGGGTTGAGCGTCGAGGACATGCTTTGCTTTTAGATCCTTGATTCGCCGTAACTTATGCCTTGCCCCCAGGCGCTCGAAGATCGGGCGGGCTTCATCCAACGCCCGAACCGCTTCATCCGAACGTCCCTGATGCTCGAGCGTCGCCTCAGCGATTGCAAGAAGGGCGAGCGCTTGCTCGTAAGGCTGCTCGCGAGTCTGATATATCTTCAAGGATTCCCTGAGCATTTCCAACCCTTTCTTTAGATTGCCTGTTGCGGCAAGGGACCTACCTGTCTGGTAAAGGGAGTGAGCGTAGAATCTATCCTCGGCTTCCCTTTGGATTCGGTCCAGGACCCGGGACGAAAGCTCTGCTGCGCTTTCGTTTTTGCCTTCAGCCAGAAAAAGCTCAGTTTCTAACATCTCGAAACGCAGATCAACCGAAAGGTTACTTTGGGTCTTCAATCGTTGCTTGGTTTCTTTAAGCAATCGCCTGGCTTTGACAGGATCTCCAGCGTCTATCTCCAGCCAGCATAGATCCATTTCAAGCTCGAGGGATTTGTTCTTATCATTGAAGACCTCAGCTCTCCTTTTTGCCTTTTTGAGCATACGCCGACCGACATTGAAGTCGCCCTGTCTGCCGTATAACAGTCCCCAGAACCTAATTATCTCGGTAGGGAAGGGTGCGAATATCCTGTCCGGGGTTCGTGGGAGCTTTCGCCACAGTTCGAGCAGAGTCTCTTGAGCGAATTTCCAGTCCCCAAGACAGGTGGAATAAACGGCTTCGTAGAACCGGTGCGATTCAAGCGCCATCTTTTCACCAAGCTTTGAGGAAATCTCGATAGCTTCTCTGACAAGGTCTCGTGCCTTACGATAACGGCCTTGAGTATAAAGATGAAAAGCGGTTTTTCCCAGTACGTGAGCTCGCAGCGAGGGGAATTTTAAATCTTCACATATTTCAAGGGCTTTTTTTAACCATTTATCAATCTCGGAAGTGCGCCCAAGAACCCAAAGCACATGTATCATCTCAAGGATATAAATGCTCTTATTGCCCTTATCCTTAGCAGCCTCGGCCAGCCCGACAGCCTTCTCAGCATGATAGAGCGCCTTTTCAGGATTCCCGGAAAGGTTGAACATTGTACCCAGGCCGTTATGGGCCAGAGCCTTTTCCCTTTCTGAAGGGGCTATTCCAAGGGATTTTTCAAACAATACTCGAGCCTGATCCCATTTGCCTTGAAAAAGTGCATTCCATCCGCGTCTTTGAACCAGTTCACATCGAAGCTTGGGCGGAGCATTCGGGCATTCTGCAAGGCTTTTCTCACACTCGTCAAGAAAGTAATCGACCTTATTAAGCTCATGAATTCTTTGATATGCCTGGCCTATTCGTAAAAGTACATCCGCTTTATCCGAAGGGTTCCCATGCGTTAAAGGAAGAACCTGTGAAAAATACTCCTCTGCAAGACTGGGGTCATTCTCGATGACAGCGATACGACCCAGCCTGTAGAGGGCTTGCTTCTTCTCCTCAAGCCCGGGATTACTCTCAAGCACTTGCTCTAGTAGCTCTCTCGCCTTTGGATAATCGCCTGCTACGATCAGACGCTTGCCTGATTCGAGAAGATAGGCTCGAGCCGCTGACGTGTCACCTGCCTTGAAGGAAAGCGAGGCCACCTGGACTAGGGAAGTTATATCCCAGGCCTCGAGATCATTGCCCCAAGATTCTAGGCAGTGTCTTTCTAAAGCCTGGGCCAGCTTGCCGGCCAGGGATTTCCGATCCTTTTCGGTAAGTTTAGAATCCACATAGGATCTTATCAGCTCGTTTCCCGACTCGAAGTGAGGTATTTCACCGTGAAGAAATGAGTTAACCAAACCTTCGTTGACCACTCCGGAAAGAGCCAGGTTTGAATCCTTCCGGAGTAGATCGGTGATTATATCGCAGGATATAGCTGATTCCGCTTGGGAAAGAAATTGAAGAGCAAGCCTTGAATCAGAATCGAGCCTTTCAATCCTAACCTGCAACCATTTATCGAGTTTTCCCTTCAACCCTTTCTCGTCCTTACTAGGTTCGTAGGTCCAGCCTTGTTCGTATGAAAGCCATCCTTCACGGTACAAAAGTTCCAGAAGCTCGTTCATCCGGCGAGGATTACCGTCGGCTACCGAATATAACGTATCGCAAATGCTATGAGTATTTTTAAGGCCTGCAAATGTCCTCGAAACAAGTTCGGCTATCTTTCCCTTATCCAATGGGATTATCTTCATCCTCACTCCCTCAGGATAGGTTTGGATATCTGAGCCTGCAATGATTGCCCCGAGCTTTGCGTCAAACCCTTGAGCCACATAATCCAGAAAGCCCCTCTCATCTTCACTCACATTAGGCGGTGTATCAATTATTACCGCATCAAAACCTTTCTTGCGAGTGGTCTGGAATACATTATCGTATCGATGCCACTTATCCCTGTGTTGATCGGTTTCGACATCCTCCCTGGTTTCGGGTTTCGCACCAACCGACGCTGCCAGATAATCAACCAATGAAAGGTGGGCTCCCCGTCCTTCCAGAAACAACACCTTGCGGCCGCGGGCTAAAGCCCGAAACCGCAACTCCCTTAGCAGACGGGTCTTGCCTATTCCGGTTTCACCGTCGAGAAGCACAACCCTTTTCTCGCGAAAGATCAACTCCTCCAGGTCTTCGATCTCCTTTTCGCGCCCGCCGAAACACAGCTTTGGGACCGAATCACGAGGCTTGACATCAGCTCTCATGCCTTTGGATATCCACTGTATCTCACAGGCTACCTCTTCTGCCGACGGTCGCAAAAACTTTTCCGGATTTAGCATTGAAACGACCAGACCTTCGATTCCTGAGGGCAGGTTAATCCCTCGTTCGCCAAAACCCGATGGTGTATTGAGCTTTGCCGAGATAAGCTCTTGTATCGATACCCCCTGAAGCATTCTCTTCCCGGTTATTGCCTCGTAGGCCATCACCCCAAGGGAGTATATGTCAGCGGCGGTCGTTACCTGGCCCGTGGAAAAAAGCTCCGGCGCCGCATAGTCAAGGGTGGCGCCGGTCGCTTCGGCTGTAGGACTCAAGAGGTAATCTTCTGAAAAACCGAAATCCAGAAGCGCCGGATCTCCTGCTTCCGTCACGAGAAGATTCCCGGGTTTCAGATCAAGGTGGACTATCCCTTGCCTGTGAAGCTCTGCAAGGATGAGTGCGGTCTTCAGCAATACCTCAAGAAACAACTCCGAGAAACTTGTTTCGTTACGGTGCTCGATCAAGTACTCGGTAAACGACCCGCCCTTTATTAACTCCATGGTAAAATACTCTCTATCCTGGTGCTTTCCGAACCTATCCACCTTTACGATCCCTGGTATATCGAGCCTTTCCAGGACGGCGAACTCGCGCTCTAACCTGCGGGCAGGATCGAATTCCTTGGCAATTTTTAGGGCGAATCTCTCATCTGAGGCTTCGTGCCTTACCTCCCAAACATCGCTGTCTAGACCTTGACCGAGCTTTTTAACTTCAACGAAACCTGGCGGAAGATCAGCGTTTCCCGTCCCACTTTTGTTAGCCATAGTAAAACTATAGAAACTACAATTCGGAAGTCAACCTTCTTACATACCTTCATGACCCTGTCAGTGGTAGATGTTTTATTGTCAAGAGCGCGATCTAGCCCTTATAGTAAGAGTGGGCATTTTGTCGGGTTCCCCCAGAAGAGTGCGTTGGTTCTTTGGATCAAGTGATAGTGGGGCGTACAGTTACTCCCCGTCTGTGAACTGCTCGAACATACCCTTACCCAACTGGATGTCGGGGAGTTCCTTTATCCTGAAGTAGAGACTCCAATCCAGGCTCTCCAACTCGAGATTCTTGGATCTGACCTCGAAAACCATCTCCCAGCAGTGCAGTCCTTTTACGAGCTCCATGTTATAGTTGGTCAAGTAGTCCTTCCAGGTCTGTTTGCTATCAGGTGTCAGATTAGTACTCGCAGAAAGTCTTAACTCTATATCCCAGGGAAGGTATAAGGCGGTGTTCAGGGAAAGCATATGGCTGGTAGTTGTTAATCCTTGCGTAGACAATTGGCCACCCAGGGACCAGTAATCCGTTATGTAGAGCCTGCTCTTCGAGAACCGCTCAAGGAAGGTTTCCTTTTCTTCGCGAGTAAGGGTGTCGGCTGGAAGGCTGTCTGTAAGGGACGTATCTTCGGGAAATAGACTGTCAACCGGTTCTTCTTCCCACAAACCCAGGGTATCCTCTTCCCATAGTGCGTCTTCGGTCAATATCCGGGATTCTCGTCTTTTTTCGCGCCATCCCAGCAGGGGGAAGACTATCTCGTCTATTGAGAGGTCTACGTTACTGGTTAATGTAAGTGTATCGTTGTAGATGTTGTAGGCGGCTGACAGATTGGCATAAACCGGTAGACCGGAAGGGAGAAGCACAGATGCCTTGATTCTGTCTAGGCTATCGGTCAGGAGATTGTAACCCGAACCAGTAGAGATGGTCAAAAGAGTTTGCTTATTGAACTTGGTGGTATCACTCCGGCTTCTGAACTTGGTCTGGAAGGTCTGGGTTATATCAAAGTTGAGGCTGTGGGAGGCCAGGGTTGTATCAAATCTAGGGTAAACCAGCCAAGGGTGAATAGTATCGGTGCGTGGGGTAACATAATGGGTGATGCGAGGGGTAATGGTATGCAAGAGCCCGTTCATCCCGATTGCATACACACCGAAAAGGCGAAAAAGCTGGGTACTGAGTCCGTGACTAAACGAGTAGCTACCACCCCTGATAAGGGTATCCTGGGTCCAGGTCAGGCTCTGCCCCGCGCCCCAGTTCTGGTTATAGGTGTAGGCACCGAAAAACTTGTAGCTCCAGGCGAGGGAAAGGGGCTGATTGAACGTGGTGATTCGCGAATCTTCGGTCATGCGGGTGCTGTCACCTGTGAGTGTATCCTGGATCCAGGTCACGTCGTGCGCGTAAGCGTTGTTGACCCTGAAGCTTCCGAATCCTAACGAAAAGAAATCCCAAAGGCTTACTGAAGGCCACGAAAAGTTGAAGGTCGGCAGGTTCATGTCCCAGGATCCGGTTTGCAGATCGTCTTTTCGGGATGCGGTAAGCGCTGCCTGTCTGCCCAAGAGCCTGCGAGAGACCGAGAGATTTGCATAGGTTTGGCGGTCCCTATCCAGGACAAGTGTCGTGCTGTCTTCGTCTTCCATATACTCCTGGAGATAGGTCTGGTCGCTTTCGTAGTTGGCATCGACCGTGATTACGGTTCCATCAGGTATGTAACTGGTATTGTCCAGGCTTAAGTTCCAGCGCGCAAATCTGGTTCCGGACGCTGTTCTCTCGTTGATGTAGTTTCCGCTCGCTTTTCCTGAAAGGTATTTCGCCCTCTGGGGACCGTAATCCCATTCGAAGTAGGCCCCGGGACGGAAGCCCTTCTCGCTCATTATATCCAGGCTGAAGGTAGCCTGGGAATAATCGTTGGTTACCCAGTAGTAACGTATCTGTTTGGCATAGTAGCCTTCCTGAGGATTGTGTCCGACCTTGAAAGGCATGAGGCCTGATTTGCGGTCGGAGCCTATCGGCAGATACCAGAACGGTGCGGCAAGCACAGGAACTTTCCACCTGTTGAACAGCCTGAAACGCAAGAATATGGGCTTGGAAATTACCATGTCGTCCAGGAGCACCTTGAGCTGGAGACCGTAGAAGTCGTAGTGAGGGTTCTCCTTGTCACATGTCGTATAATAACCGTTGGTTATGAGCAATACGTCCTCCTCAACCAGCCAGATGCCTTTTCCGTAAAAGTACCCTTTCTCTATCTGGGTCTTGCCGTGCTCCATCATCCCTTTTCCAGACTCCACCGCGTAGTGCATTACCGAGCCTACCACGCTGTCCCGATCTGAAAATAGGCGGGCTTTTTTATATGCCGAAAGCACCCTCTCGGAGGTGGAAAACCTGATTGAGTCGGAAAAAACTTTTGTGTCACCGTACTCTACCCAGCCGTTGTGAAGAAGCAGCACCTCCTTGGTCTCGGTGTAGAAGATGAGGGTGTCGGCTCCGAATTTTACACTGCTTACACCCAAGCTTATCGAATCCTGGTATGTCGTATCCCCGGGCAGCGTATCCGACACTTCCGACTCAACACCCCCGAGCTCGAACTGACCTGCAAGAAGAAAGAATAAGAGCAAATCCTACCTTTCCTCGAGAATATCAATTTTAATCTGCCCCACGATTGCAATCACACGGGCCTGTTCGTCAAGTTCGCCCTCGTGCAGCTGAACGTGGGTGGGATCGGCAGGAAGCTGACCGAAGGTCGCGTCTGCAGGCACCCAGGTTCCGCCGATCCAGAATGAGTTCCAGGCATGGTAATAGAAAGCCCCTTCAAGATAGACAAGCCCTACGTTTATCTTTGTGGGTATACCTGCCGCTCTTCCGAGGGCTGCAATAAGTATCGCGTGTTCGTTGCAGTCGCCTTCCTTTGTGGCAAGGACCTCTACAGCCGAAGGTACCGATGCGGTGGCGCGTTTCTTAAGATTTTTGTGCACCCATGAAACAAGCTTGGCTGCGGCGTTCATTGCGTCCTGCTCACCGGCCACTATCTCAGAAGCTTTTTTACGTATTTTTTCGTTATCGGCCTGGATGTAAACACTCGACGAAAGGAACTCGGCCGGTTCTTCAGACGGACGGGTTGAGCGGGCGATCTTCGAGGTGTCGGGCGCGGTTATCGTAAGTTCCACTCCGCCCTTTGTCTTAGTAATCTTCTGTGTCGGCGAGGAGAGGATGAGTTCGGCCTCTTCGTCGAGCCCTTCAATGCGAAGCTTAAGTTCTGAAAGATCGCGGGGATTCTGGATAACGTCATCGGTCTTGACCGCGAAAAAGCTCAGAAGATCGAGCTGAGCAGGCGCCGGGATCTCGGCCAGGGCTTCTTCCTTGGACTCCCTGACCATGACTATCTGGGGCTTCTGGATCTCTTTTATACTGGTTCCTGTCGAGTCGAGCCACACGTCCGAGGTCATTGCCATCATGGTGGTCGTAACGTGCAAAGCCGGGATGCCGATACCGTTTATTTCAAGTGTATCCGGCCCTACCGTCTTGATTGTAACCGGGACGGTCTTCAAAAGGGTAGGCTCTAATATGGTGACCTTGAACTTGCCCCCCGGCTTTGGTGACTGGGCAAGCAGCCACATCCCAAGGGCAGGCGGAGCGATCAGTTCTCCTTTTGCAGGGATTTCCTTGGTCTCTTTTTCGCCGGCGGTTTCAACCGTAACCTTGACCATATCGTTTTCACGAACACCTTCGGCATAGAAACTCGTTTTTTCAGATGAGATATCGAACGTGAATCCGATGAGGTTGAGCTTTGGGTCGGCGGTTACCTCAAGGTTTGTATAAAATTCCTCGTGCGTGCCGAGCATCTCGAGTTTCATGGTCGATTTCTGTATGAATCTCAGGGTGTCGCCCGAGGTCTCCTGCCGCGAGTACACGTAACCGATCTTCGTATCCTTGATATAGATACCCATCCAGTCTTCCGAAGCTGTGAGGTCTACCGGTTGTACTACCTGGGCACCTTCCTTGTTTCCTCCTCCACAGGCAAGGAGTATCGCTAATAAGGGAATGATTTTCTTAAACATGGGAGAGTATATGACGGGCTAATGACGTGTCAAGTGAAGCCTTGTTTGACATTCCAGGTGGCTTACATATGATGTCTTACGAGTAAGTAATGAATATGGAGGTCGAGATGATAAGGAATCTTAGCATAAATACGTTGACGATTGTAGCAACATTAGCTTTCGTCGTGCCGTTGGCGGCGGTCGGGGAAACAACCTACCCAGAACCGAGTGCTGTGGAGGACCTTAGCGTTGATCCGGTACTTGCTGAGCGCCTTCCGGGCTATTTTGGAGAAGACGGAAGCTACTATTATTTTCGCGGTTCGTTGGAAGAAGAAAACCTGGTCATCGCCGATTGGGAAGGGAAATTCACTTTTTTGGTCCCAAAGAGAGAAATGACGGAGGAGATCATGGAGATTAAGGAAAAGTACAAATCTGATTTCGAAGATGAAGGTATCCCGCAAGGCTTCGTTCCGGAACGCGACATCTACGCTTATGTCGGAGAAGATGAAGACTACTATCTAGTTAAGGCGAAGGAGGACGAAAACGGATATCTCATTGCCGATCCGGATGGGGATAAGCTTTTTCGAGTATTAAAGTCGGATTACCATCAGTGGCTTACTGAATGCCCTCTTCCTGTGAATTCTGAGTAACTATCTTGGCGAAGTTGGCGGCTATCTGGTGTCCGCTCGCGCCTGACCTCTCAGGATGGAACTGAATAGCCCATAAGGGGCTTTTCTTGTGCCTGATTGCTTCGACCTTGCATGTACTCGATTCTGCTAATATAATGAAGTTCCTTTTTAGCGCGTGATTTCTTCGAACCTGTTCCTTGTAACATTCAAAAGCCGCAAAATACGTACCCAAGCCTTCAAGAAACTCATCATTCTGTAACAGTGTGATGTCGTTTAGTCCTTCCAGATAGGAGGCTTTCGGTACCAACATAGGTGCCGGGGCCACTAAAGGACCTACCGTGTAATAAAAACCCTCGATTGCTTCCATGCGTTCTGATTCAATTGCCTTCCGATGTATATATCTCTTGGGGATAATTTCAGCACCCCAAGTTGCAGCCAGGGCGCAGTGACCGTATCCGATGCCTAGAAGAGGTTTGGTTGTTTCCAGGTAGAGGCTTTTAAGTACGGGAGTTATCTCCATACTTTCGTACTGCGGTTTATCGCTGAGTAGCTGTTCTGAATCTGAGACCACCACCGCATCCTGACCAACCTGAGACGTGGTTAAATCATCAACACGGATTACCACGACCTCGAAGTGCGGCTCAAGCCACTTTACATACTCTTCGATCCGTTCATCGTCCGGTAACCTGCAGCAATTGATCAAAAGTACCGAGGGTTCCACAACCTTAGTTTACACGGAAATAGGTTGTAGTCAACTCCTCGAGCTAAGGTCTCACGAGAAAGGCTCCGAGGGTTGTAACTAATAGGGCTTGGTAGAGCTTGGTCTGCGGATTAAATAATTGACGGGTTGCGAGCAATGCGTGCAAGGTTGATAGCGATCTGCCTGCCTGCGATCTTCGAACGTTCAGGGTGAAACTGCACACCCCACAAAGGCCTTTCCTTGTGTCTTATCACCTCGACCTTGCACGAGTCGGAGTAGGCTCTGAGGTGAAAATTTCGCTTCAACTTTCCGTCCGCGACGACGTGCTCGTAGTGGGATTCCCAGGCCATGAAGAAAAGCCCCAGATAATCCAGCATCTTATCGGCTTCCTCGACACGTATCGTTTCGTCTTTCTCAATAAACGTCTTTTTGACGACCTTGGCTCCCCATGCCGCGGCAAGCGCCTGATGGCCCCAGCAAATAGCCAGTAGAGGTTTTTGAGTCTCGCGAAAGAGTCTGATCAGGTTTTCAGGTACAGGGTCTTTTGCAAGCTGCCATTTGGAGCCGGTTACCACAATGCAGTCCTGGCTGACCTCGGTCGAGTTAAGGTCCTTGATGTAAACGTTATTAATCTCAAACTGGGGGGAAAGCCAATCGATGTAGTATTGTAGATCCGCGGGACTAGGCTCGGGATGAGCTTCAATCAATAGTAAACTCGACTTATTTTCCACGGAAAGGATTTTAACTATAATCGAACCTTAGTCAATACCTTGAAGGTTAATCAAATACCGACTCGTTGGCCCGGACAAGGACTCGTTGCTACTTTGTCTGCTTGACTATTCTTGCGAAATTTTCCGCGAGTTGTCTGCCTTCGGGGATCGATTTCTCGGGATGAAACTGAACACCCCATAAGGGTCTCTCTTTATGCTGTATAGCCTCAACCGGGCAATTGGAAGATTCAGCCAGGACACAGAAATTCTTCATAAGCTTATTGTTTCTTAAAACCTGGTCGGAATGGGACTCTAAGCCCGTAAAGAAAAGACCGAGATTATGAATAATCCCTTTAGGGTACTGGGTCCTGATGGTTTCTTCACCTTCGATCCTGTCCTTCGTCACTATCTTTGCTCCCCAGGCGGCGGCAAGTGCCTGGTGCCCGTAACCTATACCTAAAAGAGGTCTTGTTGTTTCAAGACATATGGTTTCAAGTGCCTTAGGTACAGGCTCGGCGCTGAGACTTCTTTCTGATCCTGAGATGATTATCGCGTCTGTATCCACCTTTGTTGGGGATAATCTGTCGACGTGAACTTTTTCGATGTTGAAAAACGGCTCAAGCCAGCTGATGTAATCGGTTATCTGTTTATCATCGGAGGTTTGATGACAGTCGATAAATAAAACCTTTAGTTTAACGTTGCCTTCCATGGATTAGTGTACTGAGTTGATAGGAGGAGTCAAGGAGTTAAACCTTTTTGGCATCTTGAGGTCTAACTATGGTGTGGTCAAATATCCATATAAAGGAGGTTCGGATGTACAAGCCCACAATGTTAATCTTGGCCCTTTTCTCGGCCGTAATTCCCGTAAACGTAGCCGGTTCGCCTAGAGTAAGGATTGAAGGAGAAGGCACAGTAATCAGCGCAGAACGCGCGACTCTTTACCCCGCAGACGGGGAAGCCGAACTCGCGGGCGCCCAGGTCAGGTTTGACGGCCTGACGGTTCGTGCCGATTGCATCAGCTACTACAGCCAGGCTCAAGTACTGGCCGCATCCGGGGATTGTGAGTTTACGGCAGAAGCCCTGACCGTGGATACCGAGGCGAAAACCAGACTTCCCGGCTACATCTGCGAGACAGATGGCTACTATTTCATAAAAGGAACCTTGACATTTGACGAAGATGGAGAAATCGTGATAACCGAAGGAGACGATATCGTAATAGTCCGCAAACAAGTCCTCGAAGAAAAGCTGGATTGAGATTACTTCGTTGAGTCAGTGAATCTGTTAAACAGGCGGTTAAATGATTAAACCTTTTCGGGAACACGGTGTCTAAATATCGTGTGGAATTCTCCAGACGATAAGGAAGTTAAGCTGCACAAACGCTTAACCGTTGAGTCAAATACCACAGTAGAGCTGGTAATCCCATTGAAGGTTAGAAAACCTTCTAAAGAAACCTCTTCTGAACCTGCTTCAGGGGAGGCGGTGAGCGACTGAATTTCAGCCATCGCTGCGGTCTTTGTAGCGTATTTTGTCGGACTGAATAAAAAGGGCCGGTTTTTTGAACACAGCCGGCCCTTAATGCTAGAGCCTGAGGTGGCTTACGGGCTTTCGCCTGAGTGGCTGCCAAAAAGGACGCCCGACAACTATGCGTTTGGATTTACGTGTCCTGCAATGCGTGGGTTTGAGGTTACTGATTTCATCTTTGCCGCCCAACGCGATGGGAATAATATGAGTTACCTCCCAACCGAAGATGGATTCGTGGTTCCCGTAATGTTCTCTGTACATCAATACACCATGATCGTCGGCTCTCCATAAGGCGGGATTTTTTCCTTCCAGTATCTGCGCCTTTTCCCATACCTTCAGTATTATGTTATATGTATAGTTCATTTCCGCCTCCTTTCCACATCTCTCTCTCCTATATTGACTATAATGTGGGATTGGCGGTCGTCAAGGTGTTTACGTTCTTACATCCGCAGTTTACGGATGGGGACAAAATTAATTGTATTGACACTTGTTAACCAACTCGTATACTTGCGTTGAGGAATTTATGGAAGATAAACAAGAGACACGATCTGTCCCTCGAATAGAATATCTGAGGGTTAAGAACTACCGTGCACTTAAAGACCTTGAGCTTAAAAACCTTACACCTCTGACAGTTTTCCTTGGACCAAATGGCAGCGGTAAGTCGACTATATTTGACGTTTTCGCGTTCCTCTCAGAATGTTTTTCTGTTGGTCTAAGGAAAGCGTGGGACAAACGCAATCGCTTTAAGGAACTTCGTACAAGAGGTTCTAGTGGCCCAATCGTAATTGAGTTAAAGTACAGAGAGGAGCCAGAGTCACCACTTATAACTTATCATTTAGGGATTAATGAAGGGCCTAAAGGGCCCTTCGTGGCTGAAGAATGGTTGCAGTGGAGAAGAAAACCAAGAGGTAGATCTTTTAGATTTTTAGACTTTAAATGCGGAGAAGGTCAGGTTACAACCGGAGAAGTCCCAGATGAACAAGATGATAGGGTCCCGGAAAGATTGGACTCTCCTGAGCTGATAGCAGTAAATACACTTGGACAATTTGCTAGGCATCCTCGAGTTAGCGCATTACGCCGTTTTATAACCGGCTGGTATCTTTCTTACATTACCGCTGATAGCACAAGGGGGATACCTGAAGCCGGCCCTCAAGAACGTCTTTCTCAAATAGGCGATAATCTACCTAATGTAATTCAGTTCCTAAGGGAGCGCCATGAAGAAAGACTTAACAAAATACTTGAAGTATTATCGGAGAGGGTTCCAAGGTTAGAAAAGGTTGATGCGGAAATAATGGCTGACGGTAGACTCTTACTACAGATAAAGGACGCACCTTTTGAAAAACCAATATTAGCCAAGTTTACTTCAGATGGTACGCTAAAATTATTGGCATATTTGACCATTCTTTACGACCCAGAACCACCTCAATTAGTGGGTATTGAAGAGCCCGAAAATCACCTGCACCCAAGATTATTGCCCGGTTTAGCTGAAGAATGTCGATTAGCTTCTGAAAGGACACAGTTAATGGTTACCACCCACTCTCCTTTTTTTTCTAATGGTCTGAAACCTCATGAACTCTGGGTGCTTTATCGAGACGAGTTTGGCTATACACGGGCAAAAAAAACAGCCGATATGGATGGCATAAAGGAATTTGTAGAAGAAGGGGCGCTACTCGGACATCTTTGGGTTGAAGGTCATTTCGAATTTGGAGACCCCTTAACGAATTCAGGCGGCCCTAAGCAATTAAGATTATTTCCGAACGCCAAGTAAGTTTGATGCATATCGAGTTTTTAGTTGAAGAACCATCTGCAGAGGAGGTATTAAAAAGGATAATTCCCAGGTTATTTTATAAAGAAATTATCTACAGGATTCTTACGCATCAGGGAAAGAAAGATCTCCTATCAAAACTTCCGTGTAGGTTGAAAGGTTATAGTCGTTGGATCCCCAAAAATTATCGAATTGTAATTCTTGTTGACAGAGATAATGAGAATTGCCATACATTGAAGAGTGCCCTTGAGCAGGCAGCTCTTATATCTGGTTTGACGACAAAATCATCCGTACAAACTCACGAACCCTTTCAGATACTAAATCGACTTGCTATTGAGGAGATAGAGGCTTGGTTCTTTGGAGACGTTCAGGCTTTAAATTCTGCGTTCCCTAGAGTTCCTGAAACACTTGGTAGAAAGGCAAAATACCGCAATCCAGATGCCATCTCGGGGGGTACAAAGGAAGCGCTAGAAAAAGTTTTTCAGTCATACGGTTACTACAAAACTGGGATGCCGAGAATTGAGGTTGCAAAAAAAGTATCTTCATTTATGAATCCTAGTATAAATAAATCTAAAAGCTTTCAAACCTTTAAGGACGGTATTGAAAAATTACAGTTAAGGAATTGAAGACCTCTTGAGACCGGCCTTCAATCTATGTTAATCTGTGACCGTAGGAGAACGATCGCAGGGAGTTCTCATCTGTGGTTTATAACCTTTCCGCTACCGCCTCGGCGACCTCAAGGGTGGTGTTCGACCCGCCCATGTCGTAGGTGCGGACCTTTCCTTCGGCTATGACTGCGGCAATCGCCTGCTCCAGGGTTTGGGCAGAATCCTTCTTATCCAGCCACTCAAGCATGAGCTTTACGGTCAGGAGCATGGCCATGGGGTTGACCTTGTACTGGCCCGCGTACTTTGGCGCCGACCCGTGGGTGGGCTCGAACACCGCGTACTCGTCGCCGATGTTTGCCGAGGCTGCAAAGCCCAAACCACCCACAAGCTGCCCGCACAGATCACTGATGATGTCGCCGAACATGTTGGACGAAACTAGCACATCGTAGTCGAGGGGGTTTTTGAGAAGCCACATGCACATGGCGTCCACGTTGGTCTCCCACAGTTCGATGCCAGGATATTCGGCGGCTATCTTGCGCGCCTCACGCACCATCAGCCCCGAGGTTTCCCGAATAACGTTGGGTTTTTCAATCACGGTTACGGTTTTGCGACCGTGCTTTTTCGCGTACTCGAACCCGGCACGTACAATCCTCTGACAACCTTTCCGTGTAAACAGGCGTAAGGATACTGCCATATCTTCGTTGGAGGTATCAGTAAACTTCTTGGCATTAGGATGTGAATCGATCGCGGCGCGTACATTTTCAGGCACTGGATGCCACTCGATCCCTGAGTACAGCCCCTCGGTGTTCTCACGGAAAACGATAAGGTCGATCCCTTCCTTGTAGACTAGGGGATTCCCCTGGTACGCCTTGCACGGACGCATGTTTGTATGCAGGTCGAAAAGCTGTCGAAGCCCCACGATTGGCGAGCGGTACACCAGTCCTTTATCCTTTAACTCCGGTGCGAGTTCTGCGGCGGCCTCGTCCCTGGGTTTTGAGGTAATTGCCGCGAACAGGCAGCAGTCGGTAGATTTCAACAGATCGACGGTTCTATCGGGCAATGGGTTACCTTCCTTGCACCAGAACTCCCAGCCTATGTCTCCGTAGATGTATTCTGCGTCGAGCTTGATTTTATCGAGAACGATCATCGCCGCCTCGGTGACATCCACTCCAACTCCGTCACCGGGCAGCACTGCAATCTTGTATTTCGCCATCTAGTTCTCCTTCTTCTTAGGCATTTCCAATTCCTTTTTTTCCCACTCCATCCCTTTTTCCTTCACCCATGCAATTACGTTTTCCCAGAGTTCCAAGGCCGCATTATATCTGTTCTCAAGGGATGTTTCAACCTCTCCGTGTACGACGCCGATGAGTCGGGTATAATCCTTGGGAAGGTCGGATAGTGCCTTTGAATCTTCCCATGCGTTTCGCATGCTCTCGTAGAAGCGGTGATTTACAAAACCTGCCAATCGAAGGAGAGTCATCGCGAAATTTACCAAGCCAGTAGTAACATCTGAACTCACGTTCCTTTCTCTCGCGTTCATAATCTTACCGATCTCCTCGTATGCCACGAGCATGGCCATCAAGATCTCATGAGTAAACTTGTCTTCGGCACACAGGGATCGCTGGGTCGCTTCGCGTATCTTTAAAATACAGTCATCTCCTTCTTTTACGTAGACGATTAGGAACCGGCGCCACTGATCCGCGGCAATAGGCCATTCCGCATCGACCTGGCCTGCCTGCCCGATTGCAGACTTAATAGGAACGAAGTCCACCTGGCATCTGATGCCTGAGCGTATGAACTCCGAACAGGACTCCTCGTATTCGTCAGCGGTGATTGCCATCATCTCCAAGTCGGAGTATGGACCGTCTGTATCCTTGGCCACGGACGCATAGATAACGAACGCTCTAAGGTCGTCGGCTAACACCCCTTTTATCTCTTCGCAGATTTCTTCCGCGAGCTTCACTCGGTCTTCGTGGGTAGCTTTCTTCACCTTTCTTCCTGTTTTGGGAATTCGAGCTTGCCCTCGTTCTCCCAGTCAATACCCATATCAGCAATCCAATTTTTTATGTTCTCCCATAACTCAAGCGAAGAGCTATAACGTGCCTGGATCGACGCCTCGGCCTCACCGTGTACTATCTCGATGAGTTCGACATAATCTCTCGGAAGGTTTTCGAGTTCCTTGGATTCCTCCCAGGCGTTTCGCCAGCTCTGGTAGAAATGTTTATTTACAAAAGCAACCAGGATCAAGACGGAATACGAGAAAGAAAAGAGATATGTACAGACGTCGGAACGGACACCTTTTTCCCATGCGTTTGTTAATGAACCGATCTCTTCGAGCACACCCATTACCCGACCTCGGGTTTCTTTTCTGAACTTTCCCTCATCAGATATTGCATTTCTTGCAGCCTTTTGGATTTCATCCAGGCAATCGTCACCGCCTCTCAGGTATACAGGCAGCATGCTGTGCCACTGGTCTGCAGCAACGGGCCAATCGTGATTTATTACTCCGGCCTGGGCAAGCGCCTTCGTAAGCGGTATGTAGTACACCTCGCAGTAGGCGCCTTGACGCATGAACCCGCAGGCTGTTTCTTCATAGTCGTCGGTAACTATGGCCATCAGTTCGAGATCAGAGTAAGGTCCGTCTGCGTTCTTTGCGGTGGATGCGAAGATTACGAACGCCCTCAGGCCTTCCCGCAACTCACCCTTTACTTCATTACAGATTTCTTCCGCAAGTGCAACTCTCTCCTCGTGGGTTACCCTGCGCATGGGAAGGCCTTAGGACTCCCCAAGCTTGTTGAAATCTGCCCAGCCGGCAAGTACATCTGCAACCACAGCCTTGACCTTTTGTTTAAGAGCCTCGTAAAAAGCCTTTGCCGACTCGGGAGTTAACGGTTTGGGCGCATCCTCGGAGTACTTGATAGCAGACCGTGGTGAAGGGTATGTCTTAACCCCGGGTCGGTAGAGGAAAGCCCTTGAGCCGTCCCAGGTCTCGGGAACTATCCCTGGATTTGCCATGTATACGAGTGCAAGTTCGTCCGCACCGCCGTGTCCGCCTGCAGAGGCGAAATGCTCCTCCGAGAGTTCCTTGCCCAAAGTCCACCAGTCGATGAACGCGGTCTTCATCCCGGTCTCCTTCCAGACTTCAGGCAGAACATGGGTCAGGGCGTCGGTGTTTCCGCCGTGCCCGTTGAATACGATAACCTGCTCGACCCCGGATATCGCCAGGGACGCAAGAAGCTCGAATACGAGATTCTTGTAGGTATCCTCATCCATCCACATCCCGCCCGGGTAGCCGGAAAGGGAGGAAACCAGGCCGTAGGCAAGGGTCGGCAAGAGCACTGCGTCGAACTCCGAGGCCAGATCAACTGCCAGCTTCTCCGGCGCGATAACGTCGGTGCCTATGGGACCGAGGTCGTGCGCCTCCATTGTTCCCACCGGCCAGAAGGCGAGACTCGGCTCAGTCTTAGCAAATTGATGAGTACTCATCTCAAGCAGCTTACTCATAGGGAATCTCCTTTTGTCCTTTATCCGTTTTGACCTCAAGCGCCTTGATGTTATCCCCTATCTTGCCCAGGCGCTTGGTGACATCCTCATACTTGTTGGCAGCCTTGGTGATGTGGCCCCCAAGGGTTTCCCACTCCTCACGCGCGGAATCAAATTCCTTGGCCAGTCGATTGAGTGTATCTAAGATTCTCTGGGCTTCCTTCTCGATGGCCAGTCCTCGCAGGCCGAGTATGATTGTCTCCAGGAACTGATAGAAGGTTGAGGGTGAGACCGGGAATACCTTTACCCTGCGGAAGGCGACCATTAATTCGTCTATTCCGGAAAGCCTTGAGTAAAGCTTCTCGGAAGGGATGTACATCAACGCAAAGTTCACTGTTTTTTCATCCGGTTTGATGTATTTCTGAACTTCCTTTACCCGGGGCCGCATTATCTGCTTGAACTTCGATTTGAATCTTTCCTCCTCCACCTCCTCGGCTGCCATCCGCTGAAACTCCTCCAGCGGAAACTTCGAGTCGATGGGGATGATACGGTCCTCGGTCTTGATAACCGCGTCCACAACGGTGCCGTCATGAAACTTGTACTGGAAGGCGTAATTCGCCGGAGGGAGTACATCCTTGATTAACTCATTCAAAAGTACCTCGCCGAAACCTCCACGAACCTTGGGTGAGATAAGAAGCTCCTGAAAGGTCGATATGGATTTGCCAACGTCGCTCATACCCTTGGCAGTTTCTTGCATCTGCCCCAGGCCTTTGCTGATATCGCCAAAAAGCTTGGTGGTCGAGTCCAGACGTTTGTTTATCTCGTCGAGTGTCTTAAGTTGAGCCGGGTTTTCTGCGTAGGCCTCGAGCTTTATCAGCTTATCGCGAATGGCTTCCTGCTGCGCTTTTTCCTCAAACCTCAGCCTCTCCTCTTCTTCACGCACCCTGCGCTGGGTTGCGGATATACGCAGTATTACAATCAATACAATGACCGCCAGCACACCCACGACCCCCAGAGCTATGTAAACTCCAATCACAGGAACCTCCTCAAAGGATAGGTTATAATATTATACGCTTTCATGAACTGCTCAGTAAAAAAATCCTTGACAAACGGGATCCCTTCGATCACGTCCAGGTACGGATTTAAAAATCTTCCTTGTTTTGCAAATCCGTAAACCATCCGGTTCATGAATACCGGGCATCCTTTTAGATGGGCACGGGGCTTGAGCTGCCCTGCCCGTGCGCAGTCGCCGACGAACACGAGACTCTTCCGCAACCTCTTCGGTATCTCGCCCTTGTAGTCGCCTACTACGACTCCTATTTCGCGCGGTCGCTCCTGCCTCGGGTTTTGACCGAGAATACCGAAAAGAAGTTTTGCAGGCAAACTGACCTTCTCCTTTGTCCTCCAGGCATGATGATGGTTGAGGTAATGAGCGGATTCTGCAACGAATCCGATGCAGCCTCCCCGGCAGCGGCGGTCGTTGTGAACTTTCCCCTCGAAGTAGCGAATCCCCGGATGTATCTCGTCTATCCTGCTCTCTGCAAATGTGCCTTTGGGTAAGGGTTTAACCTTCTTATCCGAAATGACCAGGATGTCATCTATCTCGCACGGTCCCAGTCCACGTTCCGAGGCGAGCCGCAGGTGTTTGATCTTGGTTGGATCAAACCCTAAAAGATGTGCAGCCACTGCATCGGCAGAAACTGCATTGCGAGAGGCTATGAGTACACCCAGAGGGTAAGGGTCAGGACAGCCAGCGCCGTTTACGGCAAGTGTAATGCCGTCAATAATCACCAGATCAGGCGGAAAAGCGGCAACCGCGTCAACGATCTTGTGATCCAGGCTGTAATGGTGACCTTGGAGTCGAATCGATCGCTTAATCAAACCTATAAGAAGCTTTAGGCTGGCTGAGATTGAGGTCTGGGCATGAATCTTGAGTTTGGGTACAAAGACCCTGATCCCGTCACGTATCAGAATAGAGGGTAATGGAAGAGTCGTGTGAACCTTGCCGCCCGGCACCGGAACGCGCACGTCGAATAAAGCCTCTGCAAGGTTCAGGAAACGCACACCCTCCTTGCTACAGAGGCTTGCGTATCCTGAATTACGATAGGAGTAGCGCAATGGCACCATCAGACCACAGTCCTCGAAAAGGATCAGGTCTTCGGCCCCGTTTCCCTTAAAAGACCGGAACACCCCACGCATGATCTCAGGATGGGTATAGGCATGCTCTCCGTATCTCGTTGCATGAACGAGGTTCGGTTTTATGAAAGCCCGGGGGTGTTTTTTGACACCCAGCGCCTTTATAGCCTCTGATACGAAAGCCTCTATTTCGCTTGAATCATAATCGTCCAGGTGTTTAATTAAAACCTTCTCCAAGATACTAACCCTGCGGTGCAAACCGGGTCCAGTAGCCCAACACCCGTACGATTCCGGCAAGCTTTTCTTTATATGGAGATTCGGATAATACGCTGAGTTTATCTTCAGCCTGGTCAAGGTATTTGCGTGAGAGCCTCTGGTTAAACTGTAAGGCATCATAACGTCGATAGAGTTCCAGTATCTCGGCCGCTCCCTCCGAGGTTCCGGTGGCAAGAAGCTGCAGAAGCCTTTTTCTGTCCTCGGGGGATGCTTCCTTTACCGTGTGGATCAGCTGGGCGGTCAGCTTCCCTTTCTTGATATCGGTAAAACGTGATTTCAAGCTCACCGTAGACGCTGCCAGAAGGTCCTTGGCATCGTCGTAGATCTGGAAGGCGATACCCAGTGCTCTGCCGAAATCCCGCATTGCCGTCACAACCTCATCAGGCGCCTGGGCGAGTACAGCTCCAGCCTCGGTGGCCGCCTCGATCAACGCTCCGGTTTTTAAGCCGATAAGCTCTACGTACTCTTCGATCGTTTTGTCTGCTATCTCGGATGGAGAAAAGTTAATGTCCTGAACCTCGCCTTCCGATGCCGCAAGACCTGATCTGCACCCCACGTTGATGAGCCTTATTACCGTGTCTTTATCTACCCCTTCTCGTCCTTGATATGAGGCCATCATCTCGAAGCCCTTGATCAAGAGCGCGTCGCCGGCAGTGATGGCATGAGCGACCCCGTAACGACGATGCAAGGTTTCAGCACCCCTGCGCCACTCACCACCGTCTATGATATCGTCGTGGACTAGAGATGCGGTATGTGAAACCTCGTAGGCCACCGCAACGGGCAAGAGTTCATCCAACTCGGCTCCCAAAGCCTGCCCAACCAGAAGTACTAGTATCGCCCGCAGCCTCTTGCCGCCTCTCAGCAGGACTTCGTTAACCATGCGATGCAGATGAGTATCTTCGGTAAAGAGATCTTCCAACTTCCGGTTTATAAGCAGGCGCTCGTTGATGGTGAGTTCGTCGAGTTCATCGGCTATCAGGGCGAAAGACGCCTCTTCTATGAGTTCGTAAGCCCTTCGATGACCCTGGGTAGAGGAAAGGAGTATACCTATGCCCTCACTCACCAAGGAATCCCTTGCTCCACGTTCGAGTATAAGCCTGACCAGATGGTCGTCGGTAAGGAAGGGCTTCAGCCGCTGGTCCCAGCGCTTCTCATACTCGGTAAAGTGCTCGTATACATGATCCTGGTAGCGCTTGAGGGCGTTTTTCTCGCCTCCCAGATAACCCAGGGCTGCCTCTGCGGCAAAAAGGGCGGTCTTGCGGGCCTGATATATCCCGCCCCCGTGGATGATAGAGCATACACCTGCTGCATCGCCCGTAACCAGCAGACCCTCCCCGTAAACAGGCTTCCTGAGGTTTAAAGGAACCTTGGCCCCGTCTTTTCGTATCCGTGGCGTATCCAAAGATAACCCCAGACGGGGGAGCTGGGCTGCAAGGAATTCGTCCAACTCTTTTTTTAGATTTATTTTATGTTCCTGCACGGCATCGATAGTGACACCTACACCACATGTTAGGATGTCGCGTTTGGGAAAGAGCCAGAAATAACCTTCAGGTATACGCTTAGGGATAAAGTGAAACTCTAACGCTTGCCTGAATCCCTTATCGAGGGTCTTGCATCCTGCATCCAGCCAGTACTGACAGGTTATCCCCATGCCTTCATTTGATACAGGGTCAAGTCCCAGCAATCTTTCCAGGCGTGATGCATTTCCTCCTGCCGCATGTATCAGCAGGGATGCCTCTATACTACTGGTTCCTTCAGGAGTATCGGCCAGGACCTGCCACTTACCGTTTGAGCGCAGTAAACTAACAATCTCTGCTTTTTCAATAAAACGGGCCTTGGCTGCACGTCGCTGCAGCCACCTGTCATAAACCGAACGCTTAACCGTTATTCCACATTGATTTTGGTACTGGGTTGATATCTCAAGAAAGGACTTTGACGGGCCGAAAATAAGTGCGGCGGATATCCGGCGCTCGATTACATCCTCCGGAGGCGAACCGAACTCCAGAAGCTCGCCGGTTTGTATGGCTCCACCGCAGGACTTTTCCCTGTCTAGAGCTTTTTTTTCTAAAACCACCACCCTCAACCCGGCCTCAGATAGCCTATAAGCGGTCTCAGCCCCTGCCGGTCCCGCGCCAAGTATTAGAACATCCGAGGAGATCACATACCGATGCCGATTTTCAGAAGAGAGACAAGAGCCACCAAAGCCAGCCAGGGCAGGATTACCAGGAGGTAACCTTTGGTGCGTGAAACCGAGGCAAGGATGGAAAACCCCAAACCCATCACCAAGAGTCTCCAGACCATAAAGAATTCGATCTGTGATGCGAGGCGAAAGAGGTAGGTATTTGTTTCAAGTAAGGGGATGACGGCAAGGGAGGTTTGGATGTCGAGCCTCTGCAGAGCCACTGAAAGGATGACCCTTACCAGAATTCCCAAGGCAGAGATGAGTCCGGTATATGTGACAATCGTAATGGATTTGGTGAAGTTGATCTTGCCCCCGAAGATGGCGAACACCGCCCAGAAGATCAAGCCAAGAATAAAAGTAACCGCTGTTACTTGGAGCGCACCCCCAAGGCCTGCGAAAAGCAAAGCCAGAGGTGAGGCTAAACGACTTACAGCCAGCTCCAGATACTCCTGGTTCATCTCTGCCCCGGAAGGAGCGATATTCTGGCGCATCGTCTCCAACCAAACCTCTGCAGGGATAGCCAGGCGTAGGATTACGGCTGTAGCCGCAGCTACAATAATAATTATTATCAACGGCAGCCACCAACGGGATCGCCGCTCGGTAAGGTCTGCGAAAAGCCTGTTAGGAGCTATGAATACCGATAAAAGGCGCATTCCTTCGGTCAAATCTCCTCCTTATCAATGCCAAGTTCTTTCTTGAGTCTTGACAAGTAGCTCGGTTGTATGCTTAGCATATCAGCAGCTTGCTTGTGGTTCCCCCGGGTCTTCTTCAAGGTATACATCAAGTAGCTGAGTTTGAAGTTATGAACGGCATCCATCCATGGCCTTTCTGCATACAGGCTTTCCTTTTCTTCACTCTCAGGTCCTTTACCTATCACGATATCTTCGGCTGAAATTACCTCTTCAGAAGCCAGTACGAATGCCCTTTCAACTACGTTGCGTAACTCCCGGATATTCCCGGGCCACTCGTAGTCCTTTAACTTGGCCAGTGCGGTTTCTTCGAGTTTTTCTATTCCCTTCGTTGTTTCGGTATTAAAAAGCTTGATGAAGTGGTCGGCAAGAAGTGGGATATCCCCCAGACGGGCGCGTAAAGGTATAAGATCAATGGGGAATACATTTATTCGATAATAAAGATCTTCGCGAAATTTCTTAGCCTTTATCATCTCGGGCAGGTCCTGGTTAGTTGCCGTAATGACCCTGATATCAACGTTGATGCGATCCTTTCCTCCCAGGCGCTCGAACTCCTTCTCTTCAAAGAACCGCAGGAGTTTCACCTGGGTTTCAAGTCCCAGATCGCCTATCTCGTCTAAAAAGAGCGTTCCTTTATGTGCTTGTTCGAACTTACCTTCTTTACGAGCGACCGCACCTGTAAAAGCCCCTTTCTCATAACCAAACAGCTCACTCTCGATAAGGGTGGTCGGGATAGCGGCGCAGTTTACGACTACGAAGGGACCGTTCTTACGAGGGCTGTGAAGGTGAATGTAGCGGGCAAGGAGTTCTTTACCGGTACCGCTTTCTCCGGTAAGCATCACCGTTGTGTTGGAAGCGGCGACCTTCTTGGCAAGTTTTACCCCCTCCAGGAGTTTTACATCGCGTCCTACAATCTTATAGCGCAATTCCTGGGCCGCTTCTATTACCCTTTTCGATGCTGCCAGGTCAAGGTACTCCTGGGCGTTTCTGAGAACCTGGGCAGCCTGTCTGGCTAAAAGCTCTAAAAGGCTTATATCTTCTTCTACGAAGATTGCGCCGCCTTCTTTGTTCAGGACCTCGATCACGCCTACGGTTCGATCTTCCAGAGGCAACGGCACGCCCAGGATCGATCTTGTATGAAAAGAGGTTGCCTCGTCTATGCCTGAGTACCAGCGTCCGTCCTTCTTCACGTCATTTACCACAAGGGGCTTGCCGTGGATGGCCACGTAACCGGCGATGCTCTCCTCACCCAGGGGAACATAAAGGGAAGCCAGGGAGTCCTTGGCTTCACCGGTGGCAACCGCAAATCGCAGCTTACCGACCTTCTCATCCAGTAGAAGGAGTGAAGATGCCTCAGAACGTGTAAGGGATTTGGCGGACTCGAGGATGATTTCCAGAAGACGGTCAAAGTCGATGGTTGAAAGGAGTCTTCCGGTAACCTCAACTAAACGACGCAGTTCTTCGACGCCGATAGCGGCGACCCCAGACGGCTCCTTAGAGATCTTTCTTTTCAACATAAAACTCCGCTTTGGCCTCATCTACCAATTCCTCAAGCCACTCCTCGTGCTTCTTCATGGCCAGTATATTACGCAGTTCAACTTGCATCTCGTCAAAGGAGAGAATCCTTTCCTCTCGTTTATCCATGGCGTACAAAAGATGTACACCGAACTCGGTAAGGAACGGTTGGCTTACCTGGCCTGAATCAAGAACCGCAGCTATGGAATCGAAAGGAGGGGTCAGGTTTTCAAGTAGGGCCTCGCCGATGTATCCGCCCTGATCGCTGGTGGCAAAGTCTTCTGAATAAAGGCGGGCCGCTTCCTCGAATGTCAGTTCGTCGGAGACGATCTCGTCCCTGATTTCAGAGGCCTTGCGCATCGTGCGTAAGGTGTCCTGCCGGGTGACATTGGGTTTGAGAAGGATGTGGCGGGCATAGACCTTGTCTGGTAACTTGCGTTCAACAAGGAAGATATGGAAACCATCGCGGGATTGAACCGGTCCTACAGGCTGTCCTGTTGGTATCGAAAAGAGTACGGTGTCGATCTCGGGCAGAAGCTCACCCTTTTTGACCCAACCCAGAGAACCGCCCTGGGTGCGCGTCCTGGGATCTTCCGAGTAAGATTCAGCAATCAAATCGAACTCACCCCCGCGAGAGAGAAGGACCATTATGTCGTTGAATTTTGCCTCAATTCGAGCTAATTCACTGGAAGACGGGGTAATACTCAAGGCTATGTGAGCCATCTTAATGTAGCCGGAGAGAACGGCTATCGAATCCTTGTTTTCCTCGTAGTAGTTCAGTATCTCGTTAGGTGAAACGTAGGGTTGGGTTTTTCCTTGAGCGAAAAGCATATGCTGGACGATGGCTTGGAACTTACCCTCGTTAGTCAGGATACCCCGCAGGCGCTCTCGTGTAAGGCCCCAGGCCCGCAGGCTGTCAAGTATCTCGGGTAATGTGTCCACGTTCCGGTAGAAGAAATCAAGTTCCTGATCTGCATTTTGAGCTATCTCGCCGTAATTCAATTCGATGGTCGTATCCTGAGCCGCTTTTTTGAATATGAGCTTCTGGGATATGAGGCGTTCCAGAAGCATCTGCCTCAAAGAGTCTTCCGAGACTTGGACGAATGGATTGTTGATGTAGGTCAGATATGCCATAGCTTCAACGTCACTTGCCAGGATCGGTTCGTTATCTACAACCGCAACCACTTCATCGGCAGTACCTCCCCACAGCAGGCAAATCAGGAAAAACATCACAGCCCCTCGGGGTAGACCAGATGCTCGAGGTTTATCTCTATCAGTGAGTGGGCCTTAGCCTTAAGTGAGTCAATCTTTTCGGTAAGGAAGGTTTGGGCCTTCTGATAGCGTATCATCTGTTCGAGATACAGAGCATAGTCAGGATAGGATGCGGTCTTGTGAATCTGAACCTTCTCGTGAATATAGAAGATAAAGGTATAACCCTCAAGGGTAGCTACAGGTTCGCTGAACTGGCCCGGCTCCAGCACAAAGATAGCATCCTCCATAGCCAGGGTCAGTTGGCCTGAACCACGAGATATAAAGTCGCTGGGCTGACCTTCGAGGCCGTCGATTGAGTACTTCCCTGCAAGATCGGTAAAATCCGCTCCCTGTTTGAGTTCCAGATAGACCTCGCCAGCCAACGACTCGTCCGCAGTCATAATCTGAGAAACCTTGACAGCGTAAAGGAACTCATCCTTGTGTGCGTTGAAGTATGACTCGGTTTCTTGGGTAGGGATTTCTATTTTTTTTGTTTCTGCAGCCATCCATGCCTGGTTGATGAGTTGTTTTCGGTTAAGCTCATGTTGAAACTCAAGTTGATCGAGGGCCGTTTTTACAGTGTCGTTTTTATCAAGCTTCATCTTCATTGCCTCTTGATAGACTATCTCCTGATCTATCCAGGCGGTAATGATTTCGAGCGGATTGATTACATCCTCGTCAATGTCTGCTCCGTAACTCTCAACAAGAACCAGGTAGTCCCCGACCGTTAATTTGGAGGAGCCGACTCGCGCAAGTACCTTTTTGTTAGCATCTTGCCATGAGATAGTATTTTCGGGCGCATTTTTCGATTGGACATCTGTAACCTCAACCAAATTGGTTCCATCGGTCGCTCCCCCAAGGATCAGGCAAGTCAAGATGAGTGTCACGATCCCCAAACCACTAGCGAATATTCTCCGGGTTTATTTCGATCTCGGATTTTTCCCTCGCGACGGTCATCAGAGAATCGACCTTATCCAGGATAACCTTCTGTGCTTTTTCGTACCGGAGCATGAGCTCGAGGTATTCGGCAACGTCAGTGTAAGCCATATCCTTGCGCACTTTGACCTTGTCGACGAGTTTGAAGATGAAGGCGGCTCCGTCAGGGGTAATTATCGGTTCGGTATACTCGCCGGGTTTGAGGGAAAATATTGCCTCTTCCATAGGTAAGGTAAATTGACCTGATCCGCGGCTTATGAATCCACTGGGTTCTCCCTTAAGAGCATCTTGGGTGTAAAGCTGGGCAAGCTCCTTGAAATCTTCACCCATTTCTAACTGCTGGTATATTCCATTCACCTGCGTTGGGTCTGTGACAAGGATTTGAGATACCTTAACGTCGTATAGAAATTCATCCTTGTGATTTTTGAAGTAGGCTTGTGCCTCCTGCGGTGTTACCGTTACGTTCTTGGCCTCCTCATTCATCCAGGCTTGCTGCAAGATCTGTTTCCGGGCGTACTCGTACTGGAGTTTGAGTTGATCCAGGGCCATACGGACAGTATCCCGCTTGTCAAGCCCTTCTTCCTTGGCCAACTGGTATATTATCTCTTGTTGCACCCATGGATTAATGACTGACAGGGGTTCGACCTGACCTATTGCATAAGGGCCGACCAGATCCTTGTATTCCTTAAGGGTCAGTTTTTCTGAACCCACTCGGGCGACCACAACCTTTGCATCTTCACCCCCGGAATCCTTGGCGGATTCACCAAGCAGATTCTGTAAAAAAGGAGGGTTGATAACGAGTAACACGATCACTATTACTACCACCCCTCCTACTACTATGACCCAGGGTAGCCATTTGTTCTTCATTAACTTAAATCCTCCATAAACCCGAGCAAAACTCGGTTACTTGGTTTCGGTCGAGTCCGGTTTTTCTTCTTCCGGTTTGGCTATCTTAGCTAATAGCGACTCGTTTATCTCGATAGGGATTCGTTCTCGCAACTCGGCAAGGAATTCTTCCTTGCGTACTGTTTCCATTTCTCGACGCAGTATGCGTTCGATGTTACGCATTTCCTTTTCAAATTCCTTGGTGTAGGCTTTTTGGATGTCCAATACCTTAACTATACCGAAGCCGTTGGCAACCTCGAATGGTCGCGAGTATTGGCCTTTCGATATCTTGAAGGCCTGCTCTACGAAAGGTTTGTATTCGGCGTCGTCTTCACGTTTAGCGCCTATTAAGCCGCCTCTGGTATTGGAAGAGTGATCTGAGTACTCACGGGCAACCTCCTCGAAGGGCTTTCCGCTTGCAAGAAGGGAGTAGGCCTGCTGGATAACGCTGTATGAATTGGTTCGGATGATGGCCAGATTGCGTCTTTCAGGGATGAAGAACTCGTCAGGATTGTCATGGTAGTAGGTTTCCACCTGTTCAGGGGTAATCTCGACTTTATTTGAGATCTCTTCTGCGTAGATACGTTGCCTTATCATCGCATTGATGTAGGATTCCACGTTCTCTTTTACGGTTCTATCTCGGTCCATGTTTCTTTTCAAGGCGGCTTTTTCAAGAACCTTCGGTTGAATCTGATATCTAGCGGCGTTTTCAAGATGTTCGGGCCTGATGCCTGTTGTATCGCTTGGATAAAGCATGAGCATCGATCCCACACTGTCGGTTATTTCTCCTGCCACCTTTATCGTCCAGACAGATAAATCCTGCGAAGTGAGCTGGTTCCTGGGTTTGGTGAGTAAACCGAGACCTTCGTCGTTGTACTCCACCTTTGACTCTTCGAACAGCTGGTCCAGGGTGGTTTCGGCAAGCTCAGCGCCCTTTATCCTCTCTATCCAATTCGTTATCTGCTCTTCTCTTTCCTCAAGAGGGGGAACCTCTTCGTCTACTGATTGGGAGATCAGATAGAAGATGTCATAACCGCCGCGATTGTTCTCGACCGGTTTGGTGATTTGGGCTTCGCCGAGATTTGAAAGCTCATCAAACACATCCGTACCGTAGAAACGGGCCAGTGCAACCTTGCCGATATTGCCGCCCGAGGCTGCGGAACGATCGGTAGAGAAAAGGACAACCAATGTGTCAAAAGGTACGCCGGTTGCGAACTTCTCGGCAACCATCTTGCCCTCCTCTTCCTTGTCTACGTGGATGAGGCGCAGTTCAAGAAGCTGTTTTTCCGCCTCGTAGTACTTCTTCACTTCGGCACGGGTGGGTTTTGACTTGTCAAGGACAAGTTTCTTGTACAAAGCGCTTTCCATCGCGCTTTGAGTGGCTCTTTCTATGCCCTCTTTTAAAGAGGTATCCTGATCGTAACCCCGGTTTCGAGCCTCGGCTACGAGGAGTTTCTCGTCGATCATGTTTTCCAAAGCTCTGTGCTTGGTCTCCATCTCCGCTTCTTCCGATTCGTATACGTTGGGGCGGTATACCATGAGAAAATCCTTGACCCGGATTTTTTCGGTGCCAACAGTCGCAACGACTTTATCCTCTTCTTTGGTGCATCCCAGCGCCGTAAGAAGCAGTAAAAGACTGGTAAATGTAATTTTTCTCATAACCGGAAGTATAATCTGGGAGGCTTTAATGTCAAGCAAAAGTTTAACAAAATGTAAAGTCTTTACCCCACGATTCTGCGAAGCATAATCGTGGGAACCCCGAATAGGCACTCCTTTTTGCCCCGCAAAAAAGGAGCAGACAAAGAAAACAGGTTTGAATTAAGATTAAGAAGCCTGCCGAAGATTCTTAAGCGCCTTCTCTATCCCAATCATATTTATCTGTTTTGCAATAACGGGAAGAAAACCTCATGGTTATTACGAGGCATAATCGTAGGACCCCAGCTGTTTTACGCAGTAAGACTGCTTAAATATTAGCGTTAGCGAATAGTAATGCTCACTTTTTTGCAATGCAACGCTTGCGACCCGGAGGGTCACAAAATGCGCTAGAATGACCGTTCACCTTTCAACACCGACAGCCACGGTTTACGGCTGAGAAAAGAGGGATGGAACCTCAGAGATATACGTAGGGGCGAGGCATGAGTCGCCCTGTATCTAACAGATTACACTGATATCCTTGATCATTTTATAACCACGACCTTTGCCTATATCCTCCCTTTTTGCCACAGGCAAAAAGGATCGGAAGCCTTTCACCTTATAATCACAACCTTTTCCGAGACGCTTTCGCTACCTGTTTCAATAACGGCGAAGTACACCCC
>JAFGSK010000041.1 GCA_016934635.1 Caldifarciminota bacterium
CCCTTGTCTCAACCTGGTTTTTAGCTACGTATTGAGGCGACTTACTAACCAAATTTACTCTGCGTTGTCGGACTAAAAGCGGCTCAACAGGGGTTTTGACCCAGTCCCTTGAGGTTGGTCCGCCTCTTTGCACTAAACCTAGTTGACAATGGGAATCCAAAGAATATCATAATGTATCATGAATCGAAGATCACGGATACCGGTACCCGAAGATAAAATCCGGGAGTTCTGCAAGAAACATCACATACGCTCTCTTGCCCTTTTCGGTTCGGTGCTTCGGGACGATTTTCAACCTACGAGTGACATAGACATCCTTGTGGAGTTTGTAAAGGATCATACACCCGGTTATTTTAGGCTTTTTCGTATGCAGGAGGAGCTTTCGTCAATCCTGGGCAGGAAAGTGGATTTACGGACACCTCAGGAGTTAAGCCGTTATTTCCGTGAAGAGGTTCTGGCCGAGCAAGAGGTGTACTATAAAACGTGATGATTCTGTTTATATCAGTCATATCCTCGAAGCCGGAAGAAAAGCATTAGGGTTCATTAAGGACCGAATTCGAGAGGACTTAGATAATAATGAAATGCTTGCCCTTTCTTTAATCCGCTTACTGGAGATTATTGGCGAAGCTGGCAATCAGATATCATCAAGTTTAAGAGATAAGTATCCCCATCTACCGTGGAAACAAATGACAGATATGAGAAATCGCCTTATTCATGCATATTTCAACGTAGATTATGACATTGTATGGGATACTGTATCGAACGATCTGCCTCAATTGATTACCGAACTGGAGAAGATACTTGAAAAGTAAAAAACTTCTCCCCTGACCATGAGTTCATTATCGAGATTAAATCATGCCTCTTTGACTATGGAACGTTAAAGGAGAAATTATGAAACGTGTATTTACACTTGCAGTGGCATTACTCACTATGTCCGTCACCTGCGCAAGAACTCAGGACTCGCCGACCGTTTACTCGGAGTTTCCTGGCTGGCGCAAGCTTGAAAAGAAAGCTGAACTTTTTGAGTATCAAAGCTTTCCGGATTACGGTCTGAAAATGCCCGACCCGGAGAAGTGGATTTCGACCCTCACTCCCCTGGAAAAGCCCGAACCCGATTCCGGTTTTGTGCAGGTTGCGAGAAAGGGTAATGTTCTCTACGTTAAGACGAATGAGCCTTACGGGGGCGGCGCTTTCATCTACAGGTTTTCCGCTGACACCGTCGAGAACGCCTATCAATACGACTCCCTAGGCCACCTCTTCTGTGGAGAAGTGGGAGTAATAAGATTTCTGAGTATATTCAACAACGGGCTTTTACGAAAATCGATACAGTATATGGATGAAGGAATCATCTGGGAATTAAGAACGGTGGAGTACAGGCCCGGTTCTGAAAAACCAAAAGAGATCCTGATCTTCAAGACGGAGGATGACGCAGAGAAAGGCAACTGGTTCCGGAAGGCTGTCTATGACGAAAACGGCAATCTCATAGATGAAGCCTCATCCGGTACCGACGAGTATTAGATGGATGTAACGTACCACAGGGCGACTAAAGCCGAAATTGACGTATTGGTCGAGTTCAGGCTCCGGTTTCTTGCTGAGCACGCAGGCTGCAAAAAGCTGCCTGACGAAGATACATTGAGGGAATATCTCAAGGGTTACTTCGAGAAGGCAATCCCTGAAGTGGCATTTTTAGCCTGGCTGGCGAAGAAGAACGATGAGGTTGTTGCAACGAGCGGGATGGTCATCTGGCAGATGCCGCCGAATAACTCAGTGAAGACCGGGAGACAAGGATATATCCTTAATATGTACACCGTTCCTGATGCCAGAAGGCAGGGAATATGCGCGGTTCTCTTGGAAAAGATGATAGACGAGGCGAAAGCCCTTGGTTTGAGCCGCGTGCACCTGCACGCATCAAAGATGGGTGAAGGCATCTACCGCAGACGCGGTTTCAGAGAACCCGGTGAGGTAGAGCTTTTGATGAGGTTGGATTGATGGATTTAAGGATCGAGGAGATCGGGGCTGACAGAATTTCCGAGTATGCTCAAGTACCTATAAGATTCAAAGTACGTTCTATATTCGTGGTGGAGGAAGCCGATAAGGGATTAGGCGGTCTGGAGTTACGTGAGGTAAAGGTAGATAAGCCTTACGTCAAGGATTACGACGCAGAAGGTGGTCCTGAGCGCTGGCTGAGGCATTTCGACATTACTAATTGGGGATTCTTTGTTACCTACGACGGAGATCGTCCTGTCGCAGGCGCAACGATCGCTTACAACACCGAGGGTGTGAATATGCTTGAAGGACGGGATGATCTGGCAGTACTCTGGGATATCCGTGTTCATTCCGATTATCAGGGCAAGGGAATAGGCGCAATGCTGTTAGGCAAGACCGTAGAATGGGCACGCAGTAAAGGATGTTCCCAGCTCAAGATAGAAACCCAGAACGTAAACGTGCCTGCCTGCCGGTTCTATGCCAGGCAGGGCTGCCACCTGGGGCAGATTCATCGCTACGCTTATTACTCACCCTGGGCTGAACCTGAGGTTCGAGACGAGGTAATGCTTAACTGGTATCTTGACCTATGAATGTAACTATAAGACATGCAAACGAAGCAGATGTTGAAGCAATCGTTAGACTCTATGCCGAGGCTACTAAGCTGATGTATGAATTGAGCCCGGAAGGATTCGGCAAGCGACTCGGTGAACCCCTGGATTTGGACGAAGAAAAGGAGAACTTCTCGAAGGCGGTGGATGACGAAAAGTCGGTTATTCTTGTAGCTGAGGTCGACGGAAAAGTTGAAGGCTTCGTAATGGGTGTGATCGAGGAGTTTGCCGACGACTTGCTGGACTCACCTTATATGACCGTTCAGTACATATGTGTTGATGAGAAGCAGAGAAAGCGAGGCATAGGGAAGGCTTTGATGGTTGAACTTGAAAAATGTACAACCGAAAGGGGGATAACGAACCTGGATTTGATAGTCTGGAACGGAAACAAGCCTGCTCAATCCCTATTCGGAAAGACTGGATACATCCCCCTTGAAATCCGGATGGGTAAGAAACTGAAAGGATGAGCGATGCCTGACTGGCACGATGCAAAGTTGAAAGATATCAAGGGGTTGATTATCAAATATACGCGGGCTCTTAACTCCAAAAACTATGATTTACTTCGAGGTTGCTTTTCGGATGATGCGGCGCTTCACCGGGGGATGAAAAACTATGTCGGAAAGGATGAAATAACTGCCTGGAACAGAAAACAGCTCGAAGGTAAATCTCTTCGCTTTGAGCTGAAAGATGCCATAGCCGGGGTGTTCCCGGATTCAACCGCCAGGTGCATCTTATGGTTTGAGATTTATAATGATCAGGTTCACGTGGAAAGTATTGATCTTGTTAACGTAGACGCCGATTGGCTCATCAGTAAATGCTTCGGATTGGGTTATGATCCGGAACATCACAGGGAAAATTTCGGTGGGTGACAAGTACTCAAAAGGTCAGGTAAGGAGATTTGCCCGTCAGGCAATTACACGATTCGATGCGGGCGACGAGTCGGAATTTTTCATACTCCTCGATAACTTGACTAAATCCAAATCCGGCTTCGAGGTTATCCGCGCGTTCGGCGAAGAACTGGGGAAGAAAGCGTTGAAAGAACCAGACTCCTACTTCGAGTTGTTCGATAAGATTATGCACAGGAAAAAGGAGGCTAGCTATGATCCGGCCAACCTGTCGGACTTCATACGAAAGAACGAGAAGAACATCGACGCCCTGGTCTATGGAGGCAGGGTTGCCATAATAGGCACTGCATTCACTCAGATGCGCGATGGTCACTGGAAGCGGATACTTGAGAAGATCGAGGCCTGGAATATAGAGTTTGCAGACTGGTACGTGGTGGACTCCTGGTGTCACCACCCAATGGCCCACATCATTGCAGAGCATCAGGAAAAGATGTTAGCAAAGTTCCGCAAGTGGTCAAAAAGCGAAAACTTCTGGTTTCGCAAGGCGGTTCCGGTGTACCTTCACGCATTCTTTGTCGAATACTCAGGATACGACATCTCACCCTATCTTAAGATACTGGATGATCTCATGCTCGATCAGGAAAACTGGGTAGCCAAAGGCATGGGCTGGTGTCTGAGGGAGATGGCTAAGAACTATCAAAACGAGTTGGTTGATTTTCTCAAAAAATGGGCTAGGGTTGAAGGCGTTAAAAAGCTCATTTACAAAGAGGCTATCAAGAAGCTGGATAAAGACGTAAGAGAAGAGGTCATAAAATGCCTGGAAAAAAGGTGACATCTCCCTGGTGGGTGAATCTTATGCGCTACTTTGCACGTGGGTTACTCATCCTTTGGGCAGGGTTCTGGATATTCTTCGCGGTGGCGTCTGCATTATCCGAGACCTCACCCGATCCGAAAGCCAACGTACTAGGCTGGATAGTTGTTATAGCCGGTACGATACTTTTGGCAGCCGGAGCGGTCATCCCCTGGATATGGGAGCTAATAGGCGGTTACCTGCTTTTTGCAGAAGGGGTTTTCTTCTTTGTGTTCTTCCTGGTTGTATCCTCCGGGGATACAAACCCGGCCGTGATTTTGATAATTATGCCTGCGTTTATCGGTGGAGGGCTTTCTCTTGCATGCTGGTACCTGACGCATAAGAAAAACCTGAACAAATCGGTATGAATGTTGAAATATCAAGGATTATCTTAATAATAACTCTGATTTTCTCAATCGGCGAGGCTGAAGACGTTTCCGATCAAATCAGAACACTCACGCAAGGGGAACTAAGCACCCGAAGAGCGGCGATAAAGGCGCTTGGCGAATCCGGGGACACTACCGCGGTCGAACCACTCCTCTCAATCCTGGATGACGAAAACTGCTACATAAGAGGTGATGCGGCATGGGCTTTGGGCGAGATCGGAGATACAAGAGCGGTTGAACCACTCATCGAGCAACAGCGAGAACATCACTGGGTGGTGCGCGGCATCTGTGCCGAGGCCCTGGGCAAGATAGCCGACCCCAAAGCCACCGAACCGCTTATCCAAACCTTACAGTCTCGTAACTCATGGTTTTCCGAACGTTTTACCACCTGGAACGGCCAGCGCTGGAACGCGGCATGGGCACTTGGTGAAATAGAAGATACCTCCGCGGTTGACCCCCTTATTCAGGCGCTTGACTATCCTTCGACAAGGATAAGGGAAAATGCCGCACGAGCCCTGGGTAAGATTGGAGATGAACGGGCTTCAGAACCGTTCGAGAAGGTAGCCGGAAGGGATAGGAACCGGGACGTCCGCCGTGCCGCCGAAGAGGCATTGGATATGCTCTGACCTCTAAAGCGATCCGAAATTAACCCGAGACCTTGACATTCGCGATCTCAAATCTATAATTGAACCAAATAGAAACCCTACTAAGGATGTAGACATTATGTTTAAAATCAAGCTGACCCTCTTCATCGGATTGGGACTAATAATACTAGGAGTATCCCGGGTAAATGCAGAATCCCTCTCCTCCGAAGTCATTGAAGCCATGACCGACGCTATACTGGATGAGTACAAGGCCGAGCAGACCTATTCAATGGTCATCGAGGATTTCGGCAATGTTAAACCCTTCAAGAATATCATCAAGGCCGAGCGCCGTCACGCTGGAATGCTGGCCGATTTGTTTGCCGATTACGGACTCGAGGTTCCTGAATCCCGCTGGGACTCGACGAACGTTCCCAGATTCGAGACGGTAGCCCTGGCATGCGAGGCGTCTGTACAGGCAGAAAAGGACAACGCCGCCATATACGAGAAGTATCTTAAGCTTGACTTACCCGACGACATAAGAGAGGTTATCACATACAACATGAACGCGTCGGTGAACAATCATCTTCCCGCTTTCACCCGATGCGGCTCAGGCTGCGGCGAAGGGACCCGACAAGGAAGGAATCCGGGACAAGGCTGCGGCGGGTGCGGCAGGACGACCAACGACTGAGGATTTCTGCTCGCTTAAACTCATAACCAGTTGACTAGTCCTCCGCAGGGAGTAGACTCCCTGCGGAGGCTATTTATGTTTTCCTGGTTTAACATGGGTGTTCTGATCGCGGCTACGGTTTTATTCACATATTTCTATCTGGTGAGCGTACGGGTCGCTAAACTTGAACAAAAGATAGGAGACCGGGCTTACAAGGTTTCAACTGCCAACCGGGTCGTCTCGGCTTTTTCAATTACCCTTGCCGCAGCCTGCTATGTCTGCCACTTCTTCTTTCCATTGCCGATACCTGTGTTTGACCGCTTCCCCTGGCCATACTGGATATCGGCCATCTTCGGCGGGATACTCGCCCTCCCTTCCCTCTACTTCTGGATAAGGGGGATGATAGATGCAGGCAAGGGAACGATGGTCGTGGAAAAGGAGTTCAAGCCCTACACAGGCATCTATAAAAGAATCCGTCACCCCCAGGCCGCAGGCGAACTCCTGGCCTGGTGGGTGATGGCTTTTTTCCTACATTCGCCGTTCCTGGCGCTTTATTCGATCGTATGGATACCCATCTTTATCTGGATTTCCCTGGCCGAGGAAAAAGACCTTATCACGCGCTACGGCAAGACCTATACCGATTACATGAAGACCACCGGTTTCTTTACCGTCAAGTAAGCATCTGACTACTTGACAACCCTGGAAAAATTTGTATACTTGACAGGAATTTCAACGGAGGAGTAACGTGTCAAAAAAACTTGAAAACCTGGATTGGAACTGTAAATGGGTTTCGCACCTCGGGTGCGTAAAAGGTTGTCTGAATTATCTGGGCATCGATGCGTCCGACGCGTGGGTCTACGGCGCGTCAGGACACGCATTCATAATTAACGTCCACGACGTGGTTTGCCCGTCCGGCCCTACCGCCTGGAACTCGGAAGGAATGCTCAAACTCGTGGAGAACCTCGGCTGCAAGATAGAAGGTGTCTCTTCGCACAAGTCCACGGCCGATTTTGAGGAAAAGAAGAAACGCGTCTGGGAGTTCACTAAGTCCGCCATAGACTCTGGGTTTCCCTGCTTCGGCTGGGAACTCGAAATACCGGAGTACTACGTTATCTATGGATACGACGATGACGGTTATTTCTTTAAGGAGCCTAAAAAGAATAATCCGACGGCTTCGGAGAACAAACCGAAACCGTGGCAGGAACTGGGCGAGTCCGAAATAGGCGTTCTATACATGTTCTCCGTAAAACCTTCCGAGGCAAAAGATGACTCGACCCTGGTCAAAGAAGCTCTGATATTCGCACTCGAACACAATTCAAACCCCAAGAAGTGGACGTTTCCCAAGTACAAAACCGGCTTGGCTGCTTACGATAACTGGATAGGAGCCCTTGAAGCACAAACAGCCGACGGCTTCGGGGTCGCGTATAACGCCGAGGTTTGGTCTGAGTGCAGATCTTTGGCCGTGGATTTTCTCAAGGAAGCAAAGGAACGGCTGGCTAAACCTGATCTCGATTCCCTATTCGACGAGGCCGTCTCCCATTACGAAGCGATAGCCGGTGAACTCGGAAAGATTAAGGAGAACTACCCGTTCCTCATCTTTGACCCGGAACACATCAAGGATGCCGCTCGCCGCGAGAAAGCTGTTACGGCACTCAAGGCCGCACGCGACACCGAGGCCAAAGGTTTAAAAGCCCTTGAAGAAATCGCCGCGAATCTTTAAAACATAACTCGTCAGGAGGAAACATGATAAAAAAGATAAAGCGCAGGATAGTGGTGATAGGAGTGTTGGGAGTTTTGCTCGCAGTGCCGACGCTATCTGCAAAAAAGAAGGATAAGAAACCGGAAGAAACAAACATCGTCAAGCTGGAGAACCTCTCCTGGAAGCCGATGTGGACTACTCATGCGGCATGCATCAAGGGTTGTCTGGATTATCTGGAGATGGATGTATCCGATGCCTGGCTTTTCGGCGCCTCGGGCCACGCGTTCGTTATCAATATTCACGAGCAGTTATGCCCGTCAGGACCCACCGCCTGGAACACCTCTCCGACGTTCGAGCTTGGTTCCAACGTGGGCTATGAGACGGAGGGCATATTTGCCGAAAGCTCGAACCCGGACTTCGAGAAAAAGCAGAGCGAGGCCTGGGACATGGTGCGTAAAGCCATCGACGAAGGCTTCCCCGGCTACGGCTGGGAACTCAACATCCCCGAGTACTACGTTATCAACGGATACGATGAGGAAGGCTACTACTACTCCGGACCGATAATGCAAGGCTATAAGATGCCCCTGCCCTGGAAAGAACTGGGTACGATGGAAGTACCGATGATCGAAGTCTACGTGGTCAAACCTGGAGAACCTCGAGACGACCGCACCACCGTAAAAGAAGCCCTGGAGTTCGCGTTGGAGATTTCGGAAAGCCCTGAAGAGTGGATATTCGAGGACTACTCTGCAGGTCCGGAGGCGTTCGATTTGTGGATAGCGGCCCTGGAGACCGACACCCTGCTTGAAAATCCGGAGTGCGTTCACGGATTCAAGTACAATGCCCAGGTCTGGACCGAATGCAGGATGTACGCCGTTGAGTTCCTCAAACAGGCCAAGGAGAGGCTTGCCGATCCTGGACTCGATCCATTGTTCGACGAAGCCATCGATCACTACGATAGGGTTGCGAGAAGTCTCTACCGGGTAACAGAGCTTTACCCGTGGTACACCGGTAAGCCTTCATTCTTTACCGATAAGGAACGCCTTGCCAAGGCCGTCGCCGCACTTCGCGTCGCACGCGACGCCGAAGCCAAAGGCCTGGAAACGCTTGCAAAGATAGTTGAAGTGCTGTAAGCACAAAATCTTAACAAAGCCATCTCCTTGTCGAGATGGGAGGAGTCAAGATGTTGGAGATAAAAGACCTGGACGAGGAAACCATGCTGGATGGCTTTTGCACCGGGCCTGATCCTAAAGAGCGCGGAGGTTTTGAAAAAACAGGTGCTAATTTAGAAGTAGCGACTGCGGAAAGACGCAGATTCCTCTCCGACCGTCTGGCCCAGGGAAAAGCATGGGGAAAGATAACCTACAAGGACGGTAAACCGGCAGGCTGGATAGATTGTTTCACCACTAACCTCGATAGCTGGTCAGTAATCGGATGCATGTGGGTCGAGAAAAGCCTTCGCAATCAAGGAATCGGAGGAGCGTTGGTTAAAGCCTTGATCGAGGATGCAAGGAAGCGAGAACTAATAGGAGTGACAGTAGATGCAACGGTGTGGGACCATATGCCCAAGGGCTTCTTTGCAAAGTGCGGATTCGTAGACACGAACGAGCGAGCCAATATCTCAAGGATGATTCTGAAACTCGAAGATGTAGAAGACCCCCAGTTTCCTCCTAAAGAAAGCTTCTATAAACCTCAGCTTGTTAAAGGCAAGATAGTCATCGACCTCATAAGAACCGGGAACTGCCCTACCATATACGAGATGCATAATCTCGTAAAGAAGGCTGCCCAGCGTTTCAAGGACAAGGTAGTGGTCAACGAATACGCCACGAACGAAAAAGAGATCGTTGAGCGTTTCGGAAAGGGATTCGAAGACATCTACGTAAACGGCGAACGGGCGTTCTTCGGCTACCCGGGCGAGATCGATAAGATAGTGGAGTTTCTTCAAGCCAAGGTTGACGAGATTGAAAAGGGATGACGGTTTAAGACAATAAGGAAAATATCAGATCAAAGGAGCACTATGTTGGAATACTACACTACCCAGAGTGTAATGACCGACCCGGGCAAGTACGCAGGGATGTACGAAGATCTGCCCGATGACATCCCCGGGCTGATCAGGGTGGTGCAAGGTGTTTTGCTGCACGTCTTTTGGACCTCACGCTACGGTGTGGAGCTGAGCGAGGAGAGGGAAAAAGAGGTCAACATCCGCAAGGTCGAGGATATGCTGGAACGCATCCTTGAGCTGGACGCGAATCCCATTACCGCCCCGCGTGAGCTCGATAAACGTCTGGTTGGCAATTGCAGGGACTTCTCGATATTTATCTGCTCCTTCCTGAGGCACAAGGGTATCCCGGCCAGACCGAGATGCGGATTCGGGGCCTATTTTTTAACCGGGAAGTATGCCGATCACTGGATATGCGAGTACTGGGATACAGACAAGGAACGGTGGATACAGCTTGACGCACAGCTCGACAGCCTTCAGATAAAAACTCTGGGCATCGAGTTTGATCCACTGACGCTGCCTGAGGGCGAGTTCCTGACCGCAGGCCAGGCCTGGAAGTTCTGCCGCGCCGGTAAGTTGAACCCTGATAAATGTGGATTCTTCGATCCCCAACTTCCGCATCTTAGAGGTTACTGGTTCATAAAGGATAACATGATCCGCGACTTCATGGCCTTGAACAAGGTCGAGATCCTTCCCTGGGATACCAACAACTCGGATATTATGGGGTCTCCTGATGGGGAGACAACCGAAAGCCAATACTCGTTGCTGGACAAGGTGGCTCATCTGACCACTTCAGGCGACAGCGTGTTCACAGAGGTGCGGGAACTCTACGAGTCCGATTCGAGCTTCAGGATGCCCGAGGACTGGAAACCGTGAAGAAAGAAGATAGTCGAGGTATTATGACTCATCATTCAGGTGTGAGCGAGTACGGGTGTTATATCCTTATATGCCGTGCGCAAGCATCGAGTAATGGTGAGAATGCCCCGAAGGGGTATATCCTTATATGCCGTGCGCAAGCATCGACATAGTAAAGAGATCCTGGAAGGATCGGGGTGATGTTACGGAAAAGGAGTATCTATGCTTATGAATCTTCTCCAAGGCCTGGACTGGGAGCCTTTGTGGGCGACCCATATGGGGTGCATAAAAGGGTGCGTTGATTTTCTGAACCTCGGGCATTCGCTGCCCTGGGTTTATGGCGGTTCGGGGCATGCGTTTATCCTGAATCTGCCCAAGGACTTATGCCCCTCAGGACCGACCGCCTGGGAGCCGGAGCCGTTTTACCGGCTGGGCCGCAACCTGGGTTATGAGATAAAGACCGTACACGGGCACAAGGACATGGGGAACTTCCCCGAGCTTCAGAAAGAAGCCTGGGAACTTACCAAACTTGCCATCAACGCCGGTTCCCCTTGCTACGGATGGGAGTTTCTTTATCCTGAGTACTACGTGATTCGCGGCTATGACCAGAATCATTATCACTTCCTGGGGCCGGGCGTGGACGCCGATACGAAACCCAAGCTTTGGATGGAACTCGGAGAAACCGACATAGGGGTTATCGACGTGCATGCGGTCAGGTCCCTGGCACAAGCGGCGGATGATGTTACAGTGGTCAAAGGCGCGCTCGAATTTGCCCTGGAGTATGCCCGGACGGACAAGTGGACGTCTCGAGGAAAGGGCCTCGAAGGATACGACAACTGGATCGCCGCGTTTGATTCGGGTAAGCCGCACTCCCTGGGCGCTGCCTACAACGCCGCTGTGTGGCACGAGTGCCGTCAGTACGCGGTGGAGTTCCTTGCCGAAGCAAGACAGCGTCTTGGTGAAAAGCTGGGTTCCTTGTTTGATGAAGCGATATCCCATTACGAGAAGGTTCGTGATGATCTCAAGCAGGTTGCCGAACTGTTCCCGTTTGAAGGAATGAACCCGGAACACGTGAACGACCCGGAGCGCAGGAAGAAGGCCGTCGTCGCTCTCGAGACAGCCCGCGACGCAGAGGTCCGTGGTCTGGAATCGCTGGCAAAGATAGTGGAGACATTGTAACCAGTAATCCAAGGACCAGTGAGTATCGTGTGTTTCTTATATGTAAGGTACCGAGATAGTGGAGATGCCTTGGGAAACTACGGATCGGGGTCCCCGCAAATTTATGCAGTAAATTTGTGGGGTGATGTTACGGGAAGGAGTAAGTTTTGCATGAAGTAAGCTGTGACAACCGGAACGGCCAGATAGCAAGACGATTGAATCCTGGTTTAAGGATCACTCTTGTATCTGCTATTGTTCTGGCCCTGACCTTCAACAACTGGCTCTTCATGCGCATCCCTTTAGGGTTCTACTGGACGATCGGTATCTGGTCTGCACTGATGTTAGGTATTCATCTGGCCTATACTCACGTGGTAAAAAAGGAACCGGTGTTCTCGGACTACCGCATCCGGGTTCGTTCGGCGCCGGCAATTATCCTCATCGTCGGAGCGGCGATTATCGGAAGCCTCTCGCTCATCTTCCCTCAGCCCGAGGCCACACGGTTAGATGTCCTTAGCGCTTTGAGCTTCGGAATCATAGGCGAAGAGGCTCTTTTCAGAGGGATAATATGGGACATGCTGGAACGCTGGGTAACCGGTAAGCGCAGGTTCATCGCCCTGTCCCTGACCGGCTGGGCAACAGCGGTGCTTTTCTCGCTTGCACACCTGCAGTACCACGATTTCCGCATCGACATATGGGTTGCAATCCAACTGGGTCAAACCTTTATTGCCGGGATAATACTGGGAGCGGTGCGCGAGCGTACATCGAGCGTAACATGGTCGCTTATCCTACACTCTGCCGGAAACGGTTTCTGCAATATGGCAGGGTGGCTGTTTTATTATTTAGGTATAACAAATGCTCAGCTCTTCTGATTATGCAGGAAAGGAGTTAATATGGCTAAACGAAACAGAAGACAGTGGCTGCTTGACTTACTCAAGGAAGTCAAAGGAAAGATAGACGAAGAAAGGCTGGCCCAGATACTGGAGGAACGGGGCAGGGCCTGTCTTCCCGAGGCAATGCTTGCGAAAGCCAAAAAAGCGGCCAAGGACGCCAGGAATGATAAAGAGTTCCTGGATAACCTGGAAAAGGTATATCCCATGCTCAAAAGAGAAGACAACGAGGTCTATGCGGTCTATCCAGAATGCTACTGTCCGGGCATGAAGGAACTGGTACGGGATGCTCCTGACTACTACTGCTGCTGTTCTGTGGGCTGGGTCAAGGAGATGTTCGAGCAGGCGCTTGGAAGACCGATCGAGGTCAAGCTCGAATCATCGGTCATCCGCGGCGACGCAGAGTGCAGATTAAGGATTATGTTGTGATGAGGGACAAACGATTCAACGAAAAGGGAGTATCACATGAACGCATACGGCATCAATCCTGACTCCTCCGAGATCTCGGAGATTATCCCTGCTTTGGACGGGGTCGAGTCGATTCCCCTTCCCTTGTACGGCTACAACGTACCTGCAGGGTTCCCGTCCCCTGCCGACGACTTCATCGAGGAGTATCTGGATTTGAACCAGCTTCTCGTCAAGCACCGCGAGGCCACCTTCTTTGTCCGGGTATCGGGTAACTCGATGATAGGCGCGGGTATCTATTCAGGGGACATCCTCATCGTGGACCGCTCACTTGACCCTGTCCACGGAAAGATAGTCATCGCGGTGGTTTCGGGTGAGCTTACAGTTAAACGACTGATGATGCGTAACGGTAAGGTAATTCTGCGTTCGGAGAACCCTGACTACCCTGACATCTACCCAGGAGACGAACTCCGGGTTTGGGGCGTGGTCACCTCGGTCATCCACAAGGTGTAGAAGTAATGGTTGAACTACCAAGGTCACAAAGAACAAAATCCGTTAATTTCAAATTGCAAAATGCAAATATCCAATTTTAAATTTGTCTCTGTGTCCTCTGTGGTTATTTCCTAATCATGTTTGCGCTTGTTGACTGCAACAACTTCTACGCCTCGTGCGAGCGGGTGTTCAGGCCGTCTTTGGAAGGCAAGCCCATCGTGGTACTCTCCAATAACGACGGCATCATCATCGCCCGGTCTGCCGAAGCCAAGGCCCTGGGCATCCCGATGGCGGCGGCCGAGTTCAAATGGCGAAAGTTCATGGACGACAACAACGTTGCAGTCTTTTCCTCTAATTATACCCTTTACGGCGATATGTCGGCCAGGGTAATGAAAATACTCTCAAGATTCACCCCGGACCTCGAGATATATTCCATAGACGAGGCCTTTCTGAGTCTGCACCGGTTTAAGGTAAGGGACCTTTGCGCCTACGCCCGCGAAATAAGAACTACTATCATGAAGTGGACCGGGCTTCCTGTATCCATCGGTGTAGGACAAACCAAAACCCTGACCAAGGTTGCGGCACGAATAGTCAAGAAGGAACCGGAGCATAAAGGCGTGTACGTTCTGGATGACCAGGATAAGATTGCAAGTTCTTTGAACAAGATGGAGATTACGGATATCTGGGGTGTAGGCAATCGCTGGGGGGAACGACTTACAAACTACGGCATCAAGACCGCGGCTGACCTCGCAGGCCAGGATCCCCGTTTGATACGCAAGCGCTTCAACGTGGTGCTGGAACGCACCGCACGAGAACTCAAAGGTGAAAGCTGCATCGAGATCGAAGACCTGCCTGACAGAAAGCAGATAATGGTCTCCCGGAGCTTCCGCGAAAGGGTCACCGATTACGAGCACATGCGTGGCCTCGTGGCAGGCTACATTGCCAGGGCATGCGAAAAGCTGCGAGGACAGGGAAGCCTTACCCGGTGCATCTCGGTATTCCTTCACACGAGCCCTCACTCCGAAGAAACTTACTACGGGAACTTCCGCACCATTAAACTCAATCAGTACACGGCAGACACCTCCCACTGTATCACCGCGGCTACCAGAATCCTGAAACAGATATTCAGGAAAGGATACAGGTACATGAAGGCAGGGATAATGCTTACAGACCTCATACCCCAGCGCCGCCAGCAGTTAACCTTGTTTGCAGACCAGGAATACGGCCCACGGGCAAAACAAAATATGAAGGTGATGGATTTCATCAACTCCAAATACGGCACCCAAACCATACGTTTCGGTGCGGAAAGCAAAGAGCGTTGGTACATGACCCAGAACCGCCTCTCCCCTGCCTACACCACCAGGTGGGATGAGCTTTTAGTAGTAAAGTAGAAAAGTATGAGGGAACATCTGGAACGTATCCGGAAGGCTTACGACAAGTGTGTCGGACAGTACAATCAAGGAATCGATCCATTCGTCTCAATACCTGCGGAGTTCAGAAACTCCTCCTGTTTCACTGCACTAATAGAGGAAGGCAAACACTGCAACACGGGTAATCCTGATATCCGTAAATACCTGAACCCGAAGCCGGGTATGAGATTCCTTGACGCAGGCTGCGGCGCGGGATTGACGACTTACAAGCTATATACGTGGCCCTCTATCTATTATGGCGTAGATACAAGTTCCAAGACGATCCAAGCGATACAGAGTTTCGTTAAAAGCCAAGGGATAAGGATTGGAGGTTTGCATTTCTCCGACATCTCACGCATACCCTTCCCTGACGACTATTTCGATATAGGTGCCTTGATTGGTGTCCTGGAGTACTACGCTCTTCCTTATATTAACCTTGTACTTAAGGAACTGAACCGTGTTCTAAAGCCCGAGGCAAAGTTTACCTTGGACATACCCAATCAAGCTCATCCTCTTTACCCGGCGATGGTTCAACTTGAAGAGTATCTTGACAGACCTCACGCACCCTTTACTCGCGCGGAGTTCGAGGAACTGCTTCGTCCTTATTTTTCTGTGCGTAAAGTCAATGATTCCAAGGTAATGATAAATTACTATCTCAGCACTTGACACCTCACTGTTATTCACTATAATCCCTTCTCTGTGGGAATGGATTGGAAAATTTGGAATGTTGGATCCCGTTCTTCGGGATCCCCGCAAAGATGGGATGCATTTTTTTAGGATGTTTTTCCGGCGGTTATACCGGGAGTGATCACCCGTTCCCATTCCGAACACGGAAGTTAAGCCTCCCAGGGCCGATGGTACTGCGTCTGCGAGGGCGCGGGAGAGTAGGTCGCCGCCGAGCTATTTTGACCCCCGGCTCGTGTGCCGGGGGTTTTTTTAAATACAGGAGTAATCATGATGCAGACCTGGCGTACGAATCCATTTGAAGACATAGTTCTAACTCATGGTGAAGGATGCGTGGTTTGGGATAAAAAAGGCAGATCTTATCTAGATCTTCTTTCTGGATGCTGGTGCTCTGTTCTCGGTCACAGCCATCCCCGACTTCTCGATGTCGTTGGCAAACAAGTATCCAAGTTAATCCACGTTGGTCCGGCTTTCAGGAGCGAGGAGGTTGAAGCCGCACTACATAAAATCGAGGGGATCGTCCCACCTTCACTCGAACGAACGGTTTTTCTCAACACAGGCAGTGAAGCCGTTGAACTGGCCATCAAAATGGCACGAGCTGCAACAGGAGCGGATGCAATAATCGCCTCCGAGGGCGGCTACTACGGCGCAACTACTTATGCACTGTCGCTTTCAGAAGCCGGGCGAAACTCAAGTTGGCTGCCTTCGGTGGAAAGTATGGTCCGTATCCCTGCACCTTTGTGCCGGAATTGCCCTCACAACATGCCGCAACCATGCAAGGAATTCCCATGCCTTAACGAACTTAGAGATCTTTGTCGCTCGAAAACGTTTAAAGCCGCTGCCATCCTGTACGAACCCGCACTCGCCTACCCTGGAATAATCGTACCACCCGAGGGTTACGGAGCGCACCTCAAGGAGCTGGTCCAGGAGCTTGACGCGTTTTTCATCGCCGAAGAAGTCACCACAGGTGTCGGACGAACCGGTCGCTGGTTCGGGTTCGAGCATGACGGAATTGTGCCTGACATTCTGGTCTTAGGCAAGGCGCTGGGAGCAGGCCTGCCGGTCGCGGCTGTAATAACCACCCAGGACGTGGAAGAGCGGTGTAGAAACAGGCTGATACATGTTCAATCGCACCAGAATGACCCCTTCTCCGCAGCAGTCGCTGAAGTTGTAATTTCTGTCATAGAAGAGGAGGAACTGGTCCACCGCGCCGCCACGCTAGGCAAATATCTCGTTAATAGACTCCGTGAGTTGCAGTCGAAGCTCCACTCGATTTCAGAGATACGCGGGCGCGGTCTCATGATCGGTATCGAATTGGCTCGTGAACTTGTCAGCAAGGGTCCTGAAATATCGAGGCGATTGCTCGACGCCGGATTTATTACCGGCTATCAGGCGCGAAATGCAACCTTCCGATTGTTTCCTCCATATGTCATCGAAAGGAAACAGCTGGATGAATTTCTGGGAGCCTTTGAAGAGATTCTACATTCTGAAACGAGGTGAAGCCCGTGGATTTTACCAACGTCTACAGGGATGAAAATTATGCAGCGGCTTACGCGAAACTCGAATTTTCAGGCACCTATTACCTTGCCTTTCGTGATCTGCCTGAAATAGTCTCAAGGCACATACGGGGACAAAAAGCCCTGGATATAGGCTGCGGCACCGGGCGTTCGACAAGGTTTCTACGTAATCTCGGATTCGATGCCGTTGGCGTCGACATTGCGGATCAGATGGTCAAGAAGGCGAAGGAAATTGATCCTTCAGGTGACTACCTACTGGTACAGGATGGAGATTTGAGTCAGTTTTCTGATGATTGTTTTGATCCGGTTCTCTCGGCTTTTACCTTCGACAACATCCCGATCCAGTCAAGGAAAGTTAAGCTTTTTTGCCGGATGTCTCGCGTACTGAAATCTTCGGGTCGGATCGTCAATCTGGTTTCAACACCAGATATTTATCTTCACGAATGGACTTCATTTTCCACCGTCGATTTCCCCGACAATCTAAATGCAAAATCGGGCGATAAAGTAAGGATTATAGTGACAGCCCTCGAAGATCTTCGGCCTGCGGTGGATATCCTCTGGACGGACGAAGATTACCGTAAGACTTACGAACTTGCAGGTCTTGGTGTCGTAGACAAACACTTGCCACTTGGTAAACCGGATGAACCTTATGATTGGGTAAGTGAAACAACGAAAGCTCCGTGGGCAATCTACATCTTGGCTAAGGACTGATTAGTATTTATTCAGGCAGCGAATCCTTTAAGAAGCAGTCACGAAGTACATAGGCCCCATCTGCCTGATAAAAACTTTTGAGAATCCTGCCCGATTCATGTAACCACGAATCTGTCTTCTGGAATAGAAAAAGACCGGACAATGTCTTAGTCGGAGTCGAATCAAACGGGGTAGAGTACGCCAACTCCAAAGTACAGGAAAACTCAACATCACTTTTTCTTCTGTAACTTCCCTCATCCTGTTCAGGGCTACCGTTGGTTCTTTTATATAATCGAAAAGCCCCATCCCAATCGTGATGTCAAAAGGATAATTTGATGTGTACTTACATATATCACAAGAAACGAACTCAGTCGTACGATCGAGTTTCGCATCTTTTGCTCTTTTTTTGCATATTTCTATCATTCGATCCGCAACATCTAAACCAACAACCTTCTTAGCCCCTCTACGGGCTAACTCCAGAGAATAAAGTCCGGTTCCACAACCAACATCGAGAAAAGTCCTTCCGACAACCGGTTCCGATTGTTTTAGGGTATAAGCAAATCTATCGTACATGGCTTTCCGTAACAACTTGTCCATGAATACTGCGAAATTCGATTTCTTGTGAGAATATATAGCATCGAAGCTTTCAGCCTCTCCACTCCAATATTCGTTCTGGGTAAGCATCCTCATAAACCGATAACCTCTCTTATTGTCGTAAAGGAGAAATCCTCTAGAAGCCTGTTCAACCGGTATTCAATCTTATCCAAATTGTAGTAATGCCTTATCCGGTTGTAGAATGGAAGGTTTAGCCTGGGTTGATCCGGGTCGAGTTCCCATGGGTGCAAATAGAACACGATCGGACGGCCTTCCCGCCTACATCTGGTCAGAAAAAGTTTTGTCATACCGTAGGGATAAAACCTGAAGTAACCTCCTCCTGCACAAGGAAACCTTTTCCCGAGAAAATCAACAACTGATAACGGAACCTCGATCATCTGCGGAGTGATTTGATGGATTGAGAGTTCACAGTCACTTATACCGTAGTCTGGATGGAAGCTTAGAGGAAACACGGAGGAATCATATCTCAATCCGTGCTTGGCCAATATATCCAAAGCCCATAATGTTTTTTTTGTAATGGTAAAGTGAGGTGCCCTGAACCCGTATATTTTTCCTCTGACTACTTGTCTCGTTACATTCAGGGCTTTCACGAGATCCGCTTCAAATTCACGAGAAGACATTTCCGTTATTGAAACGTGCGCATATCCGTGTATCCCAATTTCGTGACCCGCCTGTTCAATTTCAGTTATTATTTCTCGAACGCGTTCAACCAACCAACCAAGTACAAAAAAGGTCGCTTTGGTTTTGTGTCGTTCAAGTATTCTCAAGAGTTTTCTCGTGTTTTTTAAGGCTCGCAACTCCTGAGCCTCCCACCCTTTCCCTTCAAGGCCTACCTGCAAGATGTGGCCGCAGAACCATTCTTCTACGTCTACAGAAAGCGCGTTTTTCACGAAGGTACTATAGCCAAAAAGTTCAACTGGTCAAGAACCCGTAACACACCCGTAACTCATCAATAATACACATGTAATACCCGTTCTCTTCCGAGGCATTCTTACTACTCAGAACTTGAGTCAAGAAAGCAAAGATATATACACCCTGTAACTGACTTTGCATTGAAAACTAAATTTGCGAATCATTCCTGATCAAATCAATGAGCGAATCAACTAATTCTTCCTCCTGGACCGTCCTGATCACCTCCCCCTTGCAAAACAGCACACCCTTGCCTTTACCGCCGGCGATCCCGTAGTCCGCTTCCCGCGCCTCCCCTGGCCCGTTCACCACGCAGCCCATCACAGCTACGGTTATCGGTTGTTTGATATCCTTGAGCAGGTTCTTGACCTTTTTTGCTAATTCGACGACATCGATCTCGGTCCTCCCACAAGTCGGGCAAACGATAAGTTTCGGACCACGCGTTCTCAGACCAAGGCTCGAAAGCAGTTCCCAGCAAGCCTCGACTTCCTGTACCGCAGGTGCTGCAAGTGAGATGCGAATGGTATCACCAATCCCTTCGAGAAGTAAGGGCGCCATGGCTGCGGTGGAACGTATCACTCCCTCGAATTGGAGTCCTGCCTCAGTCACGCCGAGGTGGAGTGGATACGGGAACTCTTGGTAAAGAGCCCTGTAGACATCAATGGTTCTTCGAGAGTCGGAGGTCTTTGCAGAGATTACCAAATCGGTAAATCCGAAGTCCTCGAACATCTTTACATAATCGGAGAGGGCTGCGATTATGGCTTCGGTCGTTGGGTGGGAGAAACGCTTAAGGATGTAGGGGGGTAAAGAACCGGCATTGACACCTATTCGAATCGGTATCCCCATGCTTTTCGCGCTACGGGCTATCTCTTTTAAGTCGTCAACCGATCCGATGTTGCCTGGATTTATCCGGAGCTTTGCCGCACCTCGCTGGATTGCGCCGAGCGCGATGCGCGAATTAAAATGGACGTCTGCAATAACAGGAATCGGCGATTTTCGTACGATTTCTGCTAAACCTTCAAGGTCAGGCTCTTCAGGTATAGCTACTCGAACCAGTTCGGCACCGGCTTCGTGAATTCTATTTATCTCAGCGATAATCTGAGAAGTCCCTTTGGATTTCGTCATCGTTTGAACTACGACAGGCGCACCTGCGCCTATCTTTACCCCGCCTACATCAACAGATAACTTTTTCATATCTACATTCTACACTTACAAAATCGCCCGGAAGATTCTGAGGAGGGCGGGTTCATTCTTCTCCGGGTGCAGAAACACGCTTTATCTCACCGCCCACACTGGCAAGCTTCTGTTCCAGACCCTCGTATCCCCTATCGAGGTGATAAATCCTGGATACGGTAGTCGTACCTTTTGCGGCGAGGCCTGCAAGCACGAGGGCCGCAGATGCTCGCAGGTCAGATGCCATGACCTCGGCCCCTGAAAGATGATCCGTACCCTTGATCACGGCAGTCGTGCCTTGAATTGTAATATCCGCACCCATCCGTTGCAACTCCATGGCTTGCATGAACCGGTTCTCGAATATATTCTCGCTTACTATACTCGTGCCTTCACCAAGGCTCAGCCAGGCCATGAATTGAGCCTGCATGTCAGTAGGAAATCCAGGATAGGGTGCCGTATTTATAACGAGAGGGGTCGGCCTTTTCATCATGGAAACAGTAAGATGTTTGCCGCTTGCTTCAATCTCACCTCCCGCCTCAAGAAGGGGCTGAATGATGTTTCCCATGTGTGCCGACGGTGCGTTGCGAAGGATGATACGCCCCCGCGTGATCGTAGCGGCCACAGCATAGGTACCCGCCTCAATCCTGTCAGGTATGTTCTCGAATTCGACACCCGAGAGTTTCTTAACACCCTGGATGGTAATCTCAGGGGTTCCGCAACCCGATATCTTCGCACCCATCTTGTTCAAAAACCCAGCCACAACACATACCTCAGGTTCTGCAGCAGCACCTATTATCTTACTCGCCCCTTTGGCAAGGACAGCTGCCATCATTACGTTGACCGTTGCGCCCACGCTCGGCCCCTTTGTGCCCCTCAAGTAGATATCTGAGCCTTTGAGCCTGGCAGCCTTGGCGTTAACGTATCCTGCCTCGACTGCAACCTCTGCACCAAGTTTTTCCATCCCCATTATATGGAGATCAATGGGGCGAGTGCCGATTGCGCATCCCCCAGGCAACGATATCTTCGCTTCACGGAATCGGCCCAGAAGAGGGCCTAGGACGTAGTACGAGGCGCGCATCTTGCGCACGATATCGTAGGGCGCTTCACCATGAGGCTTACGGGCTTCAATGCTAATCTTGTCTTTACCACGCTCAACGTTTACTCCAAGGTAAGTCAGGAGTTCGGTCATGGTATGGATATCAACAAGATCCGGGATATTGGTCAGCACACAAGGTTCATCAGTTAAAAGACACGCTGTCATTAAAGGCAGGGCAGCATTCTTTGAACCTGAGACCTTCACCTCGCCGTGAAGAGGATGTCCCCCAGAGATTACCAGTTTATCCATCTTCGCTCCTTTTTAAGATAACCAGTAATCCGACGCAGTATGTGAAGAAAAGTCAACACGGATGGAATGAAAAAAACGCAAGTGCGCCCGACAGGACTCGAACCTACGACCTTCACGTCCGGAGCGTGACGCTCTGTCCATCTGAGCTACGGGCGCACTACTTACGTCTCTTGCGCATCAACTTGCGTCTTTTCTTGAACTTGTGCCGCTTGACTTTTTTTAGTTTTCGTTTACGACCACAGGGCATCTATTTCCTTTCTACTCCTTGCTTACGGACTGTTTGAGAATCTTGGAGGGTTTAAACACAGGTACCAATCGGGCCGGTATGTTTATCTCGTTTCCGGTTCTAGGATTGCGAGCGATCTTGGCATTACGTCTCTTGGTTTTGAATACGCCGAACCCCCGAATCTCTATGCGTTTGCCCTCCGCGAGCAGGCGAGTTATCTCCTTCAGGAGGATATTTATTACCATTGCAATGTCTTTCTTTGTTACGCGAGGACCGATCTTTTGTTCGATCATTTCTACAATATCTGCCTTGCGTACATTCACTTGGTTCCTCCTATTTAATGGTTCCGTTTCTTATCTCGACCACACACATTGAAGCCCGCGCACGTCCTCTGCTACTGCCGGCTTCCATAGCGTGGGAATTGCGACCGTTAGTAACACAAATTATATACTTAAGACCGGTTATGTCAAGAGCTAAGAAGAGTTGTAATCTTTTGATTACTCCTTACGCCAACAATAACCTCGACCCCTGGTTTCCAGCAGGACTCCGATCTTCTTTCACCACTCGCCGAAGTAAACCTCCCGGTTCCTTTTCTCGCGCATCGCTTCTAAGTCAATATAACTTTCTGCTAATATCGTCTTTCCGGTTTCACAAATATCCATTTTGCATTCGGGTAAAGCGTGTTTGATTTGACTAAGTCCGTCATCTGAGACATCAGATTCCCAGATAGAAAGATATTTGAGGGTTTTGACAGCCGAAAGATTTTCCAGACCCACATCGGTTATTTCCCTTTTATTACCGTACCCAAGTTCCAGTTGTTGGAGGTTTTTCAGGCCGGAAAAATGCTTCAGGTCCGAATCGCCTATGGAGTACTCCCCGCTTATGTGAAGCTTTTTTAAGGTTGGGATTTCGCATAATACAGCAAGCCAATCGCCGTCGATATCAGCCGGTCCGAATATCTGCAAATCTTCTAAGAATTTTAGTCTCTTGAGATTAGACAACCCCTCAATAGCGAAACGATAAGGGCTTTCTTCATGGTTTGAAATCGTCAGCGTCTTCAGGTTTTCACAGCGGCTTAGATTGCGTAAGCCTTCATCATTCACGAATGAGTTTGATAGATTTAGCTCCTCCAGATTTCTGAACATACATGAGGTATCCAGGCCACTGCAAGTGATGCTGGTGCTGGAAAGATCGAGTTCCTTTAGGCTGATCATACTGGAAAGACAGGCCATCCCGGTATCCGTGATTTCAGTATATTCAAGATTAAGATCTCGAAGAAGTTTCAAATCCTTGATTCGGGCCAGTCCGAGATCGGTAACAGGATTCGATGCCAAGTCAAGAACCTTGAGACTGGATAGCTCCTGGAAATAAGACATACAGGTATCTAGGGAGAATTTGAGTTTCAAACATATCAGATTCACGAAAGTGGGTAGAAGCGAATAATCCATTATCTTACCATTTATATGATAAACACTGTCGGGTTTGGATAACTCAGACAGATCAATTTCTCCGCTTATCCCAACTATGTTACCGTTAACCAGTAACATGCTGTCTTGAACATGAAAATCCAGGGAATCCTCGCCTCTCCAGGGAACGTAATACCCCCCGAGCATCAGATAACAATCTTCAGGGTTCTTGCCTGTTACGTCTATTTTCTTTACGACTTCTCCCTGGCTTGTTATGGTCAGGAATCGAGGGTTTTCGTAACCCGAACTCACACATACCCATAACATCGTTATGACTACACTAAGAGAGGTTATTTTCAAAAATCCTCCTTGCTTTCAGCTATATTCTAGTAAGAAAACATAAGTTGTCAATCATATTCTTCCTCCATTAGCTTTGACACGCTTCCTATTTCTGTTATGATTAACTCAAAAATCCAAAGGAGGTCATATGCTTTCGGATATGGAAATAGCAAGCAATGCAAAACTTAAGCCGATTACTGAAATTGCCGCAAAGATAGGTTTGACGCCGGACGATCTTGAACTCTATGGAAAGTATATAGCAAAGGTTAGTGCAGAAACGTGTCATCGTGAGTTGGGCTGCGAATCGGGCGGAAAGTTGATACTGGTTTCAGCTATTACCCCAACCCCGGCAGGCGAGGGTAAGACGACAATATCGATAGGCCTTGCCCAGGGACTTGCCCAAATCGGCAAGAAGGTTGCGTTAGCTTTGCGGGAACCTTCGCTTGGACCTGTGATGGGCGTAAAGGGCGGGGCCACCGGAGGCGGATATTCCCAGGTGTTGCCGATGGAGGACATCAACCTTCACTTTACCGGTGACATCCACGCGGTGACTGCTGCTCACAACTTGCTCACCGCCATGATTGACAATCACATCCACCAGGGTGATGAACTGGATATAGACGGCAGGACGGTCCTCTGGAAACACGTGATGGACGTAAATGATAGAAGTTTGAGGGAGGTGGTGATCGGTTTAGGCGGCAGAACCATGGGCTTCCCGCGCGAATCAGGGTTCGACATTACCGCAGCGTCAGAGGTAATGGCTATACTCTGTCTAACGGATAGTTTCTCGGACCTCAAGAGACGGCTCGACAACATCCTGGTCGGTTTCACGTTCGACAGAAAACCCGTTACGGCAAAAGGACTTCATGCCTCAGGTGCAATGGCCGCGCTACTCAAGCACGCATTCAAACCCAATCTGGTACAGACTATCGAGGGGATCCCCGCATTCATTCACGGCGGGCCGTTCGCAAACATCGCCCAGGGAGCGAATTCGGTGATGGCCACGAAACTGGCGATGCGGCTGGCAGATTACGTCGTTACCGAGGCAGGATTCGGGTTCGATCTTGGCGCGGAGAAGTTCTTCGACATAGTATCCAAGGCAGGAAAGTTCAACCCAGGTGTCGTTATTCTGGTAGCGACGGTTCGCGCATTAAAGATGCACGGCGGGGTTGACAAGAAGGAACTGGACAAACCCAATCCTGGAGCTGTTGAAAAGGGTCTGCCGAATCTTGCCAAACACCTTGAAAACATCTCGAAATTTAATATGCCCGAGGTGGTTGCGATCAATGTTTTCACGAACGATACGGAAGACGAGATAAAGGTTATCGAGAACTTTTGTTCCCAGAAAGGTTACGAGTGTGCAAGAGCGGATATATGGGCTAAAGGCGGCGAGGGCGGTGCGGCATTGGCTGAGAAGGTCGTGCATGTTCTTGACACAGAGCCGGGACAGTACAAACCTTTGTATGAACTTGATTGGCCGGTTGAACGCAAGATCGAGACGGTCGCCCGCGAGATATACGGTGCAGAGGCGGTCGATTACACGCCTGACGCGGAGAAAGACCTGAGAAAGATTAAGAAGCTGGGCTATGAGGGATTGCCTGTATGCATCGCCAAGACGCAGAACAGTCTCTCGGATAACCCGCATCTTTTAGGCAGGCCCAAGGACTTCCTGGTGACGGTAAGGGATATCGTGATTGCCGCAGGGGCCGAGTTCCTGGTGCCCATCACCGGCGACATCCTGCGCATGCCGGGTCTGCCCAAGCACCCGGCAGCCGAGCGGATTGACATAGACGATGACGGGAAGATAACCGGGCTGTTTTAAACACCCCACGTAAAAACTGCGTTTTCTCGTAGGGACACCGGAAGTTGTATATTAGAGGAACTCTATTATTTTCGTCTGTAGAGAGTTCTGCATTGGGACAGGCATAAGTTTAAAGAAGAGTTATTTACCTCTTAACTGTAACCTTACAGCTGGGCAACTCCCTTTCAATCCTTGGGATTGTCCCGCTCGCTGTTGAAATTGGACAGCGGACCGTAGTTAATAGACGTAATCATATTACGCGGCACCTTCTTTGTCAAG
>JAFGSK010000042.1 GCA_016934635.1 Caldifarciminota bacterium
GGGGTGTACTTCGCCGTTATTGAAACAGGTAGCGAAAGCGTCTCGGAAAAGGTTGTGATTATAAGGTGAAAGGCTTCCGATCCTTTTGAACCGTAGGTTCAAAAGGGAGGATATAGGCAAAGGTAGTGGTCGTAAGGTGATCTAGGGTATCAGTGTAACCTTTTAGATACAGGGCGATTCATGCCTCGCCCCTACGTATTTTTCTGTGTTTCAAACAATCAGCTTTCAGCCGTCGGCCGTGGACCGTTAGCGGTCGGCGAAGACGTGGGGTATTTTAGAATGTTCGTTCGATCTGTACCCGTTTCCCGAATACGGTCAGGATGTCCCCTTCACGTATGTAGTTGGTGGCCTTGGGAGGACGGATAATCCTGCCCGAACGGTTGATGACTAAAACCAGGAGACCCTTTTCGGAAAGCTTAAGTTCACCCAACTTACGATTGGTAAACTCACTGCCTTTTCGTGCCAGAACCTTACCTATTACATAATCCCCGTCAACCTCGACGATCCCGATCACCCTCTGTGTCTTGAATACCTTCGCCTTGAGGAGCTTGTGCTCGACCCAGCGCTCGAACTTCTCGGTCCAGCCCCTCCAAACGGCAATCCTCCAAAGGACGATTATTACAACCGCTCCAACCACGATACCGATGGGAACCGCGGCAAGGGATTTGTTTATTGAGGCGGAGGCCACCGAACTCACGAGTGAGGCGATGACGGTAATGATACCTGCATTCCCTAAAATTATCATGATGGTTATGATCCGGCGACGCTGGGGATGGGAAACGATCTCCTCCGAATTTCGAGTAGTAAACCCGACCCCGAAGAACGCTGAAAGAGCCTCGAAGGAGGCCTTGCGACGGTCCATACCTGTAAGCATGAGGGCAATCGCCGCCACGTGCATCCCGACCCAGGCCAGGACGATTATCGCCGCCACCGGAATCAGAAATGCCAGTCCGCTTAGATTCAGATTCATCTCTTTTCCCTGGTGAGGTTAACTCCCAGATGCCTGAGAACGTGCTCAAGGCGAAAACCGAACATCTGAATTAAATCCTCGCTAAAGTCCTTTGGTAACAAAGATTAAGATTATTCCAATCACCGCCCAGAACAGGCCTGCGACAAGAAAAGCGATGTGGTGACCCTTAGAGTAACCCCTGCCCAGGGGTCTTATGAGCATGCGCAGAACGGCCTGAAGGCCGTAGAGACAGCCCTGGACGATGAAACCGGTCGAGATGAATATCTGCCAGCCTATCAGCTGCATGAATACGAGTACGAGCATCGCCACCCACCAGCAGATGGGCACGAATATCACTATCCACCACAGGAAATCGAATCTCCTCACCGGCTTGGTTTCATCTGTTACGCTTCCCCCCTCGTTTTGCTTCCTATTCAAGCTTCCTCCTTTCGGGCTAGAGCCATTTTTTGAACTTGAAGTAGATAATCATCGCTACCGCCACTGCCGCCATCAATCCAAGTGCGACCCAGTAACCCCAGGGCTGAGCGAGCTCGGGCATGAACTTAAAGTTCATACCCCACACCCCTGCCAGGAAGGTCAACGGCAGGAAGATGGTTGCCCAGATAGTGAGAACCTTCATGATGGAGTTCATACGATTGGAAACCTGGTTCATATGCAGTTCCCGAAGCACGATAAGTCTTTCTCGTGCATCGGCTACACCATCCGCCACCCTCATCACCTCCTCGTAAAGATCGCGATAATAAGGCTGATTCTCCAGCCTGATTAGTTTTATCTCTCCCCTTGCCAAACGGGCGATGACCTCCCTTTGCACCACCACTGTCCTGCGTAAGCCGGTTAACGCGCGCCGGAGTTCTGCAATCCGGTGCAGCGACTCCTGGCTGGTCGGTTTTTCGACTACATCATCCTCCATCCTGCCGATCCTCGTGTCCAACCAATCCAGAACGGGGAAAAACCGCGCCAGGAGTTCATCGAGCATCGACTCGAGAAAGAAATCCGAACCCTGGGCCATCACCTCGGGGCGCTTGCGGCACAAATCGAGCGTGTCCATAAGCCCCTTTATCTTACGCTCGTGCACGGTAACCACCCAGTTAGCAGATACAACGATATCTATCTCGTGTGAGTGCGGTTCGTATAGATGCCCGCCTGGAACGTGAATGGTGATCGAGAAATAACGCTCGTAATCGATTAACCTTGGACGGTTGGAAGGCCTTGAGAGGCTTTCTCTGGTTACAGGATGCAACTTCAGGATGGAAGAGAGGCGATCTAACTCATTCTCGGTAGGCTCGAAGAGATCAAGCCATACAAGACCGTTTCGAGACTCGTGTTTGAACGAAGTAAAATCCTCTGATTCGGTAAGTTTCCTGTTATCATACGCGATTATCTGCACCAAAAAGCCTCCTTGGCATCTTTGTCTATATAGAATACCTGTGAAAGCTTGCGATGTCAAGACATGGAATCGACTGTTGACCCTCCGGGTCGCAAGCGTGACCCTCCGGGCCGCAAGCGTTCGTGTGCCCTTAACGCAAAAAGGAGCGTCAATTGAGGTGTACCTACAAACGTATGAAATATGTTTGTAGGGTAAGTTCGTGATCCCAATCAAAACGTGAAGCGTTTTGATTGAGTGTAACTCTTGACTTTTAGACAAGTGTAGATAGACTGTGATGTCAAATACCTAAGGAGGATAGATGGTGCGAGCGAAAAAAGGTATGAAGAATTTCCATGGGCTGTTTGCCCTGCACTTCTTGAATCTCCTTCGCTCAATAAAGAACTCCAAACAAACCCTGTCTATCGACGTAAATCTTTCGGATAAAGAGAGTGGGGCCATATACTTCAACAAGGGTGAGTTGGTTCATGCCGAATGTAATGGAATCATCGGAGAGGAAGCCTTCATAAAGATACTGGAGTCACGGGACGGTAAGTATATCAAGAGGCTCGAGGCAACCGCAGACGTAATCAGTATCGAACGTGATATCCGCGATATACTCACCGACTACAACCAATCCAAGTCCCGTGATCAGGAGATGCCTCATCTTACCTTCCCGGAGATGGAGGAAATCCCTGATTTTGAGGGTGCTGAATGGTCCCCGCCAGAGGCTCCAAAACACGGACTCCAGGAGGAGGCATGGATCAGCGACTGGGGCAAAAGAACCACGGGATTCAACTGGGCGAGGATAACAAAGCCAGACGGCGGAAGGGTAATGGGGGTCGCAGACGAAAATATTGATGTTGAGGGACTGGAGGAGCTGCTTGCAGCGGTAACAAAATTCTTCGGTAAAGATGAGGGTCAGAGATATATTTTTATCCAGTCAGGCGAAGACTTTTACGTCGTGTCCAGTCTGCTGGAAGGATACCTGATTGTAATCAATGTAATGCAGCCAGAAGAAGGAATTGAGGAATTCAAGGAACATCTTGCTTTGTTAGTAAAAGCCCTGAACAACACCCTGACTCGGGCGTAGACCTAACCCCTAAGAGGAGATATTATGTTAGTCTTAAAGAATTTAACCGGTTCATTAACAGTCATATTCCTGTTGGCTGCGCCCGGAATACTTAAACCTTCGGGTACCTCATACCGTGACGAGTCTGAAACATACATCTATGAATACGAAGTCCTTCCCGAGCCCGAGTTTAATCCTGAAGATTCCCTTCGGTCCAGGATACGCTATACATTCTCTGTGGCCAATAACGGTCCTGGCGAACTGGACCCCTTGTACACCTACCTGGCAATACCGGTCAATCGAGTCCATCAGGAACTCCTTACCGGTATAGAATTTACACCGGAACTTGACAGCGCCCTGACCGATGAATGGGGGCTGGATTTCGCCTATTACGAACAGGTCGTTCCCGAGTTTGATACCGCATCCTTTACTTACGAGGTCGTGGTAAAAACACAAGACTATGATTACGGGGTGGTCCCCGAGAATGTAGGCCAGTTAACAGACATCCCCCAGAAGATCCTTGATGAATACACGACCGACGGCTCTAAATACGACATCTCGAACCCGGTAATCGTAGATGCTGCCGACCAAGCGGCATCGGGCGAGACCGATTTCTATTCATTGGTCAGGAATCTGCACGATTTTGTTACCGATACCCTTCACTACGATCTGGACGGTAGATGGGACGAAGCTCCCCAGGTTCTCGTGCAAGGGCACGGGTCGTGCACCGAATACTCCTGGTTGATGATCGCCCTGTGCAGGTCTAAGGGTATACCTGCACGGTACGTTGCCGGTTCGTACAAGAAATCGGGTGCTACCTACCGGGACCAGGTTTTCCACCGCTGGACCGAGGTTTACTTCCCCAACTACGGCTGGGTATCGATCGACTGTACCTGGGACGACAACGCCTCAGATCCCTACAGGTATTTCGGGAGGATTTCTAAAAACCTCTTCGTCACCACCGTTTCAGGTGGCCCGTCAAGTTACCTGGGTTGGACCTACAACTCTTCCTGGGACTACTCCTGGAGCGGTGAGAGGCCCGATTACGACTCTGAGATGTATTTCGACTGGGAAGCGTACTGGACAGGGGCCGAGGAACGCGAACCGATTCCCGAGAAAAGGTTAAAGGTATTTCCAAATCCTGCTGGAGAATGCACTTATATTGAGACTTCATTACCTTCCGCTGCAAGCGTGAAGATTCAGCTCTACGACCTTTCCGGTCGAGTTACAAGGAACGTCTTCACCGGCCGAAAACCCTCTGGTCTCCATCGGTTCCCTTGTTCGCTTGGAGACCTCGGTCGAGGTGTCTATTTCTTCAAGCTAGAAACAGACTCGTATATTGAGGTTGCGAAAATAGTTGTGAGATAATTGACCTCAACCTTAAGGATACTATATCCAAAGATCTCTAACTCATGTTTCTTCAAAGAGTAAAAAAAAGAGGAAACCCTTAGGGGTCTCCTCTTCAGCTTTGTGAACTTCCTAGTAGTTTATCTCGCAGTTGGGCAGGCCTTGTCTCAACTCGCTGATACCTGTTGCTGAAATCTTGGTTCCCTTAATGTCGAGTTGTTTGAGATTCTTCATTTTGATCAGCTTATCGACCGAGGCGTCGGTTATCGAAGTAGCGCTGAGATCGAGCTTGTTGACGTGGCTCATGCTTGAAATGGTAGACATACCTGCGTCGGTGACCGCCGAACCGTGAAGGTTGAGTTCCTTAAGACTTGTCATCCCTGACAAGGCCTTTAGACCTGCATCCGAGACCTTAAGCGGCTTGCCGCGCAGAGCAAGTGTTTCGCCAGGACCCGTCTTGGTTCGGAATAGGTTCAGGGTACGCAGATTCTTGAGCTCTGCCAGATGGGCGAGACCTTCGTCGGTTATCTCGGTGCTTTCAAGATCAAGCGCACGCAGATTCTCAAGGTTCGCAAGGTGAGCGAGACCTTCATCGGTGATATCGGTGTAGGAAAGATTCAACGCCCTCAAGTTCTCCATGTCTGCGAGGTACTTGAGTCCTTCGTCGGAAACCTTGGTGTAGGCCAGATCGACCGCCTTCAGATTATCCAGATCCTTCAACTTTGCCAGGTCTGACTCTTCGATTCCCACCAGGCTGACTGCGGTCAGGTTGTTCAATTCATCCAGATTGTCGAGGTTTTCTGCATCGACCTGCACGGTCACGATCTTGTCCTTACCGGGCAGAGAAGCAAAGTCCTTCTCAACCAGATCGACTCCAACCACATCGCCGTTTACCGTAAGTTCACCTGAGACGTTTGTGTAATCAAGGCTGTCCTCTCCCTGCCAGGGGATGTAGTAGGGGGATACGTATACGAAATCCTCGTTCGCTTTCCAGTCCGAGACGTCGAGCCGATTCTTGTAGTAAAGGCCTTCTTCGGTAACACTGAGCATCTTGTATTCCGGTTGTGCGCTGACTACTGATGCTATCAGTAGTACGGATAATACCGCTAAAAGGGTTTTTTTGGTCATGTTGACCTCCTCTCCATATTGTTTTTTTGGAGGGTTTATGCATTTGTGTGGATTACTTAGCCTCCTCATCGCCACTCTCCAATCAGCATGAACGGCGCCCAGAAGAAAGGATGGCCGTATTCAGCCGAATGGGCCATCTTCACCTGGGCCTCGGACAATGCATACGCCTTGGTTTGATTCTTTAGCGCTTCGTAGAATACGATCATGAATTCCTTTGTCGAGGTGTCGTATACAGGCCAGAGGGTTGCTACTATGGAAGGAGGGCCTTCCATTGCCAGAGAGAACGCCTTTGCCATACTTTCCCATTCCAGTCCGGGTCGTTCGGTTCCTACGGCGGTTTCACATGCGGATAGGGTCACTAGATTCATCCTCTGCCACTCCATACCGGAAATCTCGGTGGCCGTCCACCGCCCGTCGGAGGCCTCGTCTTCGGCGAGTTGGATATAGGATTCCCATGGATAGGCAGAATTCAACCAGCAATGGGTTGCCAGATGCAGGACCTCAACCTCTCCCGATGCCGAAAGAACAGCCTCCTTGGTGGCTTCTTCGCCGGTTAGAAGCCTTGAACCGGGGTAAGCCGAGCCTATGGCTTCAGTTTCTTCCTGTGCCTCGGGAAGATTGGCGCCCTTGGGGTTGCCAACCAGGAGCATTGTATCCGGATGATTGAAGGATGCTGAACTCCTGCGTTGAACGCACTTTAAGAGCTCCGCCGAGGTCAAGACATGCCACTGCCGGATACGCTCGCACAGGAATTTGAGTTCTCCGTCCTCCTCGTAGGCTAATGCCCCGAACGGAACGTAGTAAAGCTGGGCCGATGGTATGAAAGTGACCACTTCTGCGTCCACGAGCGAACACTCCAGAGGCTTTATCAATACGTCGTAAAGCGTGGTGAGCGCTTGCCTGAGTGGAAGAACCTCAGTCACGTAGAATGTGCTGTCCTGATCTGGGTACCAGTTCCATTCGTCGAGTTTATCGTGTCTGAGGAGCCACAGCCCTCTGTCGAGACAGCGCCACCTGCACTCGTTAACGAGTTTTGCAAGGGAATCCCTGGATATAGGTACTGAGCGAGCCTGGTAACCTGATTCTGAAACCAGAAAGAGGTAAAGCTCGGTTTCCCCGGGATAAGCCATCAGAAGCTTCTGCCCTTCGGGTAAATCCTGACGCAGCGAACCGAAAAGTACCGGATCAACGGTGACCGTGAATGCATAGTCAGGATCGGTTTTTATCTCAGACGCTACCTGGAAAAAATCAGCCTTGGTTTCGGCAAGTAACTTGGAGAGATGCTCAATCTTCTCAGGTACCTGCTCGGTGGTATCCTTGGACTGCTCCTGTAAGAGCTGCTGTGCCAGAAGTTCTTCCTTTAGTGCCAGGGTGTGGCTTTCGGCTATCTTCTCGGCAAACGATTCCTCACCAAGGGCTGTGTGTTCCGATACAAGGGACTCCTTTAGCTGCTTGAGCTTTGACTGCTCAATAACCTCGAACGCCCTTTCAAAGCTGTCGGCCTGAACCAGCAGATTGATGTAGCCCTCGTATATCTCGCGGTGCTTGTCGGTATAGGTACGATGAAACTCGCTTCCGACTTGCAGCCTGCTCTGTTCAAAGAGTTCTACCGACTGACGGGCGTGTTGGAGAGCGGCACTATCCTGATCCAATGCGCACTCCGCTGAGGCAAGATGGGCAAAACTCTCAGCCAAGGTAAGAGGAGGAGCATAAGGACTCGACTCGATCGCCTCCAGGCTTGAGCGGAAAAACTCAAGTCCCTTCTCGGCGTCTCCGGATTCCAGATACGCCATTCCCAGGCCGTCCAAAGAGGAAGCAGCGGCCATCTCAGAACCTGGAGGGCATTCCTCCCAGGCTTCGGTTGCCTCCTCGTAATAGGTAATGGCGTTTTTAAACTCCCCAACCTGGCGGTAAGCATCGGCCAACTCATCGAGATAGGAAGCAAGTAACTCAGGGTATACACCGGCGGGAAGTTGTCGCCAATTCATAACCCCGGTCGTAATCAACCGCAGACCCTCTTCGTTAGCACCCTGTTTGATATTGATATTACCAAGTTGGATGTAGTAGCTCGACGTACGGGGATCATCCTCGCCGAAGGTTTCGATAACCGTTGCAAGTGCCATCTCGGCCAGCTCTCCGGCCTTATCGACATCACCCAGGTCAAGGTAGGACGAGGCAAGCTCGGAATAAGAAGGGGCCAGGGAGCCTGGTATCTGGTCCTGATTGGCCCTTGCGATACCCAGGGCCTTGAGTCTGTATTCCAGAGCCTTCTCCTTGAAACCGAGGTTGGAGTAGCTACCACCCAGGAATCCGTAAATCTGGATCAGTTCCGGCGAGTTTTCTCCGGCGCAGGTGGTTGCCAACTCAATACTACGTTGGGCGGCGCTGTCCATGAGCACGAGGTGTCCCAGTTCACCCTGGAGTACTGCAAGATCCCTGAAACATCGGGCCGCCCTGAGCGTATCCGAGCCCAGATATATTGCCGCCGCTCTCGGGAACTCCTGTAGCGCCCTCTCATAGTTGCCGAATCTTAACTCGGCAAACCCAAGGTTGTATCTGGCATCCGCTACCCTGGGATGGTTGGCTTCCAGAGCATCGAGACGTATCCGAAGCGACTGCTCGAGATGTTCTGTTGACGGTGTATATTTGTTCAGACCCGTATAGATGTATCCAAGCACGTTATGGATGTTGGCAACCAGTGTGTCCTGATCATCGACCTGGGTAAGGGCAAGAGCCATGGCACGCTCGGCTACAGAAAGGGCGGAGTCGTACTCGGCGGCGATATTGAGTACCCAACCCAGCATACTGAGCGCTTGTACGAGTCCCAGGGTATCGGAAAGCTCCTCGCGCAGCCATGTTTCCTTGGCTAGGTACACCTTGGACAACTCGTACTGGGAATTGTTCATAAACTCGGTACCCGCCTGATGCAGGCTGTCGGCTTCATTTCTCAAAGAATCCTCGGGATCGGCGCCCCAGGCAGTACCGATAATCCCAATAACCAAAAGCCCTATAAACACTGACCTCTTGGGTCTTGCGCCTCTTGCCAACTTATATTCTATGCGCGCCTCCAGCTAATACAGCTTAGTCTAGTCTGTATAAAGACGATGTCAAGTGCAACAAAGCTTGCTTGATTGTTTATAATAACAAGATAGTGAACCGGATAGATGAAATATGTAAAGAATACCTTCATATATGGTCCCTCGAGTCGGATAAGCATAGTTCAATAGATCAATCTGGTTCTTGGGTAGTATCTGAACAAAAATCATATGCACGAAAAAGGAAACGTATGCAGATTCCCTTGAGGATTCGAGAGGCACGAAAGATCAACTCTAAGTGTCTTGTTACCAATAGATAATAGATCTGCTTATCCGCCGGGTTGGACCATGAAACCTTGAAAGCTCTCTCTGCGTCTTTACTCACCAGACAAAGCCTTCCTGAAGGCTTTAGTGGGTATCGATGCGTAAACGAACGTTCAAGGAGGAATGTAATGAAACGTACCGTTGTATGCGCAATCCTAATGATGGCAATCTTTGCATTTGCCACCGAAGCAGGAGGTCTGGGCGGACCTATGGTGATCGGGCTTATGCCAAGCTTCTCGGAGTTTAATGCCGCTCTCGATTCTTACAATACCGAGTACTTTGGCGGCGCACGAGGCCCTGAATTCTCAGGTCCTATGTTTTTTATCGGTGGCCAGGGTTCAGGCTTCATCGAAGGTTTCTCGGTAGGCGGCTGGGGAGGCGGCTTCCTTAAAGAAGCAACAGGCGACAGCTCCAAAGCCCTCATCGGTTATGGAATGGGTTACGGCGAATTCGGTTATCGTCTGAATCTTTTTGACATCGCCTGGGTGAAACCTACACTACTGGTAGGAGGCGGCGGACTGGGTATGCATATAGGACGCTACCGCTCCGGAGGCGGGTTTGGTGATCCTGACGATGACGGCATCGACAATGACGATTTCTTCTCCGATGAAGAAAGCTATCAGGCCGGCAAGGGTTTCGTTAACGTAGGTGCCGCTGCAGACGTAACCCTTCTCTTTCCAATGAACGAGCGTAAAACCGCCTTCGGCGGAGTCAGCGTAAAAGGCGGCTACCTGTATGCGATATACGATTCCGACTGGTGGGACGAACATGGACGCTCTTTTGAGTCCCCCGCGTTCAACTTCAACGGCCCCTTCCTGTCTGTCGGTGTGGTGTTCGGCGGAGCAAGCGAAACCAAAGACTACGACGAAGACTGGGACGAGGAGTGGTAGAATAATGAAGCGTACATTGATTCTTGTCTTCTTGATCGTCGGTGTAGGTTTAGGATTCGAGTGGGGTGTATACGCCGGACCCGGAATTTCTGCATCCTTGACTAACATGAATCTGGTGAGTGACGGGCTCGCTGCCTACGACCTCCCTTCCATTCCCTTCTATCAGATCGGAATTACCACTCCGTTCATCGTCAGGTTGTGGAAATTCACCATCGGCGGCGGACGAGCCGACGCCTGGCAAGTCGTTAAAGGAGATGAATACAAGGCTTCACTCGATCACCACCTGGACATAGCGGAGCTTGGCTATATCGTTGACCTCAATGACCAGATTCGCCTGAGACCCATCATCGGTTTGGGCGACTACGAGATCGACTTGCGTATCTCTGAACTCGGCGGCGGCTTCGGCGACCCGGCAGGTGAGGATGCTCAATCGTGGGAATACGACTACGACAACTACTCCTTAGTCGCCGGTCTTGCTTGTGATTACTTGTGGAAGTTTGCTAACCGTGTAGTGGTTGGATTTGAGGCCAAGGCCCGTTATTTAATCCCCCTCCAGGCAAACGTAACGTGGAGAGCTAACGGCTGGGACTACAACGACGTAGAGATACCAGGCTTTTATCCCCATACTCCTATTATCGGGATCAGCGTAATCGTCGGATACGAAAAAACCGAAGCTGACCGTGATAAGGAATGGGGAGAGGAACCTGAAGACGACAATTGGGACGACGAGGACTGGGAAGACAACGGCTGGGATGACTAGCTCAAAGAAATGATCGCTACATAGGCAACTGCTTTCGTAAACCCATGGACCGGCTGGAGTAGATTTATCCGGCCGGTCTTGCTTATACGGGAGAGCGGAGAGGTAATCCGATCCATCCTTATAAACCCCATAAACCCCTGGTGAAATAACCGCAGAACTCACGGAGATTAGAAGATTTACTGTAACCTGGACTAATCACTTAATTTATGTTGCTATAGCGTTTGGCTTATTGAATATCTAGTTGAATATGCCTAAGTAATCGATAAATTAGCCTTCATACACTTGACAAGCCCCCCCTACGAGTATAATGGGTCTGGCCGGTGGGAGGAGGCGAAAATCTGAGTTGAGGGTTTCCTCCTGTCGGTCGTAAACACTTAAAGGCCGATAGGCCAAAGGAGGCGCAACATGCGCAAAACAAAAAACCTTATTCCTATTCTGGCTGTCTTGCTGCTTGCAGCTGCCGTAACGGCTATCGCAACCAACTATTATTATGATGGAGAAGCTGCAGGTACCGTTATTCTCGGCGGTAAAACCCTTCACCCATTGGCGTACTGGGAAGGAACCTTTAGCACGTTAGACGACGAATCAGGTGCTTTCTCCGGCACATGGGATGACCCCGCTTTCAACAACGGTGCAGGTATAACAGGAACCTTTACCGGTTCGGTAACGGACAACTATTTCACGGGAACATGGTCTGCAAATCAGGTAATGCCAGACCCGATAGGTGATATGGAGGGCTATGTTGATCCAGACACAGCCTATGGACATGGTGATGACTGCTATTTAGAGGATCCACCCCCTGCCTGGTTTGATTGGTACAGCACTAGTAGCAACTAGAATAAGGGCTATAAAAACCGTTGTGGGGACGTTGTTCAATCGTCCCCACGTATTGACAAAGTTAGAATCCAATCTATGATAATCATAGAGTAAAGGAGGATGTAATGTATATTGAGGTTTTTTTCTTAGCCTTTCTTATTCAAGGTGGTGTAATTAAGGATGATTATCTGGTTAATTCGGATTACCCTTACAAGTGTGAAAAGAAGGACGCCTCGGTCGCTGCCCTGCCCCAGGGCTGGATAGTGGTTTGGACCGATGACCGAAACTTAGGAAACGTTGGTTATGGTGACGTTTTTTTTCAGCTCCTCGACAGGGATGGAACAACACAGGGTATTAATACCAGGGCGAACACCTTTGTAGGTTACGACCAAGAGGAATTGCCGGTTGTAGTCTCATCCGGTGACGGTAATTGTCTTATCTGTTGGCACAGGACCATTCAAAACAATCAGTCCTGGTTCAGAAGACGATTTTCACCCGAAGGTACACCTCTTGAGGACGAGGTGCAACTCGGTTTTGAGGCTTGGCCTTGTGCATATTCGGCAATGAACAATGGTGGTGAATACATCTATGTTTGGGTTGATAAATCAATAATGCTTCGTGTATTCGATGCAGAAGATACACCCAAAGGCGAGATTCGGGAGATTGCAGCACCTGAGTTTTCTACTTGCTACCCAAAGGCGGCGATAGGCCCGGACGGTTCTGGAATCGTGGTTTGGCAGGATTTAATTGATGGTGTATTCCACGTATTCGGACGCAGATTCGCCGGCAACGGAGAACCTTTAGGCGAAGCATTTCAAATAAATACAGAAGAAGGTGCTTCTTACCCGGTAGTTGGTATAGATATTGAAGGGGATTTCATAGTTGCGTGGAGGCAGGAAGAGGCTGGAGGTGAAGCTGTCTACTTCAGAAGTTACAACTCCCTTGGTTCCTCTCAAGGACAACCAGTACGGGCCCACGATGCACTTGGGGATGCAAGCGTCCACAACAAAATCGGAATTGCGGTTGCAGATGACGGCAATTTCGCACTCCTCTGGTCTGATAATAGAACCGGCCTTTACCGGGTATACCTTCAGTGTTTCTTCTCGAACGGATATCTGCGGGGTTCAGAGCTCGCGGTAAGTGATGATCGTGCCGAACACTGTCTTGCCTCCGGTCTTGCCGTTCAGGGGGATGACTGGCTCGCAACCTTCCTCAGAACCGTCAGGATTGAGGGAGGCAAAAAGTCTGATGAGGTTCTTGCCCGCACCGGCACGATGACAGGTTCCTTAACCGGAAATGAGGTTCTGATTTCAGACGATGAGAGTTCGTTATCCGAGGGGAACGCCCAGGTATTCATTCAGGATGACGGCAGTTTCCTTGTCCTCTGGTGTATGAAGACCCTTGAGGGCGTGCTTTACAACTACGGCCAGCGGTTTTCACCGGACGGTCAGGCGGCAGGTGATGCCTTGCATATCCATGAAGGCTGGGGTGCTATTAATCGCGCAACCGGGGACTTTGCGGTAATATGGAACGAAAGAGTGGACGAGGAGCCGTTGGTTCTTATTCAGCGATACTTCGCAGACGGGCAGGCGAACGGAGAGCCTATTCAGGTCGATCCTTTGAAAAGGGAATTCGGTGGATGGTTTAACTGCGATATCGGGATGAATCGTTCCGGAGAATTTATTGCGGTGTGGCTGATCAAAGTTGGTGAAGGAAGCTATGATAATCAGATAGTTGCCCGCCGGTTCGATGCATCGAGCAGTCCCATAGACCAGGAAATCATCGAGGTCAGTTCCGGAAGCGCGATACCAATCTCAAGTGTTCCAGTAGCCTTTGCCGATGACGGCAGTTTCATTGTCGCCTGGCATGATAAACGAGATGATAACTCCGGCGACATCTTCGCCCGTCGTTTTGACGCCGGGGGTCAGCCTCTCGGCCCTGACTTCAAGGTTTCCGACGATACCCTTTCCGGTATAGAAGGGAACTATCAACGCCGTCCTTCGATAGCGGCAGATGATTCAGGCAATTTCTGCATCGCCTGGGCAGAAGACAGCCGCCCAGGTCTTTTCAGCGTCGCTTATGCGCAATTCTATGACAAGGACGGAAACGCGCTCGGGAAAAACTATAAGACCGATTTGGAATGGGCACTGGGTTTATATCTCGGAATCTCCGCTACGCCACAGGGCGGTTACGTGTTCTTTGCGACCGACTACTCTAATGAAGACGGAGATCCTGAGGTTTGTGCCCGTTACTATCACGCAGACGGTGCCGCGTGGACCCGCAAGATACAGATAAACCAGCCCGATTTTTTTGGATACAACCACCAGATTGTAGGCCGTAACTGCGTGGCCGCAAACGACGACCGGATAGTCTACGTATGGCTTGATAACCGCCGCCACAAGGGCTGGGACGTTTACGCCAAGATAACCGACTGGGACGTTCCTGCGGTTGAAGAAGTTGTACCTGATGCGTCACCAATCAAGCTTATCCCCACCCTCAACCGCCTCTCCTGGGATGTTCCGGGCGAAGCCGTATTGACGGTTTACAACTCCGCAGGCCGCCGGGTTGCCGAGGAAGTA
>JAFGSK010000043.1 GCA_016934635.1 Caldifarciminota bacterium
AAAAAACAAGCTACATAAGCCCCCAGTGGGAGCGGCTGTACCGCTCGCAGGTTCTGAACTTTGACGACCTTTACAGCCGATCACGTATAAACTCCGGTTGGGTTATTTCACGCCCCGTGTATTTACTCATCTATGCCAACGCTTTCCGCCCGGAGGTATGTCCTGCGCTCGATACCTTTATAGAATGGAAGAGAAAAAAGGGCTTTATTGTGGACGCGTGTAACTTGGATTGGATAATACCTCCAGTTTATCAAGGGAATCCCTCTAACGCCGAAGAACTCAAGGCCGGGATCCAATCGTGGTACGAGGGGATATTGGGCTGCTACAATCGCCGCCCTTACTGCATCCTGTTCGTCGGCGACTCGCCGGTGTTTGATAAAACAAAGGGTATCAATGACTTTGAACGTTATATCCCGGTCAAGTGCGCAGACGACTCACACATACCGACATGGTATTTCGATGGACACGACGAGTTTGGGAACGGCAAATACTCGGACTATTTCTACCAGCTTCTTGTGGGCTCTGACGATTTCGCCGACATTCCTATAGGCAGGTGGTGCGTACGCAATCAAGCGGACCTCGAGGCCTATGTCAGGAAGACCCTCGATTACGAAAGGGACATCGAACCAGAGCCCCATTGGAACCTCGACAAGGCTATGCTCTGCGCCGCTTACGATTTCAGAAACCCCCCAGAAGAAATCATACCTATCGACGGGAAACACCTTGTCTGGGAAGGGGTACTCCAACCCATCGGATTCGAGGTTGACAGCGTCTACGGTCAGTTGGGTGACCATACAACCAAGATGGTTAACATTCTTGAAACCGAGCCAGGCGTAGGAATCCTCAATTACATCGGACATGGTTATTTCAATTTCTGGAGTCGCATCGGGAATATGGGCGACAATTTCTTTACGTACGACATCCGCTCGCTGGAAAACGAAGTCCGGTGTCCTCTGGTTTACGGAATAGCTTGTTTCAGCGGGAATATCTGTTGGACCAACGACGGTACTAATGAAGTCGAGACAATGGTCGAAGCCTGGACAAGGTATCCGGATGGAGGGGGCACTGCGGCGTTCGGGGCGTCTTACTCTATCGGACGCGCACCGTCTCATACCGTGGACAGCGCCATATTCAGCGGACACTTCGACCATGAACTCAACTGCGGGATGGCGATAATCTACGGCAAAACCTGCGGGATAAACGCTTGGCATACAGGAACTTATGACGGATTAGATCTCGCACGTGTAACGTACTGGATAGGCGACCCAGACCTGGACGTATGGCGCGGTTCCCCTTTCCTGGCCTATGATTCCGTGAGCTTTGGAACCGAAATCGAGGTATGGGTTAAGGCTATTTCTACTCACATTCCCTTACCGGGAACTAAGGTTTGTATCTATCACGAAGACGGACAGTACCACCAGATAAGTTATACCGATAAGTGTGGAAAGGCCTGGTTCCCTTACCCCTCTTCTGTAGACATCGGAATGTATTACGTAACTGCGACCAATCAAAGTCCCGACTACAGCATCGTACCTGCCTGTACCTCGTTTGAGTACAATGGTTCGCCGCCAGGTCAACAAGACGAACCTCTGGTTGATATGTTTGAATGGAAGCTCGAACCCGTTCAACCCAGCATAATGTGTTCAAATGCCACGGTATCCTACTCGGTCGGCGGAATACCCGGTTCCAAGGAGAGTGAGTTTGTGGAGATGGCGATTTTTGACGCGTCAGGCCGCAGGATAAAGACGCTGGTTTCAAGAAAAGAATCACCGGGACATCACGCGGTTACATGGGATGGCGAAAATACCAAAGGCGCAAGCTGCTCAGCGGGCGTTTACTTCATACGGATGAGCACTGACAAATTCAGCACCAACGAGCGAATAATCTTGTTACGATAGTAAAATCACCTATACTTAAGGTGGACGGGGGCAACCCCGTCCACTGGAGGCTTTTGTGAAGTTAAGAACTTTAATACTTGTTATCGTGGTTTACGGTATATTATGGGCTGGTATATGGTCTGAACCGCAGTATATCGGGGAAGGGGGGGGCGTCAATCTGACCGTTGACAATCATGGCGTATGTTGGTGCGAATGCAGCAATTCATTTTTCACATACAACAATGTTTCCAAAACGTGGGAACACGTGACGGATGTTGCATGGGGTGGAGAACCACGTTTCGACAAAGCTGATACATTGTGGGTAATGACTGTTAATTACACGGAGGTTTATTATACCCGTTATGACGGCGAGCAGTGGCTTGGACCCGATACGGTTCCTACCTACGGGTACGGCTTTTACGCAGGAGTCCATATAACGGCTGACAGCACCGATGGGGTATGGGTGGGCTGGATAACGATCGATGTATGGTATGCATTCCAGACCAACTACAACCGCTACAAGGAAGGCAAATGGGGTGAGCCCTGCTTGCTTTCCGACCCGAAGGACGGGCTCGACCACGCCTTCTACGCGATGACAACCGACGCCCTGGGAAGGGTATGGATGGCATGGCATACCTCCTCCGACCCGGACAGGATCACTACACTGGAATCGGTTTACTGGGACGGTAACGCCTGGAGCGAGCCTTCCGTTATCATCGACATGAGCGATACGCTGTGGGGTTGGGGGTTTCCTATTTATCTTCACTTGGCGCCCGATCACGAGGGCGGGGTATGGGCATTCTGGAATCAGGAGAATGAACAGAGTATTTATGTATTGGCCAGCTACAGCAGCGGTGGGGGTTGGTCAGCGCCTGATACGATATCCCTTGCAGGTCCTTTTTATGGGGATTCACCGTACACTATGTCTCCTCGGGGCAAGATGACTGTGGATAAGGATGATAATATTTGGGCCGTGTGGAGGCAGGCTGTGGTCGAGAAAGACAGCCTGGGAGATATCTACTACTCGGTAAACTCGGGTCAAGGTTGGAGCGAACCTGAGTCTGTAGATGTAAACCCTGCATTCGACTTCAACCCCGACATAGCAGTGGACGGTGACGGTCGTGTGTGGTGCGTATGGGCATCCAACCGCGATGGCGAAGATAAATACGACAACAGCGTATGGGCTTCCTATGCCAGGGCTTCGGGGGTGGAGGAGACCGTAACACATCAATTACCTTCCTTCAAAGTCGAACCGCACATAGGGAAAACCTTCAACTTCTACGTACCTTCCCAGGTTATCCCAGGCAAGCTCGAAATCTACGATGCCTGCGGACGACTGGTTAAGCAGCTGACAGTCCGAAGTGATCAAACCCTCTTCTGGGACGGAACGGAAGATGCAGGTAAGCGGCTGTCCCCTGGCGTCTACTTCGTGCGCTTTGAATCTCATAACAATCTGATGGATAAGGAAAAGATCATAATTCTGCATTAACAAAGAAGCCTCGTAACTTGACACGGCCGTCGTCGAACCTATAATTCCATTCATATGCCTACATATGAATATCGATGCAAAAAATGCGGACACCGGTTCGAGCGATTCCAGAGTATTTCGGAAAAACCGGTAAGGAAGTGCCCTAAGTGCGGCGGCAAGGTCCAGCGCATTATCGGACCAGGTGCAGGAATCATATTCAAGGGATCCGGATTCTACGTGACCGACTACAAACGCTCCAAGGAAAAACCTGCCCCATCAAAAACCGCCGACTCAAAGGTCACGGCTGATAAAAAAACTGATTCTATCTAACGTTTATTAATTGGTTCTATATAACGGCTTTAGATTCCGCTAAAAAAACGCCCCCTCCTCACAACTCATTCCTAGAGGGTTCCTATCCCAGCCCTCCACGGGTCTTCAGGTACTTATCACTAACTAAATACGATCGATAATGATCATAACCCGGCACTCTGAAAGCAACCGGAGGTTGAGTGCCGAGTTTATAATATCTTCCGCCTCAACAGCTGGAAGTATTAAATCGCATTGATTGCTTCCTGCCGAGCGTTCGGCAACAATCCTCAAGGGATTCAATCCAAGCTCACGAGTCTCAAGGGCCTCACGTGGGGAGTAAGCATATTGAACGTATCCCCGCTCTCTGAGGACGCTTCTGTCCACTTTACCCGGGTCGAAAATTACGTTTCCTTCAGTATCCAGAAGACGAGGAAATACACCTGGGCGAAATCCAGTGCCCCTGGCATCTATAACAAAGCCGGTATTGGGGATTGAAGGAATGGCAACCTCTTCTTCGTCAACCCGAGTTTCGGGAACAACACTCCTCAAAGTCAAACCAGGTGAGGAACGAGGAATGAGTTCTTCGATATACGGCCCAATAATATTCAACACATACTCATTCTGTACTTCTCCTGTGGTGGAATACCTGGTGGAAACCACCTGCGGATATACAAGGGCAGTACTGAAATAATTACGAGCGTCTCGAGATTGCTTAACTACCTCGGCAAGGCTGTGTTCGGCATCAAACGGAATAGTCGCGAAAACCGAATCGAGACCAGTCTGCAACTGTGCAAAGTAAGCCGTATCCGATTCGAGCTGAATCGGTCCGTAGAAGTGGATTGTTTTTTCGCTCCACTCAACTTCCATACTTATTCCGTTCAGCAGTATTAACGCTAACAACAAATTTGCCATCCAGCCTCCATGAGGTTTCTCTTTAACTCCTAAGCGGACGACGGGATTCGAACCCGCGACCACAGGCTTGGGAAGCCTGTGCTCTACCACCTGAGCTACATCCGCATTTCGCTATTAGTTTAGTATAGCTAATTGTTACCTCCTGTCAAGGGGTATACTGCCTTTTAAAATACTGAATATAAGTTCAATAAAAAAGGAGTTTAGTACTTATATATATTGAAGAGTGCGCAGGAAAATTAGTTAATGGGGTTAAATATTTTAAGTTTTTCTCCGAATCGCTAGCGTCTGCTCCTAAATGCGACGACCCAATTGATATTTGATACGTAACACACTTGAGTATTCGTCCCACACAAGTGCTTCGGAGAAATTTCCCTCGTCATCACTCGCGGCACTCATTGCTGTTCGACTCCTCTTCTGCGCGAAGTTCAACCCTTAGTTGTCGTGAGAAAAAAGCGGAGCCAGTTTCCAAACCAGCCCCGCTTCTCTTTATTCGTTCCTCTCTTTATGCAGTCCCCTGAAGGCTTCTACTTATGCTCTTATCCCCCTTACTCGTTATCTTCTTCCTCTTCCTCTCTTCTGCGTCTGTCAGGTGTGGTCTGACGAATCTCGTGGTAGTACTCGATACCGGTAAGCACCTTGAATTCGACGCGGCGGTTCTTGGCCATGCCTTCTTCAGTATCGTTGGAGGCAATTGGCTTGGTCTCGCCGTATCCCTTGGCAACCAGACGATCCTGGGTTAGATTGAACTTGTCTATCAGGTACTGGCGAACAGATTCCACGCGGCCTTGAGAGAGAGCCATGTTGTCCTTGAACTCAGGTGTCTTGATAGGACGAGAGTCGGTATGACCACCCAGTTCAACCTGAATCGACGGGTTGTCAACAAGGATCTGGCCGATCTGATCGAGTACGTTGTAGAAATCGGGAAGAATTCTGGCTTCACCGGTCTCAAATTCGATGTTGTGGAATACGATAACTTCCTTCTCGCGCAGTAAGGCGAAGTTCTTCTCCGTCTCTTCTCCGGCATCGACCATCACTTTTGCTTCCTGAGGGAAGTACTTGGGATGGTCGGGTTCAGCGTAAAGGTCGTACTCTCCGCGGTAAAGGCCGGGTACTTGGTAGTTACCCTGCTCGTCGGTCTTGACTTTACCCTCAATGTCGTTTGGCCCTGTGTAATGAATCGTGGCAACGAGGGGCATGTTGGTTTTCACGTCGGTAACCACTCCAACGATGCCGCCGGGCGGGATCCTGGAAAGCGCAATGACCAGTTCAGAGGTTTGTCCGGGTTTGATTTCGGTTGAGCCTGAATTCGGATAGTACTCATCCCTCGAGGCTGTAGCTTCGACCGTACCGCTGGCAAGGCCTTTCCGTTCCCAGTGTCCTTTCTCATCGGTCTCGTGTGTAGCACGGATAAGACCTTCCAGATCAATAGTGGCAGTCAGCGGCTGCTTTGTCTCGGCATCGATGACTTTCACTATTACGCCACCGAAGCGAGGACGTTCACCGAAAGCTGCAATAAGCGCGATCCTATGAGTAAGACCCAGTGCACCGTAGGGGGCGATAGTGTAATCGACACGGTACTGATCAAGAACCACACCTACGCCGCCCGTGAGTCCGGCCAAAGGTCCCAAGCCGACTTGTTCGGAGGTTGATACTGTACCTGTAGTATCAATCTTCTTGAACAAAGATTGGGGACCGGTCTGGTATCCGATACGTACGGCTAATATCTCAAGTGGCCATACCTCAGCACCGACGTGAACGCTCACGTTGTTATCCAAAGGTACCTGGACATCAAGAAGGAAGTTTGCACCGTTCATCAAGTTTTCCAATGTAAGCGCTGCTCCGACCTGAGCCTGGATAGGGGTCATACATGTACGTCCGCCATATGCCATGGCGCCCAGATTTTGAAGGACAGCGCCCAGGCTTATGACCGGCGAAGCCTTATAGTGAAGACCTACATCTAATCCGCCGCCGAAGCCTGAAGATCCATACAGGCTCTCAAACATGCCTTTTACGCTGACACCGACCCCAAACTGGTTGGTGATCTGACGGGTAAAGGCGCCTATAAACATCGCCTCGTAGGCCGAGATATAGGCTACCTCAGTTCCATCATCGCCGGGTCTATTATCTGCACCCCACCACTCGATTCCTGTGATACTGGTAAAGTTAAGGCCAAAACTGTAGGTATTCTTGGGAGACTGGGGCCAAATCAGTGCCAGGAACTCGTCCCGGATACCATGGAACCATTCGTGGTGTGAAGCCATGGCTTCATAAGTGTTAAGTTGATTGAGTCCTGCCGGATTCCACCACAAACCGGTGATGTCCGTGGACAAACCTACATAGGCGTTACCCATTGCAGCGGCACGGGGGCCGAATCCGATCTTTAGAAGAGGATTGGCAGTGGTACCGATTGAACCTGTAAACTGGGCAAAGGCCACTGTAGATACTAATAACAAAACGGTGAGGGTTTTTTTCATAATCCCCCTCCTTGGGAATTAACTGTTTTTTTTACTTGTTTTCTTCTACGTTCCAAGCTCTTAAGAACGTAGTTCCAACTCTTATCTAATGCCGGAGAGACTCCATAATTATTATGTAAGGCCACAATTCCCCATGGGTAGATATACGCCTCTCCTGAATTATGCTTATTTCTTTTTTCGGACGCTGCAAAGTCCTCGGAAAATCTATTGCTTAACACCCAAGGACTATACGCCAGTGGGGTATCGCTAAATACCTTTACATCACTGTTCACCCATAAGTCTTTTACCGTTCCTCCTCCTATTATACCTTTATCACTAAGTAGAATCATCGGATATATACTATCCCCGATGATCCCACCTGCTAAAGCTTTCTCCAATACCATGACAGCTCCCATGGGTTCCGCTTTCTACATTAATAATATACAAACAAAGCAACTTGTCAAGCCCGTTTGTTTGCGTAGATCTTCTTAATCAGAAATAACCCCGGACAATTCGATATATTCTCCTATATTTATATCTTTTTGTTCGAGTCAGAGAAAGTTTCAAGTGAGTATACATCCTCCAGGGATTTACGAGGACGTGCTTTGGGCGTCTCGGCAGGATATCCACACGGGATTAGGGCTGCAACATGGTATTTGACGGGCAACTCTATTAACTCACGGATCTTCTTCTCAGTAAACCATCCTATCCAACATGTCCCGAGACCCAGGGCGTGCGCTGCAAGCACAAGGTGCTGGCCTGCAATACCTGCATCGAGCCAGACATTCTGGTGTCCGAAAGAAGAGGAGAACTTGTGGGTGAATTTACGACGCACACACAAAACGAAGACCAAAGGTGCACCGGCCATCCAGGAAATGACGAAACGCGAACCCGGCATTGCGGATTTGGAAAGAGCGGCAATCTGCTTCTTATCTCGAACTACGATGACGTACCAGGGCTGGGAATTTGAAGAGGAAGGCGCAATCCGGACGGCCTCGAGTATCATGTAAATTTTCTCCGGCTCGACCTCCTTGTCTGTAAATTTCCTGATGCTGCGTCTATCCCTGATAAGTTCAAAGAAATCCATCTTGCTCCTTATTGACAATCGAAGAGATTATCCCTTATTGACCGGATGTCAACAATCAAGATGTTTGTATTATATCATTGTACGACTTTCGGATTATCCTCGTGATATTTACGTTCTTTTTAGGGCAGACAAATCGAGTGACTATATAACTCACCTGACTCGCATGCTTGACAAACCCAGGCAGCTTGGTAAAATACCACCCTTAGGCCCTATCGTCTAGTCTGGCCCAGGACACCTGGTTCTCAGCCAGGAGACTGGGGTTCGAATCCCCATAGGGCTACTAAACTCCCAAAGGATACTCAAGTATTGATAGCCTCACTCAAATCGCTTTTTCCAAACCCTTGGACTTCCTGTAGTGGGACTCGTGATCGAAGAAGGTGAGAAGACTTGACTTCGATAATTCTTTTTCTATATTTAAACGTTAACCAATAAGCGTAAGGGAGGAACGCATGTTTTTCTTCGTACTAATAAGCCTGGTCAATACGCCCGGACAATGGAGGTGGGTTGACGAAACCGAACGCATAAGTATGGGCCTTTCGTTTAATCCTTATGTTGTTTTCTCAGATTCTCAAACAGAAGATATTGTGTTTACTGATCTTGATCTAGACGGTGATGAAGATATGCTTAGATGCGATATAAACGGTAAGAGCTACAGCCAACCTCTCGAGGTTTTTGAGAATTTCTTAACAACTACAGGACGTCAATGGAGGCTTAATCAGACCCTCATTGATGGGATTGCACCGGCCACACAGGCATCCTCGCTGGGATCAGGCAATCTGAATGCTGATGGAAGAGAGGAATTACTCATCTTGTCTAGCAATTCGGAGTCCGTATTCGTAAACATTGGAGAACCCGGGTACCCTTTGTGGATACCCGACTCAACGCTACTGGGCGGACTTCGGGTTTGCGAACCCGACTTTGCAGATATAGACGAAGACGGAGACCTCGATATGCTGTGCAATGGTCCTAGGTTTTACTGGAACCGAGGCACACCTCAACACCCATCGTGGGTGGCAGATACTTCTTATTTAGGTAGCTTGAATGCCTTGAGTATGGCTAACCAACAGCCAACCTGGATTGACTGGGATCAAGATGGGATATGGGATCTATTCACAACTGGACAAATTGCCTATGCAGATCCACCACCTATGCCCGGGGCAATAATTTTACACCGCAACAACGGTACAGCGGTGTACCCGGAATGGACTCATGAGTGTATTTACGAATGGTATATACCAGGTTGCGTATCGCTTAACGATTGGAACAACGACGGTGTAATTGATTTTCTAATCCAGGGGAATGAATACGAAGGAGGCTATCAATACTATCCAGGTGAACTCATTCAAGATAGTCCTTCGTATGACTTTCTTCGACCTGCAGGTATCTGGGGTGGAATCTTGGGGACCTACCCATCGGCTGCAGATATCAACGGCACCGGTACACCTGAGTTAGTATTAAGTGAAGTCGAGCATCATTGGGGCTTAGAGGGTGCAGCAGAGATTGTAGATTATTTTTTCCCACATTACCGTCGCTACTCCTTAGACGAAAAGGGAACGTATTGGAAACGCGATGCTCACGGTTATTCGTGGTTCGAAGGTAGCGCCAACGGTTATATCCAGTATGCTGATTTCGGCAACGACGGACGCGTTGACTACGTGCTAAATTTTAATGGCCTCAACACCCTGTATCGCAACCAGGGAAGTAAGTATGAACCCGAATGGATAAGAGATGATAGCGCTTTTAAGAAACTACCTTACCTTTTCCCATCCTGCTTCATCGACATATACGGGAATGCAAGGCATAGCGCCATAGGTATATCTGAAGATGGGGTACTGATCGGCTGCCTCAACACACGCCCCGACGACGAACCACAATACGAGAGAAACGACAATATCATAACAGGTCTGGAAGGATTAATGGTCTCCTATATGTCCTCAGGTGATTTGAATAACGATGGTCGTTGTGATCTAGCCGTGAATACAACGGAAGGCGAGCTCATCGCATTCTTCAATACCGGGCATAACGAACCTCGCTGGGAAAAGCACACCGAGGTGTTTGACGGTATCCAAAGCGGCAACCCTGCATTGTTTGACATGGATGATGACGGAGATCTGGATTTATTCATTGTCCAGGACGGCAGGTTGCATTACTACCGGAACGCCTCGGATGAGCCGGGAGCTTTCGAATCACCCACCCATACTCCAGAAGTGCGGGTAATACTTGTCGGGCACGAAGCGGAGATACGCCTGAGTCTTGACGTATCCTGCAAGGCTTATCTGGCGGTTTACAACGTCCTGGGTCAACGAATGGCGAAGCAAAGCCAAAAACCTTCCGAAGGTGAGGTTCGATTCCGGATATCGCAAAGACCAGGGGTTTATTTCTACCGGATAGTCGCCGATAAAGAGAATTTAATAGGCAAGATAGTTTTGTACTGACCAGTTCAAATTGAGTAAGGACGGACAAAAGTCAGTCCTTATGGGTTAACTATCAACCGAAAAAGAACATCGATTCTATCAATTTAGTTAATCTAATTAACAGTCAAAGGACTTGACAACTTCCCAATCGAGACTATAATTACGACATGCTGACCCTAGGGTCAGTGAGAATTTCTGAAAGGTTGTGATAAGATTATAGGGATTCGACAATCAAGTGAGGGACTGAGGCGAAAATTGATCGGGGGAAAGAATAACGCCCCTAAATTGTTATCTTCAAGATCAGGGCAAATGGACTGGTGGGTTCCGAGAGATTTAGTTAGTGATTATACTGACCGGTCAGTCAATTTATGAAATGACAGTAATGTAATAAGGAGAGTGCCGATGAGTTTTTTACTTGCAAGCTGTCTGTTCGGTATCGGATTTGAGGCAGGCGGCGGATTGACGTTCGAGATACCCAGAGGGGCTGACATTGAAGACTATACCCCGGTTCTATCCTGGGGGGCAGAGGCAGGGATAAGAGACGTGTTACCTGGAATAGGATTCGATCTCGGGATACGGTGCTTCGGAGTGGAGTATGAGGACCGTTTCGACACATCCTGGCAGGTTCGCCGCTGGGAAGGGTATTTCTTCGATGCCTCCACCTTATTCGAGTCATGGCCTTATTTAAAAGGCCCTGTAGGTTTGCGTTTAAGGGCTGGCGGTTCCTGGGTACCCTGGAAGTGGTATGAGGACGGTGACCTAATACCTATAATACCAGAGGACACTACTCATGATACAACGCATATGAGGGCCTCGGACTTTGGAATCCTTCTAGGAGTCTCTGTCATGTACAGGCCTGTTCCATTCATCATTATAGAAGCTGGTCTTAATCATCGTCATGTTCTGTCACTTGATACCGATAAGTACGGTGATGCGGACGTAGATGAACGTTTTCTGGAGGCTTACGTTGGTGCAAGAGCAAGATTCTGAGAAAAGTCGAATAATCCTTGAGGCTGCCGCAAGACTCATGCAGCACAAGAGCTTCAAGGATTTGTCGATGGATGAGTTGGCTCAGGAAGCAGGGGTAGCCAAAGGAACACTTTACCTATACTTCCGCAGCAAGGGAGACATATACCTCACCTTACTCGTTGAGGGTGTAAGAAGACTTACAGAACTCGTTGGCAACGTCGCAGGTGATAAAAAAACTACTGCCCGCGACAAACTCGAATCGATCCTTGATACGAGTCTAAGGTTCATGAAGGAAAGTCCTCTTTTCGGTAATATACCTATTCTTGCCTTGCCCGGAGCTACTCCTGAAGAAATAGAGGAAGGGATCAGACAGGATTTTTTCCCGAAGCTTGAGCAGGTCAAGAAGAGTCTGGCTTCTATTTTCAAGCAGGGTACTAGGAACAGAGAGTTCCGCAAACTCGATCCAAAAAGATTAGCCGGAGTTTTCCTGCATCTACTTGAATACTGCTTCGTTCATTCACTTCTACTGGCAGACCATCCAACCGAACCTGAAATCGAAATAGCTTTTGTCAAGGACTTTTTCTTCAAGGGGATACTATCTTGAGTGTATTAATAATCGCATTACTGGCAGTACCAGACACACTTAACCTCTCCCTAGACGAAGCAATGGAAAGGGCTTATCGTGAAGCTCCTGAAATAAGGCTTACCCAGGTTGAAATCGAGCAGGCAGAGCTTGGGAAATTAAAGGCTGCTTCGGAGTTTTTCCCTAAGATTTCGGCTGAGGCGGGATTGGTGAGGTTAAGCGAGATACCCAGGTTCAGCCTCGAACCTCTTGGTTACGATATGGAAATATTCCTGGGCGAAGAGCATTCCGAGCAGATCTCGTTCGGGATTGAACTTCCCTTATGGACGTATGGCCGCAGGCTGCAAGGATATGCACTTGCAGACCAGGGGGTCGAGCTTGCACGCCTGGATTCTTCAGAAGTTCAAAGGACGCTCTGTGTAAATGTAACTGAGCTTTATGCTAACATCCGTGCACTGGAGGAAGCACAGTATCTTACGCTCGCTGCCCAGCGAAACGCCTCAAGACATCTTGCGAATATTAAAGAGAAATACGACCAGGGTCTGGTTTCCCATCTTGACCTCCTGCAGGCGGAAACCAAGGAAGCTGAGATAGTTCCTGAACTGACAGACATTACCGAACAGGTTAAGATGTTGAAGGCTCGTTTAGGGATCCTTTTGAATATCGGTCCTGATACGGTTCTCGTATTAGATCAGAGTTTAGAAGTCCCGGATTCTTTTTCAACGTTTTATTCCCTTGAGAAGGTTCTTTCACAACGTCCGGCCTGGCAACAGATTCAACTCGGTAAGGAGATGGTAGATAGACAGATAAAAATCAAGCAGCGTGAGGTTCTACCTGTACTAGGTGTAGGAGCGGAGTATAAAGCAGAACGTTCGTTCATGACTAACGGGGAGTGGAACACAGACTGGTCATATACAATAGGCGCCCAGGTTCCCATATTCAATGGTTTTGCAGGTTATGCCGAGGTTCAAAGACTCGAAAAGGAACTCGTAAAACTCAACATCCAGGCAGAAGTCCTGAGTTCCCAGGTGCGTTTCGAACTCACCGAGGCGGAGGGTGAATTAAAGATTGCATATGCCAGACTCGAGGCGGCGAGGAAGAAGGAGAATGAAATGACCGAACTGTTGCGAACAGTAAGAAGAAGAACAGCCGAAGGTCTCGCCTCGGATGTGGACCTTCTGGATGCAGAACTAGGGTTGCGTAAGGCACAGACCGACAGGGTGATGGCTGAGCGCGATGTTATAGTAACGTATGTAAAATTCCAAAGCGTTGTTGGAGGTTTTTAATGAAAGGCGCCGCAAAATGGATACTTACCGCAGTCGGTGTAATAGCGGTAGGCGTAATTATATACCTCTTCTTACCCAAAAAGGGTAAAGTAATAAAAGAACCACCGCCTCTGGTCGAAGTTACGGCCGTTGATACTCAAACGGTGACTCGAAGTGTCGATCTCATTGGCTACATTGCGCCCGTGCGCCAGACTGCCGCGGTATCGCGTGCATACGGAAAGGTCACTTCAATAAATGTTACCGAAGGTCAGGAAGTATACAAAAACCAGGTTCTCATGACCCTTCAACCCGAGGAGGTCGGGCTTGAGTACAAACCCCAGCCTGTGAAAGCCCCTATCTCCGGGGTGGTGGCTGAGGTAATGGTTCGGGAAGGAGAACCGGTCCAGCAAGGTTCGCCTGTCGTTGCGATCATCGACCCTGCGAAAATAGAGGTGGAACTGGCCGTTGCAGGTGAATATTACAACGACATACAGACCTCTGACCAGGCTTATCTCGTGGTTAATTCCGATACCATACCCGCCCGGATTAAATCCAAATCTCCAATTGTCGACCCGATGACCCGTACCTTCGGACTGACCCTTACCCCAAATGGAACCTCTCCTCATTTTGTTTCCGGTTTATCGGTCACCGTAAGGCTAATACTCGACGAAAGACCGTCGGTCTTGGCGATCCCTAACTCCGCAATTTCGGACGCAAAGGTCATCGTTGTTTCACGAGACTCCGTGGTCGAATACCGAAACCTGATCCTTGGGCTTTCAGGGGTAGAAAAAACTCAAATACTGGAAGGTATAAACGCCGGTGAATGGATTGTAACCTTCGGTGGACAGAATCTGGTCTCCGGCCAGAGGGTAAGGGTGGCCCTGAAATGAATCTTTATTCTTTCAGTGTAAAACACCCGTACGTTGTCTTTGCGGTTCTCGTAGCAATTGTTATCTTCGGGGGAATCTCCCTTTCCCGACTTCCAGTAGACCTCCTTCCCGATGTAAATCTTCCCTCAATGATTATAATGATTCCCTATCCTGGGGCAGGCCCTGAGGAGGTCGAAAAGAACGTAGTAGATGAAGCAGAACGATGGCTGGGAACGATCTCAGGTCTTGACGAAATAAACTCCGATGCATCGGATAATCTCGCGTTCATTAATCTGTCCTTTGATGCTGGAGTAGATCCTGACATGATCTCGATAGACGTGAGGGACAAGCTTGACATTGCACTGGCCTGGGCACCGGAAGAAGTCGAGGACCCGACGATAATACAACTCGATGCCTCGCTTCTACCGCAGATGATGGTCGGCGTTTCCGGAGGATCTGACGCTATCCAGAACCGAGAAGTTGCACGGGATTTGGGCAAGCGCCTTCAGCGCATCCGTAACGTGGCTGCTGCGGACGTAATCGGTGGTGAGGAACGCGAGATACTCGTCTCGATTGACAGGCGCAAACTCACCACCTACGGCATCCACCCTTCTCATATAGAAGGTCTGCTTGCAGCCCACAATCTAAACTATCCTTTAGGCAATATCACCGAACAGGGCAAGGAACTCGAACTCAGACTCATTGCCGAGTACGAGGACCTATCCGAGCTTGAGCGGACAATCGTCGGTTCAAAGGGCGACATGCCGGTATACCTGGGTGACATTGCACGGGTTCGATGGTCGAAAACCGACGAGAACGCCTCGTTTACCGTTAACGGTGTTCCCGGGGTTTCGATAATGGTTCAGAAGACCTCGGGTGCGAACACTATTCAGCTTTCAAAACAACTTAACGAAGCAATTGAGGAAATTAAAAGGGGACTGCCTTCCGGGATGGAAATAACCGTTCTTTATGACTCTGCACGGTTCGTGAAATCTTCACTGAACAGCACCTTCTGGAACCTTCTTGCCGGCGCGATTCTGGCGGCATTGGTTTTGTTTCTGTTCCTCGGTCGTTTCCGGAGAACCGCCTTCGTGGGCGCTGCAATCCCCTTGTCGGTATTCATAGCCCTCGTCGGCATCGAACTCGCCGGGTTCAAGATAGATATACTCTCACTTGCAGGTTTCACCGTGGCTATCGGAATGGTGGTTGACGCCTCAATTGTCGTGTTCGAGTCTATCCACCGGCACAACATCCTTGGTCTTGCACCTATCCAAGCGGCTGTAACCGGAACCAAGGAGGTCGGAGGTGCCATCTTTGCTTCTACTTTGACGACCGTGGCGGTTTTCGTTCCTTTGCTGTTCCTTAAAGGATTCGTTTCCATACTTTTCCAGGAGTTCTCGTGGGTGTTGATCCTAACCTTAAGCGCATCCCTTCTGGTTGCCTTAACGTTCATCCCCATGGCCGCATCTAGATTCATGAAGGCCGAGGCGAAACCGACAAAGATAAGTCAATATTTTGAGAAGGGCTATAAGTGGATTGAGAATCTTTACGAGAAGTTCCTTTCATGGACACTCAGACACCGTGCATACGCCATCTTCCTGGGTTCATCCCTTTTCCTGCTCTCAGTGTTTGCAATGGTGTTTTACCAGAAGGACTTCTTTCCTGCGATGGATCGCGGCGAAGTTACGGTGGACATAACCGCACAGGCAGGTACCTCCTTAGATGAAATGAAAAAACGTGTCGGAGAGTTTGAGAAGCTCATTATGGACAGTATTCCGGAGCTTGAACTGATGCAGACAACCATCGGGGCAGGAGAAGGCGGTCTTTCGAGCGTAAAAGGGGTTTCAGGCAAAAACGCACAGATCATGCTATATCTCGTAAAGAAAACCCAACGAAGGCGTACGTCAAAGGAAGTCGAGGATTGGCTGCGTGATCAGGCAAATAACATGCCTGGATTGGAGATTACACCTGCCGCTCAGACCCTCGGTTCAATCGCATTCGGCGCAGAGGACATCGCTCTCGGCGGGACAACGCCGATCGTTATCGAGATCGAAGGATACGATTTAGACAAGGCTGACAGTGTGGGTCTGATGCTTGCAGATTCCTTAAGATACATACCAGGGCTGGTTGACGTCCGGACATCTGCTGAAGACAGAAGGCCCGGGTACTCCTTCAGAATCAGAAGGGACCTGGCGTCACGCTTCGGTATAACTCCTTACGAACTTGGCAAGATTTTAAGGACAGAGCTTGCAGGTGCGGTTGCTACTACTTATCGGGTCGAGGGAGACGAGTTCAACGTAAGGGTCCGTCTGGCCGCTGAGGACCGCTCGACAATGTCAAAGATAGAGTCGCTTGAGATATCCACCCCTGTGGGAATGGTTCCACTTTCCAACATGGTCACAATAGAACGCACTTCCTCACCCTCGGCAATACATCACAAGGGAACGAACCGTATACGCTCGGTCGGAGCAAACCTCAAGGACAGGGACCTGGGGTCGGCTTCAGCCGACGTTCAGGCTCTGTTAAAAAGGATCGAGCCCTCTATACCCGCAGGTATAAAAATTCAACTGACCGGCGGATTCACCGAGATGAGCGAGTCGTTTTCCGACCTGTGGTGGGTTATTCTCATGGCCGCGATCCTTGTTTACCTTATTATGATGGCCCAGTTCGGTTCGTTCAGGTTTCCGTTCATAATAATGTTTACCCTTCCATTAGCCTTGATAGGCGGAATAGGGATGCTGATTATCACAGGGACTTCACTCAATACCTTCAGTCTGCTCGGGTTTATCGTGCTCGTTGGAGTAGTGGTCAATAACGGAATTATACTCATCGACTATACCAACCAGTTGAGAATAAACCAGGGTATGGGGCTTGAGGAAGCCCTGAGGGTGGCGGGTAAGGTGCGAATGCGGCCAGTATTGATGACAGCCTTTACGACCGTTTTCGGGCTTCTGCCCATGGCAATAGGCATCGGTGAAGGTACCGAGCTAACAACTCCGATTGCACGACCAGTACTGGGTGGTCTGATTGCAGCAACCTTTTTGACTTTGATCTTCATTCCGGTATTATATCATCTATTCGAGAAGCCTAGAGAGAAACGTAAGGAGAGAGCCGGAAAAGAAGCAACGGCAACGAAAAGGGTTGCCAAAAGGAGGAAGATGTGAAGAAGTTGACAGGAAAGCTTGTGCTCGCCGCAATGATATTCAGTGTAACCGCAATTCGCGGCGGTGAGGCCGAAGACGCATTAGCCAAGATGCGTACGGCATGGAAGGCCGTATCGACCTACCAGGTGACGATGATTACCCACCAGACAAAAGCTTCCAAGACTGAGGACAGGACCGTCAAGTTCTCGTACAAGAGTCCTGGCTGGATTCGCACGGACATAATCGAGGGGAAAAACAAAGGCAGCACCGCAGTATACGATCCTGACGAGGACAAGATTCGAGCCAAACAGCCCGGCCTGCCTGTGATTACCCTCTCGCCGGATGCGAACCTCGCAAGAGGACTAAGAGGTGACAGGATATACGCGGGAAGCTTCAAGTATATGCTGAAATGTGCCAACTGGTATGAGGCAAACGGAAGCTTAAATTTCGCGGGAACTGAGACGGTCGATAACGCCTCGTGCACGGTTATCGAGTTCAAGACCAGTTCTCCGGATGCAAACAACGGCGTCAAACGGGAACGCTGGTGGATGGATGCGAATACGGGATTCCCGCGCATGATCAAGAAGTACGATACGAATGACTCTCTTGTTGACAAGGTGATATTGAGGAACCTGAAGCTCAATCCAGGATTTACCTCTGATTACTTCAGCCTGTAGCGCCCCCCATCCTGCCCATCCTTCCTGTCCTCTATCTATCCCTCCTCCTATCCCTTTCTTACCAACTGATTTGAATTGAAGGGCAGACATCCACCCTTACGTGACGACTACAGTCCGGTGGAAACCAAGGAAATTTCGAGATCTTCAAAGTAGAATATATATCAGAAGTTTCGCTGCGGGTCTAAAGACCTCCTCAACTTGCTCCACACTTCTTGAGCCCGTAGCGTACACCCACCTATCCTGCCCTTGGATTAAAGGAAGGTTGTTTTTTCTTTACTTGACTACTACGATCCTGTGGATTCCTAGTTCAGGCTCCATGACTTTCAGGTAGTAAACTCCTGCCGATAACCCAACCAAATTCAACTCACCTTGAGGCTTAAGGTTATCCCACTTTTTTATCGTACGACCGGACACATCATAAAGGACCAGATTAATGTCCTCGACCGATTCCGCGTTAACCTGGTAGTTCATCGTACCACGGCTAATGGCAGGACAGATGAGTCGGGAAGTAATGGCGTCCGCAGCTTCTCCTAAGTCACTCATACGTTTAACCGTACATAAAAGATCCCCGTGTGGATCGAAAAGTACCTCATCCGGATTATCTGAAACCTCAATCACAAAGACCTGGTTTTCGAGGCTGTCAACGAATTCCAAAAAGGATGTATCAGTTCCTGAAACAAAACCAAACTCAACCGGCATAAGGTAGATGGGCACCTCAGGCGGCCAGTTCTGACTCTGATGAAGATATATCTTTACCGCTCCGTCGCGTGCAATCCAGTTCCACTCGTACTCCGGATGGCCGGGCGCACGCAGCCACTGGTCGAAGAACCAGGAATACTCATCGCCCGTGACTTCGTCAACTACAGCCTCGAACTCCTCGGAAACCGCAGAGGTGTACTTGTACCGTTCGCCATACGTACGCAGTATAGTGAAAAAGTCCTCGTCTCCAACAAGCCTTCGCAGCATGTGGAGCACGCACGCGGGCTTCTCGTAGGTCAGAGGCGAGTATATCCTCGACCAGGGCGGGTCCAACACGGGATCGTTGTGGGATAGACTGTGGGATAAGTATACATCTTCGATGTAGTCCCTGTAGTAAGAAGCGTAACCTTCCGGGCCTTCGGTATGTTCTATCCACAAGGCCTCACAGTAAGTTGCAAAGCCTTCATTCAACCACATGTGTTTGAGCAACCCGCACGTTGTCGCGTTACCCCACCAGGAGTGGGAAAGTTCGTGGGCGACGATTATGTCTAAGTTCCAGTTGTAGATTGTATTGATGTGGGTACAGGTCTGGTTCTCCATTGCACCGCCCACGGGTACGGCAACCTGGGCGTACTTTTCGTCAGCAAAAGGGTAAGGATAGAAGAGTTCCGAGAAGAACTCCACTATATCCTTGACTTTCATGAATTTGGGCGTTATTTCCGCCGAGTCAGGAACAAGAACCCAGTGATATAAAGGCAGGGGTTGTCCGTCGATTAATGCGGTATCTTCGGTGAGAGCATAGTTACGAGATGCTGCGAATACTATAAGGTAGGTGGCTATTGGATAAGACTCTATCCAGTGGAATGTCCATTGAGGGCCGGTACGTACCGCTGAATCTAGCTTGCCGTTTGAGATAACCTCGTAGCCTTCGGGTACTGTAACGATCATCTCCATTGTTGCCTTATCAGCCGGATTGTCCTGACACGGGAACCAGTGTTTTGCTCCCCATGGTGCGTTGCAGGCAAACGTAACGCTGTCCGGGTCCGAATCGATATAAAGTCCGCCTCCAAAGCCGCCTGTGGCAGGCTGGGGTTTCCCGTGGTAGTAGACCTTGAGTATAAGCTCCGTATCCTTGGTTTGAGTTGCTCCCAGGCTGACCGTGAGGAATGAATCCGCTCGCGTAAAATCCCTTGATTGCCCTTCGACCTCGACGTCTTCAACCGTGAATCCGGAGAAGTGGAGAGCAAGAGAATCTGCTGATTCAAGTAAAGTCAATGAGATTTCTGCCTCCGCGGAAAGTGTCTCTGCAGTGATGTCAACGTCGAATACAAGCCGGTAGCCGTTAACGTCGAAGGCAAGGGTGGTATCTTCAAAGATCGGAATTATCAGACCGCAGCTGTATCGGAAGTTAGGGGGATTAGATTCCCGTTCTTCAGGCCAACCTGAGCATAACAGAATTATTAAGGCTACTGCGGTATTCATCTAGCGAACCTTTACGGTTTTGGCAGAGAATACCTTCCCGGAGTCCAACTTGGTCATAAGGAAATACACACCTGGCGCGATATCTGCAAGAGGGTATATCCTGTAAACCTCACGTGCCGAACCATGGTAGAAGGATTTGATTAATCGGCCTGATGCATCGTAGAGTGACAGCTCAACCCCTGAGTTAACAGGTTGAGTGAACCTGATGTGAAGCTCTGAAGTAAAGACAGGATCGGCAACGAGTGTTGCTGAAGTTAAACTCTCAACATCGTCTTCACCAACTCCTTCGATGACAGGGACGTCGTCTATATCGTCGTGATAGGTAATCTCACACAGAACCTTGTTGGCAGGATCAAGCCTGATGCTGTCGGGTTCTGCCTCAACATCCACCGTAAACCGCTGGTAACCGATACTGTCCGTGAAGGTAATAATCTCCACATTACTGCCCGAGTAGATGCCTATCTCGAGAGGCATACAGAAAGGGAAGTAATGGATTTTTTGATCCTGGGTCTGGGCGATTGCGAACTCTATTTGATAGGCTGGTGCTGAATTTAAAGAAGCCGAATTCGCCAGGAGGTGTGTTACGGGCTCCCAGCCGATTTCGTAGTGGGGGTGACCCGGACCGTATATCCACTCGTCGAAGAACCAATCCAAATCCTGGCCTGAGATGTCTTCTATCGCATCCTGCAGGTCGTCGGTGATTGCGCTCTCGTTCGCGTTCCTCCACGCATACTCGTTTATGCAATCGAAAAATAACTCGTCTCCGAGAACCTGGCGCAGCATGTGTAACACGCTTCCTCCCTTGTCATAGGTAACAGCTGAGTTGAAAAGGTCTCCCCAGGGTGGATCGTAGATGGGGCGGGGTGAACCATTATACAGATAGTTTGCCATGATCGCACCTGCATATGTATTGTACCCCTCCTCCCCATATAATTCCTCCCACCAAAGAACCTCGCAATATGTGGCAAAACCTTCGTTAAGCCATATATCTGCCCAGGTTGCACATGTTATCCAGTCACCCCACCAGTGATGGGAAAGTTCGTGGGCTATTATCCAACTCCAATCGGCACCCCAGTTCGCAGAGGTATTGAAGAAAGTACATGTAGTGTTCTCCATAGCCCCGCCGAGAGGAGCATGAACCTGATCGTACTTCTCGTCTGCAAATGGATAAGGTGGAAATATCTCCGAAAAGTACTCGACTATGCCCGGTGTACAGGCAAATTTGGAGCGAACGTCTTTATAGGCCAGAACCCACGTTCGCATTGGAACCTGAGAATCTTCAACCGAGGCAAACGTGTCCACGGTGACAAAATCCTCACTCGCTGCAAATGCAATCAAATATGTTGGCTGGGGATAGTGCTCCTGCCAGGTATATGTAGACCAAGCGCCTTGTATGTTTACCGATTCCAGCGTACCGTTGGCAACAACCTCATATCCTGATGGAACGGTTATGTGTTGGGTGAAGGTCGCCTTGTCGGAAGGATCATCCCAGCAAGGTATCCACATCCGCGCGCCTTGAGGTTCGCAGTTCGTGAAGGAGACACCCCAATCTCCCTTATCATCAATATAAAGCCCGTGTCCATCCGACCAACCCGGCCTGCCATGGTAGCTGACCGTGACATCAGAAACTTCGCCAACCGAAACCTCTCTACCTAAGGCTATCATCAAACTGCCTCCGCTAAGGTCTCTCCAGTCAAGGCTACGTGTTCCTTCCTTGATATCATCTACCTGAAGACCCCAAAAGAAGTCCAAATCCAGAGAATCCAGCGATACCGAAAGGACCTCGAATTCAAGCGTCAACTTCCCCCATACAGTATCGGCAGGGATATTAACGGTCAGCTCAATATCGTAGTTTATGACATCGAAATCGTGGTCCTGTACCCAGAAATCTCCGGGCATCGCAAGACTCGAGGGCTGGTAATGCGACTTGTGCAGAAGCATCCTCTGCTCCTGAGTTGGCAACGGGACTACGGCCAGCAATAGAAATAAAACGGTCATCCTAATCTCCTTTTCTTATCTTTACTTCCAAGGATAAGTCTAACATGCTTGGATAATCTGTCAAGTTTCAATTTTCTCCCAACTTTCACCTTACTTTATCTTGACGGTCTTGATTGTTTGAACGGCACCCTTTGCAAATACGAGACGCAGAAAGTAAACGCCTGATGATAATAATTCAAGAGGATAAATTCCATGGAAGCTCTCAGATTGACCTTGATAGAAGCTTTTGACCAACCGCCCGGAGGCATCGTGCATCGAAAGCGTTACAAACTCCCGTAAAGGATTGGTGAAGTTGATGCAGAGGTTGTTGGTAAATATCGCATCCGAAGCGAGAACAGAGCAATCCGTAGTTACAGGTTGTTCCTCTATACCGGGATAGGGGACATCGTCAATATCGTCGTGGTAGGTTATCTCACATAGAACCTTGTTGACAGGATCAAGCACAAAGGAATCCGGTTCATAGTCCACCTCGATCGTGAATCGTTGATAACCAATGCTGTCGGTAAAAGTGAGTACCTGTTCAGCTCCATCATGGTAAATGGCGATTTCCATGGGCATGTAAAAGGGGTAGTGGTGATACTGCCTGTTCTGGGTTTGGGCAATTGCGAACTCAAGCTCGTACGCCGTGGATGTTAGCCAGGTTGGCGGTTTGACCTTCCAGCCCGTTTCATAATGAGGATGACCCGGGTGATAAATCCATTCGTCGAAAAACCAATCCAGATCCTGGTCTGAGATGGTTTCCGTCGCTTCCTGAAAGTCATCGGTAATGACCGACTGATTGGCATTATTCCACCCGTATTGGTTGAGACCGGCAAAGAATACCGAATCACCTAACACATGACGCAACATATGCAGCACGCCGCCACCCTTCTTATAAGTCGTCGCATTACTAAACAGATCGTCAGACGGAGGATCGTATATGGGCCGGATTAGGCTAACGTTATCCAGATAAAAATCCATAATGTATCGAGCGTAGTTACTGTAACCTTCATCGCCGTATAGATTTTCCCACCAGAGAGCTTCACAATAGGTAGCAAAACCCTCGTTAAGCCAGATATCGGCCCATGTACCACAGGTAAGCCAGTCACCCCACCAGTGATGTGCCATCTCATGTGCAATGACCCATTCCCAAGTAGGTTCTCCCCAATTGACTAATGTATTGAGGAATGTACAGGTGGTGTTCTCCATTCCCCAGCCGTTCATGTGAACGTGGTCGTACTTCTCGGATGCAAAGGGGTAAGGCGGGAAGATGCTTGAGAAATACTCAAGTATCTCAGGCGTACTCTCAAACTTTTGGGACTGGTCATAGCTATCTAGTACCCAAGTGCTTACAGGTACTTTCTCGCCCTGGATAGTGGCAAAGGTGTCATGTTTAACGAAGTTCTTCGAGGCGGCAAAAGCAACGAGATACGTAGCCTGGGGATAGTGCTCCTGCCAGGTATAACTCCACCAGTCGCCAGTTTTGTCTTCTTGTTCAAGGGCTCCGTTGGCTACCACCAGATTAGCGGAAGGTACTGTAATGCGTTGAGTAAACGTTGCCTTGTCTGAAGGGTGATCGTAACAAGGGAACCAGTTACGTGCACCCTCAGGTTCACACTCCGTATATGTAACTGAGTACTCATTATCTTCGGATTCGATAAAAAGACCGCCACTGGGTTCTTGTGGAAATGGCTTGCCGTGATATAAAACAGAAATCGCAATAGTATCATCGACCTGAATCTCTCGACCAATGGCAACGTAGAGATTACTTCTCGAATCTGTCGACCATTCCAGGTCACGTAACCCTTCCCTTATCGACTCCACCGTATACGGCCAGTCAAAGTGCAGGAAAATGGTATCCAGATCATTGGAAAGAATCCGGGAAGTAATCGTCACCTCAGCCCAGATGGTATCATTGGGTATGTCGACCGTGATATCGATGTAGTAGTCAAGTACGTCGAAGAAGTGCTCTTCCAAGTAGTCAACGGGCAGCATCAGGGATTTGTTTACAGCTTCCTGTTTGAAGAAAGCCTCGTCCTGTTCAATGGATGGTAAAGGTATCTGCCCTAAAAGCATGGCTATTATAGCCATTCCGACCTCCATATTTAACCACATCTAACTCTCTTCTTCACACATTACTTCTCATGTACCCCCGACTCGAGCGCTAACCTGAGAAAATCCAAAGTCTAGTAGTACTCGTAGCCTTGAGCGGTCTGGAATGCGTACTTCATTTCAATACTCACCGTCAGATTGATCAAATCAACGATTACGGTATCTATAACGAATTTGCCGTAGTAATCGTCATAGGTCTTGAAGTGATAAACCTCGTTTAATGCCAAAGGTACTGTATCGTTGTATACCCCAGGAGCCTCCTGAACTTCAAGCCACTTCTCACCGGACTTGTCTGCAGCAGCCACCTTGTTGTCGTAACCTCCGTAGCCTGCAGCGTCTGTAAAGTAAACGGTACCCGCATCGTAGTAGCATATGAAATCTATAGCATCCACTGCGTCGCTTAAGGAATGACTCGTGAGATCGCCTGTTGCGCGGTTGAAGGCAATTGCATTGTTTGTCGCAGAATCGGCAGGTTCGTTCGGGTTAAAACCAAGATAGGAACCTTGTCCCCAGGGTCGAGGATAGAACTTACCGCCGATGCCTATGGTTGTTATCTCTTCGTCATCCCTTATTCCGCGCCATTCCACAAAATAACCCTGACCGTTCACGAGATTACTGACTGTAATCACAGTATCATCGGTAACACTATCGGCAACCATTTTGTCGGCAATCTCGTCATTGGACATTCCTGACAAATCGAAAGTATCGACATAAACAGCTATTCCACGCAACCCGGCTGGTAAAGGGGCTTCGAGTTGAATATCGACTGTCGCACCGCTGTCTTCAGGTATAGGAATCATCAGAACATCCTGGGTAAGATATCTATCGATCTCATCAGAGTCAATTACGCCCAATATCCCAAAAATGCTCCGCTCCCTGCACCCTGCAAGGAGGACTACTAACGCAGTCATTACAAGTATTTTCCTCATAGCTTGCTCCTTTATTGCTCAATCCAGAAGGAACGGATCTAACACCTTGCTGGGTTATATAATAACAGAATAGTACTTTTCGGCTATTTGTCAATGGGAGTAATACATATATATCGTTATAGAAACCGTCGGTCATCACGTATAAAAGCCGCCTCTACTATTCGAAACCTTAAATATTACGAGGAGAACCTATCGGCTTTCATCCTGGTTAAGATTCTAACAGGTTTGATTCATTTTTACTGCAATCCATACAATCCAAAGTTCCCAACCACATATCATTGTCAAAAGCAGAAGTTGTTATACGCAAACGTGAATGGTAGAATCAACAGCAGGAATCCCGTATTCGATATTTGAGCTGTTGAGGTCAATGTTCTGAGTTATCAACTCTTCTAACCGCTTTCCCCAATTACTTGGAGGAGTTTTTGCGTCATAACGCCAATACTAAGCTAACTTCCAGAGGAAGTTAGCTCGGGATCCCTCAAAGGAAGGTCGTTTCTTTGGGGGTTTTTGGTTATACTCCTTCTGGAGCCGGAGGGATGTGGCCTTCCTTCATGAGAAGTTGTACAGAGTCCCGGGTGTTTTTAATTATCTCTGAGGCTTTCTTCATCTCTTGCTCATAGGTGAGATCAGAGATTCCGGCCACACCTTCTTCTATAGCCTGCATCGCGACCGCCGCGGCTTCACGCGGGAAAACTTCCCACTCATCCATGGAGGGAATGATATAGTCAGAGCGCAGCCCCTTTTCCTCGGCAACCTTGGCAAGTTCCCGGGCAGCAGCGATGCACATACCGTCGGTGATAGTTTTGGCACGTATGTCCAGGGTGCCGCGGAATATTCCCGGGAATCCCAGGGAGTTGTTGACCTGGTTGGGAAAGTCGGACCGCCCCGTAGCCATAACAGCGGCTCCAGCTTCGGTTGCATCCCAAGGCCATATCTCGGGCACGGGGTTGGCACAGGCGAACACGATAGGCTTGGGGGCCATCGATTTGATTAGTTCCGGGGTAATAAGGCCTGGACCGGCGTAACCAATCACTGCGTCCATATCCTTGAACAGCTCTTTCATACCGCCCTTGACGCCTTTGGTATTGGTCTGTGCTAGCATCTCGCCGCGGTGAGGAAACAGCTTTTCTGTATCCATGTCCTGGGTAATGACCGTCGGTTTTCCATCGATAATATCGAGTACCCTGACGTTTGCCGGGTTCAGGCCTGCGGTCAGCATCACCCTTAGACAAGCCGTTCCTGCAGCGCCGATACCCAGAAAGGCCAATTTGAGTTGTGAAAAATCCTTGCCCACGAACTTCGCAGCGTTGTACATTCCGGCAAAGGTAACAGCGGCCGTACCCTGCTGATCGTCGTGCCAGATGGGTATCCGGGCTCGATTACGGAGTTCATCCAGGATGCGGAAACACTTGGGTTGGGAGATGTCCTCTAGGTTGACCCCTCCGAAGCAAGGCTGGATGATCAGAACCGTCTCGATTATCTTATCCGGATCCTTGGTATCCAGACACACCGGGAATGCATCCACCCCACCCAGATACTTAAACAACAGACCTTTCCCTTCCATGACCGGGATGCCGGCCTCAGCTCCGATGTCGCCCAGGCCCAGAACCCGGGTGCCGTCGGACACCACCGCGACCATGTTGCCCTTATTCGTGTGCTCGAACACCTTCTCCGGGTTCTCATGGATGTCCTTACAAGGTTTAGCAACGCCCGGAGTGTACCATATGGCGAAGTCTTTCAAGGTACGTACTGCGCACTTGGCCATGACCTGAACCTTGCCTTGGTAATGGGGGTGCATTATCATCGCGTCCTTGCCCGGCTTCTGCGCCTTGGCAAGGAGTTCGTCGACGTTCTTCTTATCCATTATTGCTTCTCCTTTGGATTTAACTTGAAAACTTCGGGAAGAAGCGCTTTTAGAGATGTCCAGCGCTCCTTGTATCTTCCTGCTAGCAGTATGGGAATGTCCCCTTCCATGAACCCCGGATCGCGGAATTCGGCGATAGTTGCCAAGCAAGCCCCGCAGGGCACAGTTGGTTCATCGGTGGGGGTATATACCGCGATCCCTCGGATAACCCTCTCCCCTGCTGTTACCGCCGCAGCAATGGCAGCACGCTCGGCGCATATGGTCAGACCGAAAGATGAGTTCTCGATGTTGGTTCCGGTGTAGATACAGCCTTCTCCGGACAGGACAGCCGCTCCCACCGCAAAGCCGGAATAAGGCGAGTAAGAGTTGTGGACCGCCTTATAAGCCGCTTGTGAAAGATCGCGCACGATAAAATCTTCAAAGGGAACCTTTGCTCCGGATTCAGGTAAGGACATATCCTTGTCTTGCTCTTCCGGCAACATAATGCCCCAAAGATACGCCGATTTCGGTTGGTGTCAACCCATTTGTTGACTCATGTCTACTCCCTTCTCTTAGGGAAGTGTCGAATCAGCATTCCATATCACATTCGAAAAACATATACCTTCTTGAATTTCGGCCGAGGAAAAAACCTGGGTTACGATCTTGATTTTGGCAGCTAAGGAGAAGTTAACCTTGTTATCCCTAAAAACCAAAACGCCTTTTTCGACAGTTTCGTTTCACAAAACACACGGTCTCCCTAAAAGAACCTGACCTGATCATTCTCCTACCAAGTACAACATAAATTGTTAACCACTAGATTGTCAATTAAAGTTAAAAGTTAATTTAGTTAACTATTCATCTTGAAAATGAATAATACTTCGAAGGGGTTGACAGCAAATACCCTCGGTTTATAATACTGGCGTTATGATAATGCATATCGTTCGATTGTGAAGCTATCCGGTGGGTTTTTTAAACTTGAGTCTGGGGGTATATTGATTCATCCCCAATTTCTCGAAACGAGAAAGGAAATTAAAACTGCCCCACAGAAGGATCATAATCCTGATCTGGGTGCGATTCAAAAAGGAGATAATCAGATGAGTTTGCTTGAAAACAACGACGACATCAAGGAACTGGTTGAGGGTTTGAACTTCAAGGAGAAGGTCGATCGTTCAATGCAGTTGATCGATGAAGCTTACAAGCGTTACGGAGACAATCTGGTGGTAGCCAACAGCCTCGGAAAGGACTCGGTCGCTGTCTGGGACCTAGCCAAGAAGGTTACACCTAAAATCCGCGGCTTTGTGGTAACCACTCGCTATAAGCCTCAAGCGACAAAGAAATTCATGGACAAATTCGTGGAGCGTTATCCTGAAACCTCGGTCTATGAAAACGATGCCGAGATCCCGGACAAGCTTTACGAAACCGATCCTGATGAATGCTGCCGCATCCTGAAGGTTGAACCTGTTCGCTGGGCTATCGAAGAAATGAACGTCGAGTGCTGGGTAACCGGACTTCGCTGTACTGAGGGTCGCACCCGTACGGACTACCAGGAAGTCGAGGAACGCGATAAGGGGCTAATCAAACTCAACCCCATCCTTCTGTGGAAAGAGCGTGAGGTCTGGCAGTATCTTGCCCTGTACAATGTACCAGTCAATCCTTTGTACAAAGCAGGTTATCGCTCCCTTGGTTGCGAGCCCTGCACCCGTATCACGCATAAAGAGGATGAACGCGCCGGGCGCTGGCTTAATACCTCTAAGTGCGGTGGGGAGTGTGGTATCCACACTCGGCCCTTACGTGTTGACGCGGCCGATTGATGCAGATTGATTACGACTAGATAGCTTAGGAAATATTCTCCTGCTTTTGCGAGTAGGGAGCGTTTAATGAAAGGATTAAGGATATGATAGCCATGAATGTATGGTTATTTATGGGTATCATCGGTATCGGAGCCGTTTGCGAGTTTGTTGACTCTTCGATAGGGATGGGCTACTCCACCCTGCTTTCACCTGTACTTCTTGGGATGGGTTTCGATCCCTTATCCTTCATTCCGGCCGTCTTGCTTTCCCAGGCCTTAGGAGGCTTAGCCGCCTCCATCTTTCATCAGCGTAACCGTAACGTAAGTTTCACGGCCAGTTCAAAGGACTCCAAGATCTTTTGGGTTATCGTAATACCTGGTGTGTTGGCTATAATAGGAGCGGCGATACTCGCCCTTAACTTACCCAGGCTGATTCTATCCACCTGTATAGGCGGGCTGGTAATTGCACTAGGGGTCATAATCCTTCTGCATCTTCGCCTTCGGTTTACATACAAGGGCATGGTAGGCGTAGGTCTGGTCAGTGCATTCGTTGAAGGGATAGCCGGGTGCGGATTCGGTCCAATCGTCACCTCGGGTCAAATCATCTCAGGACATAACCCTAAAAGGGCTATAGGCGTGACCACAACCGCCGAGGTTCCAATCTGCATCACAGGATTCCTAACCTACATCGTTGTGAAACTAATCCAGTACGATACGACTCCACTTTTTTCAAGATCGTTCGGTGAAATCGTAAGGATTATATTCTCCAACTCTATCATGCGATGGGACGTACTGGGCGCTCTCCTAATCGGTGTAGTAGCCATCGCTCCCCTCGGTCCTCTGCTAACCCGCAAGATCGGCAACAAGAAATGGCACTTCGTACTAGGTCCCTTGATCATTCTGTTGGGGGCGTGGGTGCTCATTAAAACCCACTTTCTTTAACCAACGATAAACCACGGAGGCTCAAGGAACCGTTTCTAAAAAGGGTTTAACGAGACCGTTGGCGCGTAAGTAAATTCATCTTAGGAGGATGAGATGGTTATGAGCTTAGGTCTGTTTCTTATAATAATCGTGGTCGCTTTTGTTTGCGAGCTTATAGATGCATCGCTTGGGATGGGATATGGAACAATCCTTTCTCCACTGCTTATAGGCCTGGGTTTCGATCCGTTATTCGTGGTCCCGGCAGTCTTGATGTCGCAGGCTGTCGGTGGCTTTGCAGCTTCCATGTTCCATCAACGCTATAAAAACGTAAGCTTCAGCCTGAAATCTAAAGATACGAGGGTATTTCTGATAATAACCGGAGCAGGTGTTCTGGCTACTATATTCGCCGCCATCGTGGCGATAAATATACCCAAGGTAGCATTGAACACCTACATCGCGGTTCTGGTTATTGCAGTGGGAACGATCCTTTTGATAAACCTTCGTCTTCGTTTCAATATGTGGGCTATGGGTGCGGTTGGCGTTGTCAGTGCTTTCAACAAAGGCATATCCGGAGGTGGCTTCGGCCCGCTGGTTACCGGCGGCCAGATCATCTCCGGCCATAAAGCCAAGCGTGCGGTAGGTGTCACTACGCTTGCCGAGGCACCTATATGCATAGCAAGCTTCATAACATGGCTTATAGCCAAGCTTGCGGCACAGAGTAAAGCGCCTCTGCTATCCCGACCGGTGGGTGAAATAGCTGCTGTGTTATTTTCAAATCAGATACTTCGGTGGGATCTCATGCTATCCCTGTTCTTCGGTGTCCTTTTTGTGGCTCCTCTGGCTCCCTACCTCACCAAGAAGATACATCACAAGGTATGGAACTACATACTTGGTCCATTGATCATCCTTCTGGGCATCTGGGTCATTATCAAGACGTTCTTCTGGAAATAACAACATGAATCTATAGGCGGACTTCTTCAGAAGTCCGCCAACTCTCTCATATTCATTAACCGGAAGGGCTTCAGACCTTTTTTTAAAAAAAACTGAATCGATACTCCTACGCTTCGAGAATTAAAGAGTCATTGTTAATAGAAGTCCTGATATTATCCCTGGTACTTTAGATTACTAGTTATTTCTGGATTCGTTGATAATCGAAATCACCCGATGGCTTGAGGGAAGAAAATCTTGCCGTTATCTTGAGGGTTGTCAAATATCCCAGTCTGGTTATAGTCTCGGTTAAAGAACTAACCTTGGAGCATCATGAACGTTTGGCAGTACATACTAGTCGGAGTGGTCGGAGTGGCATCGGGCATGCTATCAGGCCTTTTCGGGGTAGGGGGAGGTATACTAATCATCCCCAGCCTCGTTCTTATCCTGGGGTTCAACCAACACGAAGCCCAAGGCACTTCTCTCGTGGCGTTACTACTTCCCGTTGGTATCCTCGGTGTGATCCGCTACTGGAAGGCAGGAAACGTAAACTGGATAGCAGGCTTAATTATTGCCGCTGGTTTATTCGTGGGCGCCTACTTCGGAGCCGGATGGGCCAACAAGATAAACGAAATATGGCTAAAGCGGGCATTCGGGATACTGTTAATACTCGCAGGGATAAGATTCATCCTTACAAAGGCGGCACCTGCCATCTCACAGTAGCCTGTCCTCCGAATCATACCTCACTTACACGCATCATCTGAAGTACACATTCCTTCAGTCTGTGTAGCTTAAGAGCTCCGGGGTCGACTTTGCCTTGGATAGAATCTCTACAGCTTTCTCAATTACCGGATCATCATCAATCATAATCTGGTAGGAGCCGTCTTCTCCCCACTTCTGATTGGCGATCTCCAGTTTCAACCGGAAGGCAAGTTGATCCCTTGCCTCTTCTACCTCATCGTCGGTAAACTCAACCTCACGATTTCGTGCCTCCTTGAGTAAACCAGCAATCATGTCATCGGTAACCTCAAAATCCATATCAATATCCGGATTCCTGGAAAGATAATCCACAGCGAATGAGAAAAACACCCGGTTACTCAAAAACAAACTGACCAACTCCAGCATCTTTTCGCCTTCTGCATAAACGTCAGGTATGATAGCGCCACCATTTGGTATCTTACGCTTAAGGCTTCCCAAAGTACGATAGACCTGTGTATCGTCTGATTCTTCTTCCAGGGAGGCGCGGTGTTTGTCAATGCAACGACCGGAAGGCGTGTACCAGTAGGCGGTAGTAAGCTTGAGGCGTCCTCCGTTCGATAAAGGATGAATCGTTTGTACAGACCCCTTACCGAACGTTGTATCTCCAACTATCAATGCCCGCTCCCAATCCTGTAGTGCCCCGGCCAGGATCTCGGCAGCCGATGCCGAACCATAATCGGCAAGCACCACTAATGGATAGTCCCCGTGAAGAGGAGGGGTGTGGGAACGATAGGTGCGAATGCTTTCCTTGGTGCGCCCCCTGGTTTGTACAACCTCAAGATCGCGGTCCAGGAAAAGGTCTGAAACGTCCACCCCTTCGTTAAGATATCCGCCCGAGTTATAACGAATGTCTAAGATAAGCTTTTCCACCCCAACCTTATCAAAAAGAGAATCTATAGCCTGGCTTACCTCATAGTGAGCGGTACGGCTGAACTTCGAGAACTTGATATAACCGATCTCGGGTGTTAGTTTGGTGACGTAGTTGACCGCATTTAGTTTGATGATATCACGGGTAATCGTGAATTCCAAGGGTCCTTTTACTCCGTAACGTTGAATCTTAACTGTAACCTCGGTTCCCGGCTTACCGCGAAGCTTGGTCACGGCCTCATCTACAGCGATACCCTCGGTGGATTCTCCTTCTATCTCGATGATTTTGTCTCCGGCCAGGATTCCGGCGGCGAACGCAGGACTACCCTCCAAGGGTGAGATAACCGTAAGCCAATCATCTGTAATTCCTATGGTTATTCCGAGGCCTCCAAATTCACCCTCCATGGTTATGTTGAGATTTTCATACTCCTCAGGATTCATGTACATACTGTATGGATCAAGTTTCATGAGCATCCCGTTCATCGCATCTTCTATCATATCATTCAGATCAACATCACGTACATACACGTCACGTGTAATCTGCAGAACCCTTTGGAAAACCTCCAGCGATGTGTATACGTTATTCTTGGTAGTCTCCGCCCACAGACGTGAACCTACCCAGGTTGCTGCCAATAAGGCGATAGCCAGCATGCTTAAAGTGATTCCTTTTTGTTTCATAAAATCCCCTTTCTTGTGAGAAGGTCATAGACGACCTCTTTTATCTCTTCATGAAGCGTCATCTTTTCCTTTGCGCCATCGAAGACGCGAATCCTGGCCGGTGAACGGCGGGCAAATTCAAGGTACGCCTTACGAACCCTCAGGTGAAATTCCGTTCCGGCCTTCTCAATCCTGTCGTGCGTCCGATCCAATCGAGCGAATGCCCTCTCGACATCCAGATCCACGAGTACCGTAAGGTCCGGATCAAGTCCACCGGTGGCAAACTTGCCCAATCTGGACACCGTTTTTACATCGATCTTGCGTCCGCCAGCCTGATACGCCAAGGTGGACAGCATATAGCGGTCGCAAATAACCACCGCTTTATCTACAAATAACTTGCGACGTATCCGCTTTGCAATATGTTCAGCACGCGCCGCAAGATAAAGCAAGAGCTCAGTACGGGGATGCATCTCATCTAATGAAGAATCAAGCAACACCGCACGAATTTTATCTCCAACCTCGGTCCCTCCCGGCTCCCTGGTGAGATCAACTTCTACATCCTTTTCGGTAAGCGCCTTAGTCAAGAGTTCAGCTTGGGTCGACTTACCCGATCCCTCGATCCCTTCAAATACCAAAAACACACCGCTCTTCATAATCCCATTTCTTTTCCCATGATAATTCAACCTGAATTTATTCCTTAATTATGTAGTCTTTTACCATCAAGTCAAGCCGATGCGTTCTCAATGAATTAGACGTTTTACACCATGCAGAGTAAACCAGATCCTCATCTTGGGCTGCGCTTACGACCGTACCTGCGAATGAACGAGACGGTCTTGCGTCGGGCTATGTAGTCCGGATACTGGATAGGTGGAGACTTGAAGAAATATGACGAAGGTGCGGTTATCGGCCCCTTAAGCCCCTTGTCAAGCGCAAGCTTGGCACAGCGAATGGCATCGATCATAACCCCAGCGGAGTTGGGTGAATCCCATACCTCGAGTTTCAATTCAAGGTTCAAAGGAACGTCGCCAAAGGTTTGGCCTTCCATGCGAAGATGGCACCACTTGCGGTCTTTGAGCCATGGTACGTAGTCTGAGGGTCCTACATGTACGTTCTCTGCACCCATCTCGTATGGAAGCATTGAAGTAACGGCCTTGGTCTTGGATATCTTCTTCGATTCCAGCCGTTCACGCTCCAACATGTTCAGAAAGTCGGTGTTGCCACCCACATTTAGCTGAGAAGTTCTCAATAATTTTACCCCGCGCTCTCTGAACAGGGTGGTCAGTACCCGGTGTACGATGGTAGCGCCGACCTGGGATTTTATATCGTCTCCCAGGACTGGAAGACCTTTTGCACGGAATCGGCGAGGCCAGTACCCACCGGACGCGATAAATACCGGGATACCGTTAACAAAGGCGCAACCTGCGTCTAAGACCTGCTCAACGTACCACTTCGTGGCCTCTTCTGAACCCACCGGGAGAAAATTGACAACCACATCGGTCTTGGTCTCTTTTAAGAGCCTTGGGATATCGGCAGTGGAACCAGGTGCCTTCTGGATTATCTGGGAAAGGTACTTGCCCAAACCGTCGTGTGTCATTCCTCTCACTACCTTTATACCCGACTTGGGAACCTTAACAAAAACGGAGGTGTTATTGGGATAGGTATAGATAGCTTGGGCTAGATCCTTCCCAACCTTACGTTTATCTATGTCTATTCCCAAAGAAAACTCGATATCCGAGATATGGTAGCCCCCGAGATTCACATGCATGATTCCCGGTATACTATCCGATTCGGCGGCGTTGCGGTAGTAATATATCCCTTGCACCAGGGAACTTGCGCAGTTTCCTACCCCGATAATCGCAACCCGGATCTTACCCATTTCAACTCCTTTCGCTATCGCACACAGAATGTAAGTTTATAAATAGCAGCCCCCATGTCAAGGGGTAAAAGGTTCCTATCTCTGCGTTTCAGGCCTTGAGAAAAAAATGAAATTCTCCAAATCTAATTAAATACTTCCCTCGTGAAAAGTAATTGTAGAGGTTTTACGGTTTTTAACAGGCATCCAGACCTGCTGTAATGGCTATGCACACTTGACAAAGCTGGATTTTTGATTAGATTTATTATGTTATATAAATTGGGTATACAGGGAAAGGAATCAGGAGGATGGTAGTTGATCTCAGGGGCAGAGAAAGTGGGGACAAGATCCCCGAAAAAGAAATCAATAAACGCTCTAACTTAGGAGGAGCACTATGAGTAAAAAGGTTATAGGTATCGTAGCGGCGATTGTAATGTTAGCTATCGTTGTACCCGGGATAACCGCGCAGACGATTCTTCTCGAAGAAGACTTTGAGGAAACCACCTGGCCTCCGTCTGTACCGGGGTTGGGATCATGGACCACCGGATTCTCGTCCGGTGTCGATAACTGGAACTATAACACCTACTGGGGAAGAGAAGACCAAACCCAGACCCCTAGCGGTACCGACCAGTGCGCGGACAACGATGACGATGCGAACTACCCCCCTTCCTACCAAAACGTGGAAAACTACCTGGCTTCGCCGGCATTCGACGGAACCGGCTTTAACGACATCACGTTCGAGTACGACATGTGCTACCGCTCCATATCCTCATCTCATCAGGTAAGAATCGAGGTATGGGACGGTGATAGTTGGGTAGTGATAGCCAGCTATAACTCCAGCGAAGGATATACGAGTTCGTCAAGCCATGGTGTTCACCATTTTTGGCACATCAATGATTTTGCCAACCCCGAGATGCAGGTTCGCTACGTATATACCGAAGGCTACCAATCATGGGCATGGTACTTTGAAATCGACAACGTAACGATCACCGGGACAGGTGGTGGTGGACCTAGTGAAGAAGTCGATCTTGAGATGGTTCAGATACTTCGTCCTTTCGACGAAGAAACAGGCGGTGAAGCGTTCAAGCCTGCTTGTAGGATCTTTAACAACTACGAGGGTGAACAACCCTCGTATCTCGAAGCGACCCTTGAGGCGGTGGTTCGCTGCAGGATAAAGGACATGACTACTCTGCAGACGGTTTACGAGGATGTACTTCAATACGTTCCGCTTGAGTATGGATATAATGAGATCAATGGATTCAAGTTCTTTACTCCTGAAAGCAATAAGAATTACGAAATCCTCTTCGTGGTTGAACACGAGGACGATGTCAATGAACAGAACAACGACAAGACCATGCGCTTCAATACTGCCGCTGGCGTAACTGTAGATGCTACGGATATTCTTGCACCTGCAGGTGACGATCAGCAAGGACCTTTCTCTCCATCAGCCGCCTTTACCGCAGATGATGAAGCTGACGCCACAGGTGTTACTCTGCACTGCAAGATAGAGGATGCGGTATTCAATGCTATCGTCTTTGAAGAAGAAAAAGGGCCGGTAGATATTACAGCCGGCGACTCTTATAACGAAACCTTCACAGAAGTAAGCGACCTGATCGATGGTTCTGCCTACACGATCACCTTCTGGGCTACCATCAATAAATCAAGCGCCGGTGAAGAGATCTCTAAAACCTTCAATTACATCGAGGCGGTAGCCGAGAACCCGATCATTGAAGCCTTTGGTCTCAAGGTCGCAGGCAGCGGCGTCACCTTCTCCCTCGGGTCATCCACCGACGTCAGCCTGAAGGTCTACGACGTTGCCGGCAACGTAGTTGCTGCACTGGCTTCGGGTTCCTGGACCGCAGGTTCACACTCGGTTAATATCGAGGGCCTCGAATCCGGCGTTTACTTCGTCAAGCTTGTGACCCCGTTTTACACTGACGCAGCAAAGGTGATGATAATTAAGTAAAGCTTTTTGGCCATCGAAAGGACAAAAAGAGAAAACTGCAAGTGGCGGCCCGTTGCCGCCACTTTCTCTTTCTGCTTAAGGGATTTAATCCGCCCATCATTATCCTGCGTTTTTTGCCGAAGGCGACACTTGCAGCCGGTTAGGGTCAAAACGGGTATGAAGGACTTGACAAATACCGAATTTTGACTAAATTACGTATGGGGTTAGGAGAAAATGAGGCTAGGGGAAATAGTGGGCGAGATGGGGTTTTATACCCCGGGGGATAAGTATTACGCAGAGTAAATAAACGCTAAACCTAGGAGGAGCATTATGACTAGAAGGGTCATAACCATAATGCTTGTAGCAGCGGTATTCGCTGCATTAACGCCTTTATACGCCCAATGGACCAACCCTGTTGCCGAGGACTTCAATAGTGAATGGAGCACCACCTCGCCGCCTCCGGGTTGGACTATAAACTATGATGGAACCGTAGGGAGCAGCGACTGGCACCCCTATTACTGGTCCCAAACCGGAAGTGACTGCGCCTACATCTACTGGTCGCCTTCAGAAACCGGAACCGACGAACTGATCTCGCCTGTATTCGACTGCTCCGCTGCAGACATGGTGTACGTGGCCGCAACCCACTGGTTCAGCCATTACGCAACCCCATATACAGCCCAATGGGTCGGTTCGATAGACGGCGGAGAAACATTCCCGTACGTACTCTTCGACTACAACTACACCTCGTACGGACCAGCACGCGACAGTATTCTCTTCCCGGAAGCCGCCGGCGAAGAGAACGTCTGCATAAACTTCCTCTTAGACGGTTACAGCTATAACATTAACTACTGGTACGTCGACGACGTTGCAGTATGGATACATGAAAGCGGCGGCGGCCCGGGCGGATGTGACGACTTGATCTATGAGCAATTCAACGGAAGCTGGACCACTGCATCACCCCCTGCAGGATGGACCATCGTATACAACACTCCGGCTGATGTCTCAGATTGGTTCAACGGAGGATGGGGCGGTTCGACCACCGCCCAGGGCGTGCCCACCATGGTCTACTATGGTGATTATGGCTATGTTCAGACCGACGAATTCGTCTCGCCTACACTCGACTGCTCGGGTTACGACAATGTATATATCGCATTCGATCACGAATACAGCCACTACAGCGGCACTTACGAGAACCAGATCCTGGGTTCGACCAACGGCGGTGATACCTGGAACTACGTTGTCTGGGACTATGCCAATTCCAGCAGCGCTCAGCGACGCGACAGCTTCGACATAACTGATTGGGCTGCCGGAGAATCACAGGTGGCCTTCAACTGGCACTGCTACGGCGATCCGTGGTACATGAACAACAGGGGATTCGATAACGTCAGGGTCACCGCCTGCACAGAAGGCGTTGTCCCTCCCCCGGAGCTTGATCTTCAAATGATCCAGATCATTCGTCCTTACGATGAGGAAGAGGGCGGAGTGGCCTTCGTTCCGAGGTGCAGGATCCTCAACCCCACCCAAGAAACAGTTGAAGCCGAGATTCGCTGTCAGATGAAAAACATAAATACCCTGCAAACGGTTTACAACGACGTTCATAATTCCTATCCTCTTGACCCGGGTTACAACGACGTAGGGGGGTTCAAGTACTTCACACCTGAAGGCAACACAACCTACGAAGCCCTATTTGTTGTCGATAATACAGAAGACGTAAACCCGCACAATAATGACGCTACCAAGCAATTCACAACCGTTGCCGGTAAAGATGTAACCCCGTTCGAGATGGTCGCTCCACAAGATAGCATTTTCCTGCCGTTCACTCCGAAGGCCAAGTTTGAGGAACGCGCAGGCGCACCGGAAACCGATGCTTGGTGCCACTGCAAGATCGAAAACATGGCCGCCTACGGCGCACAAGTCTACCATGACTCGACTATGATAACCTTCTCAGCCGGGGAAATCAAGGAAGTTGTGTTCTCCGAGATAAGAACAGACAATACTGACTTTACGCCCGGCAGTTATACGATTACCTTCTGGGCCGCAGATGATCGCGCCGCAAACATCAGCGATCCTGATTTCTTCGTTCAGAGCTTCTATATTAAAGAAGCCGTGGTCGAAGCGCCGGTCGTTTCGGCATTCGGTCTGAGTGTGGTTAACAACACGGTCAACTTCAGCCTTGCCAAGGCTACTGACGTTAGCCT
>JAFGSK010000044.1 GCA_016934635.1 Caldifarciminota bacterium
AGCATACAATAACAAGTATCATCCAAAGGAGATAGCATGAACTTTGTAACACTCCCTTCGGAACGATTTATTTATGAGGAAAGACGGTCCACGCGTAAATGATACGGAATGAAAAATGTCACATTCGGGTTGACATGCTGCAAAGGCTTACTATACTTAACTTCCTGCGGTTTAATTGAATGACACCGCCGGTAAGGTAGCAAGTGTTTAGGGATGTGGAGTGTATGTAAGGTATGTTGAAATACTAATTTTTTAGGAGGAATCAACAATTAAACCTCCGAGGAGGTATCAATGAAAAAGAAACTCTTTATCCCCGGACCCACGGAGGTCTTGCCCGAGGTGCTTCAAGCTCAAACAAAGCCCATGTTCGGCCATCGTATGAAGGAGGCCTCGGTACTGGGAATGTCCATTATCAACAAGCTGAAGAAGGTTCTCGAAACCGATCAGTACGTAATCATTTGGACCGGCTCAGGCTCACTGATCATGGAGTCCTCGATCCGCAACAGCGTCAAGAAAGGCGTGTTGAATACTGTTTGCGGTTCGTTCTCGGATCGCTGGCACAAGATGGCCAAGGCCAACGGCCTTCCCAATGGAAAGATCGAGGTCGACTGGGGCAAGGCTATCAAGCCGGAGATGGTCAATACAGAGCTTTCGTCAGGGAAATACGACGTACTGTGCCTGACCCATAACGAGACCTCCACAGGGGTGATGAATCCGACGGAGGATATCGCCGACATGGTTCACGACAAGTACCCGGACATATTTATCCTTGTGGATGCTGTATCGTCGCTGACAGGTGCCCCCTTGGATGTTAACAAGTTTGACGTGGTGCTTACCTCCACCCAAAAATGCGTAGCCCTTCCCCCCGGACTTTCTTTCTGTTCGACTTCGGCAAGGTTCTTCGAACGTGCAGAAACCGTCCAGAATCGCGGCCTGTACACCGATTTCCTGCAAATGAAGAAGTACATCGACGAGCGCGAAGGCCAGACACCTTCTACCCCTGCCCTTTCACTTTACAACGCCCTTGACTTCCAGCTCGACCGCATATTGGAAGAAGGCATGACCAATCGCTACAAACGCCACGCCGACATGGCCCACCGTACCCGTGCATGGGTAGAAGAACATTTCGAGATCTTCCCCGAGAAGGGATACGAGTCTCTTACGGTAACCGTCGGAACCAACAACAAGGGCGTGAGCATCGCCGACCTTAACAAGAAGTTAGCGGAAAAGGGCCTGGCAATTGCCAACGGGTACGGCAAGCTCAAGGAACAGACCTTCCGCATCGCCCACATGGGTGATCTTAAGTTGTCAGACATCGACGAGGTTCTGGGAGCGATCGACGAGATACTCGGACATTAGGAGGCTTGAAATGAAGGTTCTAGTCAACGACGCAATCGCCGAAGAAGGCATTAAGAAACTCAAGGATGCAGGGTTCGAGGTTGTAGTAGATCATCTCGAACCTGAGGATTTAAAAACCCAGATAGGTGGCTACGACGCCCTTATCGTACGTTCGGCAACCAAGGCCACCCGCGATATCATAGAGGCCGGAACCAACCTCAAGGTCATCGGTCGCGCAGGTGTCGGTCTGGATAACGTAGACAAAAAGGCTGCCGATGAACGGGGCATCCAGGTTCGCAACACCCCGGCGGCGACATCGATATCGGTGGCGGAACTTGCCCTGGGGATGATGCTTGCCGCGGCAAGGCACATCGGTCAGGGTACGGTCAGCCTCAAGCAGGGTCGCTGGGACAAGAAGAAGTTCAAGGGTGTCGAGCTTTACGGCAAAACATTAGGGATAGTCGGATTGGGGCGCATCGGTACCGAGCTGGCAAAACGCGCCCAGGCTTTGGGAATGACCGTGGTGTTCAACGACGCGGCGGTTAACAAATCCAAGTACGCCAAATTCGCCTCGCTGGACGAGGTTCTGGCTCAGTCGGATTTCATCTCCCTGCACCTGCCTCACAACGACTCCACCCACTATATGATCAACTCAAACTCCATAGCCAAGATGAAGGACGGGGCAATTCTCGTGAACGCCGCTCGCGGCGGGGTGGTTGATGAAGAAGCCTTGTACCAGGCTTTAAAATCGGGCAAGCTTCGCGCCGCGGCCGTTGACGTTTACGAGACCGAACCCGTAACCGAGCATAAGTTGTTCGATCTCGAGAACGTAGTACTCACGCCTCACGTGGGCGCCCAGGCCGCCGAAGGACAACTCCGTGCAGGTATCCAGGTTGCAGAAGAGGTAATAAAGGCACTCAAAGGTTAGTCGATGGCGACTATCAGACCCTTCAAAGGGCTCCGCTACAACCCGGAAAAGATAACGAATCTTTCCGATGTAATCACCCAGCCCTACGACAAGATAGACCCTGATCTACAGGCTGACTATTACAATCGCCACCCTCACAACTACGTTCGCCTTATCTTCGGCAGGGAAGAAGACCGCTACCAGGAATCGGCGGACAATTTCAAACAGTGGTTTGAACAAGGATTGATTGTAAAAGAGACCGAATACGCCTTATACCCCTACACCCAGACCTACATTATTGAGACTCACCCCGATCCAGTTACCCGCACCGGATTCATCACAGCACTCAAGCTATATCCTTACGAAGATAAGGTTGTTCTTCCCCACGAGCGTACACTCAAGCGCGCCAGGGAGGACCGGTTCAAGTTGTTCACCAAAACCTTGAAGAATTACGAGCAGGTTTTCATGCTTTATGGAGACCCGGACAGAACCATAGAAAAGTTATTCGCTCAATATATGTCCGGTAACCCGATAATCGAGGCCACCGACGATTTCGGATGTATCCACCGTGTATGGAGAGTTACCGATCCCGATGTAATCCGTAAAGCGCGGGCGGTTCTTGAACCTCTCCCGGTAATGATCGCAGACGGCCACCACCGCTACGAAACCGCGCTGGCTCTACAGGAGCATTTAACTCCTCGGCATCCCGATGCGTCTGCAACTTCGGCATTCAACCACCGCATGGTGACCCTCGTGAACCTGTTCGACCCCGGGCTTCTGGTGCTTCCCACCCACCGGTACGTGATTAAGTTGAAAACCGACTTTGCAACAGCCAAGAACGAGTTAGCCAAGTACTTCGATATTAGCGAGGTAAATAAAACGGAACTTGCGACAAAGGTCAAGGAAAATGCGAACCGGCGCGCCTTCGGTTTGTACCGGAAGGACGGATCATGGCTACTCGTTCTCAAGGATGCGGCGGTAATGGATGAGGTCATGCCTGAAGCGGCCTCCGAACTTAAGGCGCTGGATGTATCGGTACTCCATAACCTGATTATCGAAAAGATTCTGGATATCTCCAAAGACGAAATAGAGGACTACATCCGCTACGAACGCTACGTGGAGGAAGCGTACGAGAACGTCGATCAAGGCGCCTACGAGATGGTTTTCCTGATGAATCCCACCAAGGTTGAACAGGTAGAGGCGGTGTCAAAAGCCGGTGAGAAGATGCCGCAGAAATCTACCGACTTCTACCCTAAGCTTGTATCGGGTCTGGTGGAGTTCGACGTTGCGCCCGGAGAGGTGTTGCCGGAGTAGTAGTTCAAGCCGGACTATTGAGACAAGGGGCTAAAACCCCTTGTCTTTCTCATCTCAAGAGTTGCGTCTGAAAATTTAATATGTATACTTCATCATGCGGATGGCGTTGGTATGATAACATCAGAGAATGAAAGAACATTTCAACATAGACTAATCACTTGGCTTGATCGTATACTCATTTCAGGATACCACTCTGTTAAAGAAGCTGATGGCGATACATCTGTAAAGATAGGTGAAAGAACTAATTTCCCTGATTTAGTTCTATGGTCTAACAAAGCCCAGGAGATGGCAGCCGCTACAATAGAGCTCAAGGATACAAAGACCTCTGTAGACGATTGCTTACTTCTCGATAACGGTATCCCCAAAGCAAAACAACTGAGGGCTAAATACTTCCTAACATGGAATGTCCGTCAAACGATTCTCTGGGATATCTCAGGTGATAAGTCTGAACCTTTACAGGTCTATCCCCCTCTTCTGACGGTTCGCTCAATTGAAGACATCAATATCGCTCAAGTCCAGGATCAACTGTATGAGCGCGCTAAAGAGATCGTAGCCGACCTGGATGATCTTATCTTTATCGGCAAGTTACACCCCCACCGGTTAGACCCTATAACTTTTGCCAATACCCTGCACCATGCGGTTGATGTGTTAACCCCAGGAATTATTAAATCCCTTTCTCAAAAATACGCTAAAGATAAGGAATTCAAAAAGGGGTTCCAACTTTGGGCACGTGAACAGGGTATTGTGGAATACGATAGGGAAGAATTCTTTACCAACGCGGCCAGACAGATTATCTATAGAATGCTTGGCAGGATTCTTTTCTATTTCGCTTTAAGGCGGTTCTCACCAGCCCTGCCTGAGCTTTCGCTTCCGGATGCAGACCTTGAGGATGCCCAGGCGGTTTTAGGGAAGGCGTTTGAAAGGGTAAAGGAAATTGACTACCAGGCTATCTTCGAGTCTGATATTACAGACCAAATCCCTTGGGATGCTGACTCGGCAAGGATACTCCAACGGCTTTTTGGCCACCTTGCCTACTACAACTTCAGCCATATCGCTCTTGATGTGATAGGGGCGGTATTCGAGAACCTTATCCCACCTGACGAACGCCATGCATGGGGGCAGTTCTTTACTCGTGAAGACCTCGTAGACTTCATTAACGGTTTTGTAGTTCGTTCAAAAGATGACGTTGTCTTTGACCCCACCTGCGGAACCGGGACTTTTCTGGTCAGGGCTTACTATCGCTTCTCTTCTCTCCTCAATGTTAAGGATCACGCGGCGCTTCTGGAAAAGCTCTGGGGTAATGACATCGCGTCTTTCCCTACGGAGCTTGCCTCAATCAATCTCTATACCCGGAAGATGGAAGACCCCAACAACTACCCCCGCATACTTACCAGCGATTTCTTCAAGCTCAGACCGGGGCAGGAGGTTGAGTTCCCGCACCCTCGTAAAGGCCTCGATCCTGAATTCAAGATACGAGTCCCAATCCCTCAGTTTGACGGCATGATGGGTAACTTCCCTTACATCCGTCAGGAGTTGATTGAGAAGGTCAACAAGGGTCATAAGAAGTTCCTAGGGGAGCTTCTTGCATCCGAATGGCTTAGGGAGTTTCCCGATCTGTTTGAGAAGTTCTCAAAGCGTTCTCAACAGGCTCTACAACACTGGCTTGAGAATGGCGCAAAGCCCGAAGAGGCAGGCAAGCTTTTTGAAGAGGCAAAAATAAAGCTCTCAGGGCAAGCCGATATTTACGCGTATATGTTCTTCCACGCGGCCAGGTTTATCGAGCCCAAGGGTCGTATGGCTTTTCTTACATCCAACTCCTGGCTTGACGTCGCTTACGGGTATGAGTTACAGCGTTTCTTTACCTCAAAGTTCAGGATAATCGCCATCATCGAAAGCCGCTGCGAGCCTTGGTTCCCCGAAGCTGCGGTCAACACCATCATTACCGTACTTGAGCGCGCGGATGACTTCAACCATCTTCCAGAACACCCCGTCCGTTTCGTTAAAATCAAGATTCCGCTTCGTGAGCTTTTGGGAACCGATGCAACGCGCGAGCACCTCAACAGGCACCTCACGGTTGACAACCTGGTTTTCCTTATTGAGTCGGAGCGGTTTATGGGTAAGGAAATAGCCGAGGGCGTGCATTCTTACGAAGATAGAAACTTCCGCATCCGCACCGTACGACAAGGTGAGCTAAGGCGTCAGCTTGAGGAGAGGGGCAAGGCTGTCAAGTGGGGCAAGTTCCTGAGAGCGCCGGACGTGTACTTTGAGGTTATGGAGAAACTTAGGGATAAGCTTGTGCCTCTCTCAGAGGTTGCCAAAGTTCGCAGAGGCTATACCACAGGCATAAACGAGTTTTTCTATCTCACAGAGGAAAGGGCTAAGCAATACGGAATTGAGGATGAATACCTGGTGCCGGTGGTGAAGTCCCCAAAGGAGATAGAGGGTCTTGTGGTTGATCCTGAAAAGCTCAAGTATCGGCTTTTCCTGTGCAATCGGAGCAAAGAGGAACTCAGAGCATTGGATCACATGGGAGCGTTAAAGTATATTGAAAACGTAGGTGAGAAAGGCACTACAAAAGGAGGTGTCAGGTGGTCAGAAGTGCCAAGCGTGAGACACAGAAACCCTTGGTGGTCGATTAAAGACCGCGAGCCTGCCCCGGTTGTGGGTCAAATGATAACAGGGGATCGTTTCTTCACTGCTATGAATCCCTCAAAAGCTTACATAGATCACAATCTCTTCGAGTTCTTTCCTTTTGAGGTCTCGCCCGAACAGTTATGGGCTTCTCTGAGCTTTGTTGCCACCTTCATGTATCGGGAAATCAATGGACGCTCAAATCTTGGGGATGGTGCGCTGAAGTTTGAAGGAGTAGACTGGGAAGCTTGTATGGTTCCGGATCCAAAACTATTACCTCAATTGAAGATACCGAGTCGTCCGACTCCTTCAGTATTTGACGAGTTAAAACGCAAAGACCGCCGTGCTTTTGACAGTGGAATCCTTGAAGCTCTGGGTCTTGACCCTAAAGAATGGCTGCCCCGAATATACGAGGGGCTTACCGAGCTTGTAAAAGAACGCCTCCAGCTTCCCAAGATGCGTAAGAATCAACGTGATAAACGCAAGGCGCGCTCTGCAGAGCAGGTTATCGACGATCTTGTAAAGGATTTCGAGACTGGTATCCGTATCTTCCCCAAGGAGTTCATGCCGCTTAAAGCCAAGACCCATATGCTTGACTTGCCTCACCAGCCCTTTGAGCGGTTGGTGGAAAAGGGCATGTTTACTTACCTTGAGGCCGGAGGTAATCAATATGACTTCAACTCCCTTCACGAGGCTAAGTTTGCATTCTACGCTCAGAAGCCGGGCGTATATGTGGTAAAAGCTCCAACTGATCCAGTCATAATGGCCAAGGTAATCAAGCAATACGATGTATGGGCCAAGGAGTTATACGACAAGGTTTTTAAAAAAACTTTAGGACGCGTCAACGACGACATCCAAGCCAAGAGAATTACAGACCAAGTTTTCCAAAAGCTTGGAGTGAAAATCTTGTTTTAAATTATGAAGTTCCTGTAGAATGCAGGTAGGAGGAAAGATGATTATATCGTTTTTATTAAACCTATTCGCCGCATCCGACAGTCTATGGCAGGTTGAGTACGATCACATCCTTGAGGGACTGGAACTTATGAACATGACCGTTACGGATCTGAGTTATGACAAGAAGTGGCGCTCGGACAGCTTCAGATTGGATGCGGTGGATCACCTGATGGATTATCCGTTGGAGACACCCGACTATGTGCTGGAATCGGGAAGAACCTTGAAGGGTTTTAAGTACCCGTGGCAGTACTTCGATTTTACATCTCGGGAGGTTACCGGTAAGGGTGTAGATCCGGATAAGTTTTCGTCTTACGACGTCGAAGATTTGGTTCAAGGGATTTTTACCTCGACCAATGCGCATCTTGAAAAGGCGTTTCGTGAGCTTACCGAGGCTGAAAAGGACAGCCTGCTTTATACCGCACCTGCGATCTGGGCCGATGAGGCCGACTCCCTTAAGGACGGTTATGCCGGAGCACTGCATGCGGAGTTCGGCAATGAACGTGACTCAGGATACGCCCTCAAGACGGTTGACATCTTGAGGCTCGCCCAAAAGTTGAATCTGATTGAACTTTATGCCGCAGGCGTCACCCTGGCTCAAGGGGTTGAACAGTTGATACCCCTGGCCCAGGGATTTCTTAACCAGGAGAATCCGCCTGCGGTGGAGGTCGAGGGCGTATCAGGTTCGATCTATGCGGTATACGATTTACCTGGTGGAGCAAGATGCATTATAGGCGGTCCCGGGCATAACGTCTACGAATCCGATTTTGCAGTGATCATCGACCTGGGTGGCAACGACGTATACGAAGGAAGAGCAGCCGGTGCAGTGGGTGAGCTGGGATACCCGGTGAGTTTTGTTCTGGATCTTTCCGGCGACGACGTTTACCGTAACCATGAGAAGCTGGTTAACCAGGGTGGGGCTCTGTTTGGCGCTGCACTGCTGTGGGATATGGGAGGGCACGATTCATACACCGCCTTCCATATTTCTCAAGGCGCCGGCCTTTTCGGTATGGGGATACTCGTTGACGCCGAGGAAGAGGATTCGTACCGTGGGGGGTTCTTTACCCAGGGCGCGGGTAACTTCGGATCAGGTGTGCTGGTGGACAGGACTGGTGACGATACCTACAGGGCATGGGACTGGACCCAAGGACTGGGTGGTCCATGGGGCTACGGATTATTGGTCGACGACGACGGGGACGACATGTACTACGCGGGCGGTGTACATATCCACAATCCACTTACGCCTGATCAGTACCGTTCCTTCTCCCAGGGATTCGGTTTCGGCTGGCGCGATGTTTCCTCAGGAGGAATAGGCTTCCTGTACGATCGGGTAGGGAACGACAAGTACATCTCCGAGATATATGCGCAGGCAACCTCTTACTGGTTCGCTCTGGGTATGCTCTTGGACGAGCAGGGCAACGATCTCTATACAGCTGCCCAGTACTCACAAGGGGCAGGCATTCACCTTTCGGTAGGTGCGTTACTTGATCTTGAAGGCGACGATCATTACTTCTCACGTTACGGCCCTTCGCAGGGAGAGGGACACGACCTGGCAGTTGGCTGGCTTTTTGATAAAGACGGTGACGACGTTTACTATGCCTCCGGAGGGCAAGGGATAGGCCTAACCAACTCGGTAGGCATCTTCGTTGATACCAGGGGCAACGACGATTACTGCTCGCGGGAGGCCTTGAGTCAGGGCGGGGCTAACATGTCGCGAAGCACAGGAGGTGTCGGTATCTTTATAGATCTCGAGGGTTCGGATCGCTACACAGAGAAGGACAAAGGAGATAACAACCACGTTTGGACATCGGGAAGTTTTGCCCTGGGTATGGATCTTGAGGCGGTCGAACCCAAGAAGGAACCTTGGCAAGACACGATCACAACCTTCCCTGAGTTGGATACCATAAAAACAGACTCGGCAAAAATGGCTCGGCTTTTTCACTATGCATCTCTCTGGGAAGTTCGAGGCGACATAGCAAAGGTGCGCACCGGACGAAGGATGCTCATCGACGATTACGGGACGGCCGCAGTGGACTACATCTTCAAAAACGAGTTTAAGACCTACGACGGTCTGGCAACACGCGCAATCGAGGAGCACTTTAAAGAGTTCAAAGACACCGCCGCCTACTATCTCTACAAAGGTTTACACCACGAGAACGATACGGTGGTGAGAAACTCCATCACCTTCCTTGGAGAGCTTGAGATCGAAGGTGCAGCCGACACATTAACTCTAATGCTTACGGACAAGAAGAATAAAGATTTGACCGGGATCCTGATCTACTCCCTGGGATTACTCAAGGCCAGAAACGCAGTACCCGCAATCTTGGAATACGCCCGCGATGATAATGAGAGGATGAGGCTTCGGGTTGCAACATCTTTGTCTCAGATAAAGGACGAACGAGCCATTAGAGCAATGATCGAAGATCTATACGATCCCTACTTCACGGTACGCACGACTGCAACCCTGGCCCTGGCGGCCATAGGAGAGGCATCACTTAAATCTTTGGAAGATGAGTTAGGCAAGGCATCAAAACAAGAGGATCAGACGACCCTGATCAGAGCTATCCGCAACGTCTATAACAATATGGATGATACGGAAAAGAACACCGAAATCATGAAAAGATTGGCGGAACTCTCAAGACCGTATCTGAATGCCCCCTATCCCTCATTGCGCGAACAGGCGCTTAAGCTCTTAGATGAAGTCGAGGGCAAGCGTGTTCTGACACCAACCGAGCTTTTCTTGAGCGCCGATATCAACATGGAGTAAGTTCAAGAGAGTTTGGCAAACGCCCTTTAAATCTCGTATCAAACAGCTGAAAAGGTTATTTATCATTCTTCCGTAATAAACCGTCTCGCTATTGACAAGTGAGGTCTTTCAGTTATAATGCATCAGAAGATATAGTTCCAAGGGCAAGAAAAAAATAGGTTAAGCGTGGAACTTTGTTCAACACAACTGAGAGTGACCTTGCAAGTATCAAGTATTAGGTTTATTCCCTAGGTTTGGACGGTTAGGGATAAGAGATAGGCGGTGTACAGGATTACCCCGCCTCATTATAAACCTAATAAACGTGTAGGAGGAACTATGCGTATCTCCAAAAAACTCGTACTGGGTATAATAGCGGCTGTCCTTTTACTGGGCGCTACACCCGCTTTTGCCCAGCTATTAGGAACCTGGCAGGGTACAGGCAGAGGTAACTGCTATCCTCATCCAGGGGTCGTCATATATCCCTGGAGTGCATGGAATGGTGAAGTCTACATCTCCCCTGACCAGGACGCCCCGGTATTCGAAGGCGAATGGTACGACGAACTGGGTAATCATGGCACATTCAAAGGCAACGTACTGCCGCTCGGCACTCCAGACCAAAGATTCTGTCGGGGTATCTGGACTTGGTATGACCCTACGGGTACATCCGACAAACCAGTCTACGGCGGCGACTTCGAGATGACCTTTTATTTGGAGGAAGGCGCCTGTAGAGGTACTTGGACTACCATCTGGATATCCTCGAGCGAAAGAGGAACCATGAGGGGCAGAAAGGTCGACTAGTAACTTGATTCTTGCGTAGGCGGCTTCACCTCCTACGCTAAACCACAAACGCATAGGAGACATTATGCGTAAAATAATCCTGGCAATAGCCGCACTGGTTCTTCTGATCTCGGCGACTCCGGTTTCGGCCCAGCTTGCGGGAACGTGGACCAGCGAAGGTACCGGTTACTGTTATCCTAGAAACAACGTCATCATCCATCCCTGGCAGACCTGGAAAGGCGAGATACCAAACACGATGGATCTATTCAAAGGCGATTGGTATGACGCAGACGGGAATCACGGCATCTTCAAGGGCGAACCTGTACCTTCCATCCCTGAAATAGCGGTATACAAAGGCGCATGGTACTGGTACGACCCAGCTAGTCCATCCTCTCGACCCCGCTACGGCGGCGAATTCGAGATGACCTTCTACTTTATGTCCAGCCATCCTTACTGCGAAGGAACCTGGACCACCATCTGGCCTACCCCCTACAAGGTGGGCACCATGAAAGGCGAAAAGGTAGACTGAAGGTCATTTTGCCTTCAGTAAACATAACCCTAAAACATAAGGAGCAACAATGCGTAAATCACTATTGATTGCCTTGACGGTAATCTTGCTGGCCGGAGCATTGCCGGCTACAGCCCAGGTTGCTGGAACTTGGGCAGGAGAAGGATCAGGTTCCTGCTACCCACCATCGGGAATCGTTATCCACCCCTGGCAGACCTGGAAAGGTGAAATCCCTAACACTGAACAAACATTCACAGGCAGATGGCGTGACGAAGACGGGAATCACGGTTCTTTCTTCGGCAGACTAGCGCCTTTTTCTACTCCTGAAACTGTAATTTACCAGGGCTACTGGACACTGGAAACTCCGGCAGGTATCTCGAAAGGCGGCGAATTCACAATGACGTTTTACTTCTTGGAAGGCGAATGCAAAGGCGCCTGGACTTCCATCTGGCCCTCGCCGGGATTGCCTGGCAAGATGTGGGGCAAAAAGGTAGATTGACAACTCAACAAACGTGGAGGCGGCAAAGCCGCCTCCAACAAACCTTAAACCTCAAAGGAGGCATAATGCGTATCAATAGAAAACTCGTCCTGGGCGTTTTGGCAGCTGCACTATTGCTCGGTGCAACACCTGCCTTTGCTCAACTCCTTGGTACCTGGGAAGGTACAGGCACAGGCAACTGCTATCCTCATTCAGGAATGGTTATATATCCCTGGAGCGTATGGAAAGGTGAAGTATACGTATCAGAAGACGAAGACATAACCATATTTGAAGGCGAATGGTACGACGAACTAGGCAATCACGGCACTTTCAAAGGCAAGGTGCTGCCAATCGGTACTCCAAACGAAAGATTCTGTCGAGGCAAATGGACATGGTATGATCCTACGGTCAATACCGTCGAACCCGTATACGGTGGAGACTTCGAGATGACCTTCTACCTTGCGGAAACCGATCCGCCCTACTGTAAAGGCATATGGAAGACTCATTGGCTTTCCACCAGTGCTCGAGGCGCCATGAAAGGTAAAAAAGTAGACTGACAACTTTAATTAACGTGGAAGCGGAAAACCCGCCTCCACCAAATTCATAACTCAAAGGAGGCATAATGCGTAAGATAATCCTTGCAACAGCCGCAGTAGTGCTTCTGATCGCTGCGACTCCTCTATCGGCCCAGCTCGCCGGGGCTTGGGCAGGAGAAGGGGAAGGAGTCTGTTCTCCCCCTCCCTTCTGGACATCAGACTTTCCGATCTATGCGTGGCAAAACTGGAAAGGGGAAATCTCGGAAGATGAGAATGCCTTTTTCGGAGAATGGTACGATATGAACGGAAGACACGGCAGATTCAAAGGAGAAGCGTTTATTGCTTCACCTACCGAGGTTGTATTCAAAGGAGTATGGACCTGGATCTACGATGCCTGCGATCCCCCCAAGGAATATGAGATGGGTACCTTCTGGATGAAGTTCCATAAAGTGAAGTTAACCTGCTACGGTGAATGGGTACAGAAGTACAGCGGTGAAGACGGTACCATGAAAGGAAAAAAGGTAAAATAAATTCCAAAATTCTCCGGGGGGTGGATTTCCACTCCCCGGATGAAAGAGCCTAAAAGGAGAACATATTCGCAACATCAAAAAGATTCACTCGAGTTTACTTGCTCTAACCATACTGCTGAGTGAACATCTGCATTTACCTGACTCATAGGAATCTAGGCTCGTGATTTTCACATGGTTTTCTACCTCCTGAAAGGGTACCTGGATTTCGATCTACCCATCTTCGAGTACCCGGGGTATCATGATGGGTAGAAGGGTAGAAAATTAACAAACATACCGATGGGGTATTTAATTCGCCCATCAAAAAACAAGAAAGGAGCTACAATGCGTAAATCCCTCTTGATCGCCTTAACGGCGATATTACTGATCGGAGCTGTACCGGCGTCTGCACAAATAAACGGGAACTGGAAAGGAGTCGGCAGAGGTTGTTGCTCTCCGCCTCCAATCTCGACATCTGATTTTCCCATCTATGCCTGGCAGAACTGGAAAGGCGTAGTCAAGGATGACGCCTTCTGGGGTAAATGGGAAGATGAAACCGGTAACTACGGCAACTTCAAGGGCGAGATCTTGTGGATCAGTCAGACCGAAGCCTATGCCGAAGGCTACTGGACTTGGTTCTATGTCACACCCGATGAAATAAAAGAGTATGAGATGGGTGAGTTCAGCATGAAGTTCGTTCATTTCCCAGTGGAAACACCTTACTGCTTCGGCAAGTGGCAATCGGAGTACACGAACGAAGGCGGAACCATGAAAGGCAGGATAATCTGGACCGACTAAAAGATGACAAACCAAGGGCTTGCTGCCCCCGAATAAACCCTCAAGTTTCACAAAGGAGGCAATATGCGTAACATCAAAAAACTCATCCTGGGGTTCCTGACTCTTCTCATACTTCTTGGTGCTTCCCCTGCACTGGCTCAACTCGCAGGCACCTGGGAAGGCGCCGGAACAGGAAACTGCCCCAATCCTTTTCCAACCCCACCCGAATCCATGTGCCCATGGCACAGATGGACAGGTGAAATATCAGATGAAGAAAACGCGTTCAAAGGAGAATGGCGCGATTACATAGGATTCCGCGGCACCTTCAGGGGCCGTTTGATTCTGAGTACACCCGAATACGCCGTATGCAGAGGAGAATGGACAGCTATAGACGACAGTGTCGATCCCCCTATCGTACTCGTCATGGGCGTGTTCCAGATGAACTTCTACTACGAGAGCGAGACATGCAGAGGTAAATGGTGGCTTTACGACAGTGACCAATTCCACGGAACGATGGAAGGTCGAAAAATAGACTGAGCTTAAAGTAAAAAAAGACCTCAAGCCAACAAGGAGGCGTAATGCGAAGAACACAAAAAATCATACTCGTCGCTTTGACGATGATCCTGTTGCTGGGAGCGACTCCTGTCTTTACCGAGATCGAGGGCAAATGGAAAGGAACAGGAACAGGTAACTGCCACCCTCATCCCGGGATGATAATATTCCCCTGGAGTGTATGGGAAGGCAAGGTATACGTATCCGAAGATGAAAACATAACCATACTCGAAGGAGAATGGAAGGACGAGCTCGGGAACCACGGAACCTTTCAGGGAAGGTTCCTTCTGGTAAGTTCTTCTCCGGATGAAAGGATCTGCACCGGCAGATGGACATGGTTTGATCCGACGGTCAATACTGCCGAACCTGTATTCGGCGGCAAGTTCAGGATGGTTTTCCATCCCGAAGAAGCCGTTTGCGAAGGAAACTGGACCTCTATCTGGGTTTCCTCAGGTGCTATCGGAACCATGGAAGGACAAAAAGTAAACTAAACTTTAACCTAAAGGAGTGAACGTGAATGCGAAAAACCTGACGATCGCAGTTGCAGCTGTACTGATACTGGCCGGAACCCCTGCTTTGGCCATAATTGACGGCGACTGGGAAGGAAAGGGGTATGGAAAATGTGAAAACCCCATTACGGGTGACGCAATGTACCCATGGCAGTACTGGAAAGGAACCATCTCCAATACCACGGATTTCGTTGGCGAATGGTACGATGATAAAGGTAACAAAGGATACTTCACAGCCGAAAAGATCTTCGAGGGTAACTGGGTTTGCGAATTCAATGGGAGATGGTACGTGCAAGATGAGGAGAGTGGAATAGACAAATACATGGGCTATTTCGTAATGAACTTCCACAAGTTCAAATATGATTGTAAAGGCGAATGGGTTTCTGAAATAAACTATGAAAATGGCTGGATGTATGGAAAGAAGAAATGATCCAGGTTTAACCAGATTAATGAATACGAAAAAAGTGACGGATTGAATCTCTCAGGACAGGCTTGAGAGGTTATAAACCAACAAGGAGGCATCATGCGTAAAACAATCCTTGCAGTAGTCGCGCTGACAATACTCATAGCAGCGACTCCGGTTTCTGCCCAGCTTTTTGGAACGTGGGCAGGGATAGGCTACGGTAATTGCCATCCGCCAGGAACCACCATCTATCCTTGGCAGACTTGGGAAGGCAAAGTATACGTACCGGAAACCGGAGACATACCCGTATTTGAGGGTAAATGGAAAGATGCCGATGGCAATCTCGGTAAGTTCAAGGGCAAGATGGTTCCCTCACCTATCCCGGAAGAAAGGCATTTCAAAGGATACTGGACCTGGGAGACCATGGCAGGTATAGCAAAAGGAGGCGAATTCCATATGGTTTTCTACTTCCTTGAAGGCGAGTGTACCGGCACCTGGACTTCTATCTGGCCTTCCTCAAGTATTGTGGGTACAATGAAAGGTAAAAAAGTAGACTAATAACTCAATAAAGTTGTAGGTGGCTTCATCACTTGCAATAAACAACAAACGCTAAGGAGGCATAATGCGTAAAACAATCCTTGCAGTAGTCGCGCTGCTACTCCTCATCGCTGCGACTCCGGTCTCAGCTCAAATCGCCGGAACCTGGGAGGGTAAAGGCTTAGGCAGCTGCTACCCTCACCCCGGGACAATAATCTACCCCTGGCAAAAATGGACAGGTGAAATCCCCAACTCCCAGGACGTCTTTAAAGGGGATTGGTGGGACCAACTCGGAAACAAAGGAATCTTTAAAGGCGAGATAGACTGGGTTAGCATTACGGTCGCGATATGCAAAGGCTCCTGGTACTGGTACGATCCTGCCGGCGTCTCAGCCAAGCCTGTATACGGCGGCGACTTCAAGATGACCTTCTACGTCTTTGCTGGAGACTGCAATGGCGAATGGTACACCGATTGGCCTTCTCCAGGTGTCGTAGGCACGATGAAAGGATACAAGGTACCCTAGGTAACGAAAGACATTGACTTAGAGGACGGCCTGAGTTCCTGGGCCGTCCTCTTTTTGGTTGTAAACGCAAGGTCACCTGAACTGTTATCAGAACTTCCCCAAGCCTCGTGGGAACCATGTAAGTCAAAAACCTAGATCAGTGGCTCAATCCCCTAAAATCTCGAGCATCATTAGTACGAAACTCGTATTAGAGATCATCTAACAAACGACACACCGGCAGAACATCCTCAAGTACTTGATTTCTTGCGATAACTGAATACAATCTTTGCAGAGGCTATATGAAGACGGTTGTTGTTTATTACTCCCAATACGGGAATTCCCGGGTTGCGGCCCGATTGATTGCGAAGCAACTGGATGCCCCGGTACATCGTATTGAGGTAAAGAAACGTAAGGGGGTGGTGACATCGACCTTTTCTGCACTCTTCGGTCGTCGTCCCAAGATAAAGACCATCCCTTTGCAGCCCGAAGATTGGGATTTGATGGTTATCGTTGTCCCTATATGGTCTGGCCGACCTGCGACACCTCTCAAGACCTTTCTAGCGGAAACCAGGCTTGCCGAGAAAAAGATCGCTGCTTTTTTTTCATTCACCTCTACCGACATCCATAAACGTCCGACCAGGTGGATGAAGAAGGTTCTCGACCATTTTGGGGCCCGCCTTGAGGCGGTGGGGGGATATAATACCGGCCTCAAACAACACACCGTACTCAAGCAGAGGGTGTGGGATTTCCTGGCTCAACTTCCTGCCGAGGCTATCCCCGTTAAATCATCGTCCGGCTCGGGGAAGCGGGGCAAGGCCCGACCACGTTCTACCACAAAATAAGCGCCTTTTGAGATTCAGCAATTAGTCCTTGGGTAGATCTCAACCGAGACCACCGGTGGTTTTTTAATTTAAGGGTTGAAAGATTGCATGATTAGTAGATTCCTAGATTGAAATTCGCCTTCGGATCAGTTGAGTTAGTCCTGCATCACTCCGACACCGTGATCCTTGGGACTCCGTAAGCGTCGTGCTTCGATCAAATAAACGGAATACACAGGGCAAGGATACATCATATTATCATTATCATACCAAAAAAGAATGAGGGGCCGTAAAGGCCCCTCACAGCGCTCTCAAAAGCTCCAAGAGTTGACGATTAGTTTTTACTCAAAAACATTACTATTCCGGTCTCCCACAGGCACATGAGACTAGCTCCTTGGCAAGGCGAAACCGGTATGATCTATTCTTAGCTTCCGAGCGCCCCCGCCCCCCGAATCACCGAGGTGAAACCGGGGACGGTTGAATTTTCGGCAATCACTTGCCTTCACCTTAAATTTAGTGCAAACTCGGCGTTTGTCAAGTCCTTTAGTTCCCAGTAATCTGATTATTTACTTACTGGGCAACTTTGAACTCAAGAGACCTATAAAGGCGCTCAAGGAACGGGTCTGTATCCAGACCTTGCCAGGTCCGGTGAAGTTAGCTACAAGACCCTCGCCTGAAAGCAAGGTACTCTTAAGCCCGCCTACCTTCTTTACTTCGTACTGAACACCTTCCTCAAAGGCTACCATGTGACCTGTGTCCACCTTCAGTTGCTGACCGGATGCAAGTTCACGCATGGTTATTGCTCCGTAGGATGAGAGAAACAGATCACCTGTACCGGATACCTTTAATAGAAAGAGTCCTTCTCCGGAAAAGAAGCTCTTTGCTCCTCCAAATTTGGTATCCACTACAATATCGCCTGAAGAGCAGATAAAAGAGGTTGACTGAGCAATCACGGTATTACCGCTCATTCGAATGTGAGTAATGTCTCCTGGTACGGATGAGGCAAAGGTAACCTCTCCGGAACCTGTAAAGTCATTCATAAAGAAGCTTTCGCCGCCCAGGAACGAACGTGCCAGTGCTTTGCCAAAACCACCCTTCATCTTGGTTTCGATGTTGATGGTCGAGTCCATGGAAACCATGGCTCCGGCTTCAGCCGTTACCTTTTCACCTTCGCCGATTCGTAATGAGAGAAGGGAGAATGCTGGCCCGTAGTCTATCTTATGTTCCATTTCGCCTCCTTGGTTTAAGTTGACAGTTTATAATGCTCAGGATCGGATTATTGTCAAGTGGTTGAGCTTTTATTGATACCCTCGGATCTAAACCAAAAGTACAAATTCATTAGGCAAGTTGAACCACTGAGCGCACAAATAACACAGAGAAAAACCAAGAATCTTATTAACCTAATCTAATAAGTATCTTAAATCCATCCTGCCGTAATTGGTGAACTGCTAAAATGACTTCGAATCAGTCTCTTCGAAGGAAGGTGACCAGAGGGGTTTTAATCTATCTCATCTGCGGATTGAATGGTTTTCAGGTCGCCTTTGCTTTACGCCTTGCGTCGATCCCGGACCGCGACTTAGGGTTTCAGGAGTTCCGTAATCTTTTTCTCGCAGTAAGGTACCAACCGCTCGATCCGTACCGAAACATCCTCGTCGTAAAAATCGCTATTTCCGTAGCTTGACTTGAGGTACTCGAAGTATCTCTTGGCTTTCCGGTAATAACCTGCCCTGGTCTGGGACATAAGGTCAGGGTCTTCTGCAAGGTTGTAGTAGGAGAAGCCTAGATACCAGTATACGGCGGGGGCAAGGTCCGCTCGCGCCTTGTCTGGCGCGGTATAGGTGTTCGTCCATATCTCGAACTGCCTTGCAGCATCCGAGTAATTCCTCATCTGAAAATCCACGTACGCCAAACGGAACTCGATGTCCGGCATCAGGCCGCCTAGAGCCGAGGTGTCGTGCCAGTAGGCAAGATCAAGGAGTGCTTCTTTTGCTTCGGCGAACCGCTTATCCTGCACGTACATCAAACTGAGATTGTAAAGCGGTGCAACGAGATACTTGCTCTGGTAGTTTTGTTCCTTGAGCCTCGTGATCTTTTCGATCAGACGATCCATATCGGACACGTCGGTATAACGCATGGCCTGGGTGTAATACAGACGCTCCACGATCTCGGTGTTACCGGTTTCCCGCAGCAATATCTTAGCATATTCTTCAGCCTGGTTTTCGTCATCTTTCACGTTCATGTAGTAGTCGTAGAGCAATGCCAGGGAAAAAATGTACGGCTCGGCGTAGATTCCCGGGTTCCTGGTTTTTCTGAATTTTAACTTGTTCGAGGCCAGGATTGCATTCTCCTCGTCGTCCTTGTCGAGATAAAGACGAACCATGTTTTGCCAGGCCAGAGCGGCTGTTGAACGGTCCGGATAGTCATCTGCGATCTGCTGATAGGCAATCAATGCGCTGCTCTCTCGTCCGAGCATCTCGGCAGATTGCGCTCGCCACACAAGCGCATCATCGATCAGGCTGTCTGCAATCTGGTTGTATCGAACCGAACCATGTGCTTCTTCTCTGGCAACGGCGACCGAGAGCTTGCTCGCGTAGCCTGCCTTATCGGTGAACCACTCGTACGCCGAACTGTACGACCCTTCGTGATAAAGAGCCAATGCCTTGCCGTATGAGGCAAGGACCTTCACGTCCGGATCGACTGAGGCTTCGAGTATCTCTTCAAATTCTTCTTGAGCCTGGGTGAGACGTGAGGCTTCAAGGTCATACCAGGCCAGGGCTACCCTGGCCATATCGGCTACTTCGGCGTCAGAATAATCGTCAAGAATCTTCTCGTAGGTCCGGTGCGCCTGTTCACGTCTCGAGACATTTTCAATCCTTCCTTCCGCGTCGTACGAGGAATAATAGAGTGCGTCCGCCCAGTTGTACAAGAGGTATACTCGCAGCCCCCTGCCGAACCTTGCGGCAATAGCCTCGTCTTCGCCCCGGAGTTTATCATTCGCAAGTCGAGTGAAATAGTCCAGGTATGACTGGGGTTTGTTCATAGCGTCCGTGAAATTACCTGATCGGTTCAAGGCTAGGATGGACATCGCCAGCGAGGCTTCGTAGATCGTGAGTTCTTCAATCGATGTTTCCTCATCGAAGCGAGGCGGATTGGCTTGAACTTTCGCGTAATGCTCAAGCGCCGTCTGATAGTCTTCCTGGCGGAACTTCATGTTGCCGCGTACGTATTCCGTGAGGGCTTCGGTAAGGACGATGTCTTCGAGTTCAATCTTCTCAAGACGTGATGCTTCCTCCTCCGCAGCGCTCAAATTGCCTCGTGCATTGTACATCTCGTAAAGGGTGTAGGTCGAGTAAAGGTCAATCATGGTGTTTCGAGAGGCCGATCTTGCCTTCTGGAAGGCTGATACGGCGCTATCCCCGAGCGAGAGTCCCTTGTAGGCTTGAGCAATCATGAATTGAGAGCGGCTCGATAAATAAGCCCGATCTTTGCCTCCTATCCTCGCGAAGATGCGCAGGGCGTCCCGGAACCTTTCCTCGCGGTAAAGGGACGAACCCAGGAAATAGGAAGCGAATTCTCCTAATGACTCATGAGGATATTTGTCTGCAATACCTTGTAAAGCAACGGCTGCTTCACCGTAATCCCGGCTGAATAACGACTGGATTCCCTGGTAGAAGCGGACAAGGTCTTCCAGGGTAGCGCCTCCTTTACCCTTGTCAAACAACAGCCAGGGTGAGGTGTTGATATAAGAATATACCTCACGGGATGCGGCATCTACTACACCTTCCTGGGCGAACACAAGATCGTAACCCAGGAGGAATTCAGGAACCTGGTAAGCGAGGTGAGCCTTCGGGATCTGTTCGATGTCCCTTGCAGCGGTTATCTCAAAACTCCCCCCGGCCAAATCGCTCTGAACCATCAAAAATAGAATGATCTCGAACATCTACCCTCCTTGTTGGAGATGTATTTGATTGACTCAGAATACGAACTATCATTCACTCTGTCAACCTCGTTTGTGTTTTAGTAAGGGTAAACTCTGCATTGCAGATGTCTTCTTTCAGCCATTCGTATTGGTTCGCATACCTTACCTCTTCGGCTTGACGCCTTATCAATAATTCCTATAATAATTGTATGAAATTGAAACCGAGGAGGATACTGTGAACGTAAAAGAAGCAATCGATTCCAGAAGAGCATTCAGGTCTCTTGAAGATGTTGAGATTACATCCGAGATAATCGACGAGTTAGGAAAAGCCGCACAGCTTGCACCGTCGTGCTTCAACAACCAGCCGTGGAGATACGTATTTATATATGACACAGAGCAACTTAAAAAAATGCACGGCGCTCTATCTGACGGCAACAAGTGGGCCACCAAAGCCTCGATGATAATTGCGGTAATCGCCGGGAAGGAAGACGACTGCGTGATAAGAGAACGGGATTTCTATTACGCGTTCGACACAGGTTTAGCTACCGCACATCTTATCTTGCGCGCCACCGAACTCGGGCTGGTTGCTCATCCCATTGCCGGATACAGTCCTTCAAAGACCAGGGATATACTCGGTATTCCTGAGGACGTGGCGGTGATCACCCTCGTGATCGTAGGGAAGAAAGCGGATGAGATTTCAGACCTTTTGTCAGCCGAACAGGCCGAAAGGGAGCTTAGGAGGCCGGAAAGACTGAGATTGGACGAGATTGTATTTCACAACCGGTACGAGGCGAGACAATGAAAAAGAACCTACTTGGAGCAATTATGCCCTTGCTTTTGGCATCTTGCTCGAAAGGTGATGACATGGACAAAATCAGAGCGCCGGAGATAAGGGTACAGGAAGACGAGTACTGGATCAACTCTCCTCCTTTGAGTATGAAGGAATTGAAAGGCAAGGCGGTGCTCGTAGACATCTGGGATTACACCTGCGTGAACTGCATACGCACCTTGCCGTATATCAAGGAATGGCACGAGAAGTACTCGGATAAGGGTTTGGTAATAATCGGAGTGCATGCTCCGGAGTTCGAGTTCGCCAAGACCCGTGCAAACGTGGAAAAGGCGGTTCAGGATTTCGGCATTCGCTATCCTGTGGTGATGGATAACCGGTTCGAGATATGGACGTCGTATGCAAACATGTACTGGCCGCGCAAGTACCTCGTGGACGCCAAAGGCTACATCCGATACGACCACGCAGGTGAAGGCGGATACGAGGAAACCGAGCGCAAGATACAGGAGCTTCTCGCTGAGATCGATCCGTCGATCGAATTTCCCGCCGTTATTCCGGATACCTCAGGTCGAGGCGCAAAGGGCAAGGTTTGCTATCCCATGACGCCCGAACTCTATGTGGGCTATGAACGAGGTCGGATCGGCAATCCCGAGGGGTACAAGCCTGGCCAGGTCGTAGATTACGCCCGGCCTGAGAAGCTGGTGGATGGTTTGATCTACGCCTATGGGGCATGGAGAAACGAAGCCGAGGCGATGATTCATGCCCGGATTACGCCCGATCCCACCGACTACATAGGGATTCGCTACCATGCACTGGAGGTAAATGCAGTAATCAAGCCTGAGAAGGGTGAGGGTTTCCGTGTATGGGTGAAGCAGGATGGGAAATGGGTAAAGCCGGAGGACGGAGGCTCGGACCTAAAGTTCGACTCCCAGGGCGCTAGCTATCTAGAGATAGGAGAGCCTCGGATGTACCGAATCATCCGGAATGCCGAATACGGCGCCTATGACCTTCATCTCTACTCGACCTCGGATGGACTCGGTATATACGCCTTTACCTTCGGGGCATGCATGTAACATGCTTCTTTTTTTGCTATGCAAAAAAAGATCGCAGGAACCGAAGGAGAGCGACCGAACTCGGGTAAGCAAGACAATGGAGTAAATATACTTATCTTAAAAGGGTAATCTTGACAGAAGCATTTTTTTCTATAATTTATTAGTCGAGGAGCGGGTTAATGGCATATACCAAAACCAAAAATGCCCTTGTGGGTAAGGAGGCGCAATGCCTAAAAAAACCTGCTGCCAATCCTTGGAGTAGTGCTGATCCTGGCTGGCGTGACAACCGGCTACGCTACTGAATATGAAGAGCGCTGGGACGGTTGGTTCGATACTGGAACGCTTTACTACAACAGCGTAGCTTACACACTCGTCGGTGAGGCGACAGCGACGGTCTACGATACTACCTACTCTGTGAGCATCGATACATTTTACTACATCACACAGCCGGCGCTTTTCCTGTTCATAAGCGCGGATAACGACAGTATCCGACTCAGCATAACGGTCTTCCGAGGCTATAAGGGAACCGGCACGAGCGGCACTAAAGAAGGCACCGGCGGATGGATCGGCCAGGGGCTTCGCATGAAGAACACAGTAGAAACAACCTTCACTACGGTTATAGGCACCTGGGACACGAACGGCGGCTCCGAGTATTTCGATTACAACTCTAGTCCCCCTGTATATACTGCGGGCTGGGACGTTATCGGAAGCTCCCCTTCTGGTCTCTCCGGCGGAGGCACCAACTCAGGCCAGCGGACGTACTACCGGGAACTTTGAAAAGCAAGGGGCAGCCCTATATAGGGTTGCCCCTTGACAATGACATGACCTGAATACGAGATCAAAGGAGGTTCATATGTTGAATGCAGGTCTTTTTGCCCTTGTCCTGTGCGGGGGCATTATAACTGGACCCTTCCGGGTCGCCGAGACAGAGCCCGGGCATCACCAGGTTGGTATCCAGGCGGCTACGGCAGCCGACGGGCGTTTTGCGATTGCATGGCTGGACAGCCTCCGGATACCGGAATCCCACCCAAAAATTGACCTCTACATAAGGTTCTTCGATAAGGACGGCAATCCTTTGACCGACCCCTGCAAGGTTGCCAAGCCTTCAGACACCTCCTGGGTTTACTTTCCTTCTTTGAGTATGGACAGCGCGGGCAACGCAGCGCTAGTCTGGCTGGAGAGACCGACGGTTCTTGCCGGAGACTCCCCAGCCGACATTTACATGGAGAGCTTTTTGCCGGATGGAACCCCTGCGGGAGATACCCTGGCGCTTTACACCGACGTCAATATCGGATACCCCGCTTCCGCGAGTCTCGGTAACAACGACGAATTCGCGCTGGCATTCGTGACCACGCTCGATAGCGAGAGCGGGGTCTGGGTCAGGCGTTTCGATATCGAGGGCGCGCCCCAGGATAAGGCGTTTCTGGCTCTCGACCCCTACGGGAGTTTTCCATCTGATCCGCCTAGACCCAGGTTCCCCGGTATCGCCGTCAACGACGAAGGGGACGTCCTTGTTACGTGGCAGGACGCTTACGAATCCGCCCATATGTATCCGATGTTCCAAGTATTCGACGCAGACGACGAGCCGGTGCTTTCGTGGGAGCCTAAGGGGCGCCGCCTCGACGAAGGTGCCGACCTGGTTGGGGCTTGCAGACCCGAACCTTGCTGGATTGACAACGACCGCTTCGCGGCGTTCTGGACCGATAACTTCTTGCCGCCATATCTTCCCGTTCCCCTTGCCGGTCGCGTGTTCACCCGGAAGGGTGCTACAGGGCATCCTGTGCGCACCCTCGAGGCGGATTCCCTGTGGTCCAATTCTCAAGACCCGACCGGAAAGTTTTATGCGGCGGTTCTTCCTGACGGACGTTTCGCATTTACCCACTTCCGCCTCTATAGTTACACACCTGACACGACCAACCCATTCTACGCGGTAACGTGGGATCACGCCGGGGGTTTTCTCGGCAGGGTTTCAGGCGACGAGCCGCTTCGCACGACGAGTGTTTTCGAGTACTCCGCTCCCTTGGGCGCGGATACCCTGTTCACTACCTGGTCGGATGAGGGTTCTCCATATGGCCGCGTTCCGCACTTTAATACCCCACCCGCTGTAGCCGCGAGCAACGACCGCATTGTCTGGGCCTACCCGAGGTTCAACACGGACACGATATTCGAAGTCTGGGTGGTGGTATCGGACTGGGACATGGGCGTTGGAACAGACGAAAAGCCGGTTGTTAAGGAGCAAGGTGACTGGCAGGTCGACCGGACCGTAGGCAAAAGGATAGCAATGAGCTACTCGAACTCCCCGCAGGGTTTCAGCGCGTCGGTCTTCGACGCCTCAGGCCGCAAGGTCGACGAGCTTCGATCCCCGACTCCCAGCGGGGTTCTTTTCTGGGGCGAAGACCAGAGCGCCGGTGTGTATTTCATCCGCTCCGAGAATTACGCTTGCTCAGTGCGGAAGGTAGCGCTCGTAAGATAATCGGTCGAGTCAACCTTATAAAAAGCGTTGCGAACTGCATAGTACTGTGACAATCTCAGGTTTCCCTATGACAACTTGATATTTCTCAGTAACAGAAATGTACTATGGGATATTTAAGTACCTGTACGTATCCTTACGATAACTATTGAATATTCCAGAATGGTTTTATTTAGATATGAAGATGGATAAGCTTATTTCTCCCGCAGGTAGCCCAGCCAGGCGTTGAGTCTTGAAGCCCAGTTCTGGGGGTGGGTCTCTTCCTCTTCCTCGGTTTCATCTTCAAGTGGTTGAGCCACTTCATCGGGTTTCTGGGGTTCCTCTATCTTGGGGGGTGCATCCGGAAGGCGCCCTTCCTCATCTTTTACCCTTGCCCATTCCAGAACGAGCGAAGAGATAGGTGCAAGCCGGGTCTTTGCATCGGTGATGGTCTGGGCGTGAAATTCAAACTCCCCTTCGTCCCAGGAGAGCATCTCGTAGACAGCAGCTTCTTTTTGTTTTTCGTTACTCTTGGCCGAAACCAACTGCCCCTCTGAAAAAGTCATCTCACCATGCCTCATTCCGCTGGTTACGGAGAGCACGCCGTTTTTTGCGCTGAATTCAATGAGTTGAAGGATATCTATTAGACCGGAATGGGCGATAGAACCTGAAAGGTCACTTGCCTCGGGTGACTCCCCGTTCTTGAGCAGGTTGTTAATGCGTTCCACCAGAGCGGGTAATGTAGACTCTTCGCTGATATATGCGTCCGCCCCGCTTTTTTCCGCTTGCTGCCTGGACTTCAAGGTTTCCCTGCGGACAAGGATCAAAAATCTTGATCCTTGCGGGCTTTTACCATTTTTGCTTTTTATCGTACTGCAAAGATCGAATACATCAGGTTGTCTAATATCATCGCTGGCTATGATCATTTCCGGGTGAGTGTCTTCAATTACCTTTAGTGCATCTTCGGCAGAATGTACAACCTCCACGTGGTGTCCAACATGTTCAAGGGTGCGGCTGAGTTTTTCCATGGATTTACTGCTCTCGTGTATGAGTAGGATGTTGTGGTAGATCATTTCTTTTTCCGTTTCTGCGTGACTTTTGTGGTAAAGGAGAACTTGGCCTTTCCGGCCTCGACCTGTGCATGGCGGTAGACCTCAATCATCAGTTCGGCGAATTTACTCCAGGGGCCCTCCGGTTTATCCTCATACTCGCAAGTGGTACCCAGTAACTCCTCAGCAACACCCCGTCCACCTATCTTTACGCCGTCTGCCTCTTCCACTACCGCCTTGATAACCTTGCCCTTTTCAAAGAATAAAAGGGACAGCTTTTCACCTTTACGAACCGAAACCATCCCGGCCGGCAACAGTCGCAGGAGAGTGCGCAGAGCGCGTTCAACCGTTTCTTTTTTAGATAGCTTTCCGATCAGGATCCCGACTCCAAAACCCACAATCAATACGGCTGCCATTATCAAAACAACCAGCCAGACAGGCATAGGTGTACGTACAGGAACCTCACCCTCCACAAGCCGTGTCGTATCAGCTTGGGTAGCGGTGTCTGTTTGGCTGCCGAGCGATGTATCGGGGGTTGTAACCTCCGCGGTATCGAGAGTGTCCGCAGGCAGGGATAGCTTTTCTCTTATTTCATTAGTCAAATTTCTTGCCCATGAGTTGGCCGGATCGAGCCTTAGAATTTCTTCGGCTTTACTTTGTGCCACGCCGTAATTCATGGCATCGTAGGCAGACTGTGCTTCTCGTCTGAGTCTCGCTATATTACGATCCTTAATCTCTTTTTCCAACTGCTGAACCTTGGATGGAGCATCCCTTATGCTGCCTGCTTTGCGGTAGTTGGAAAGTGCCTTCTCAATATTTCCGGTTTTTTCATAGCATACACCGAGATTGTAATATATATCGGCTTTATTGGAAGCTGTAGCAAGCGCCCGTTCAAAAGGCGCTATCGCCTTGTTGTATTGACCAACCATCATAAATTCATAGGCATCATCCAGATCATCTGCATGAGTAGAACTGAAACAAACCAAAAGCACGATTAGTTGAACTGCGACGGAATTTTTTTTCATAAAGACTACGGCTCAGGGGAGAAGAAACCTATCTGGATCGTATCTCCAGCAACGAGCGAAACTTTCAGGTTTCGAGTACCGTATTGAGGGCTAAAAAGGTGCACTTGAGCTTCACCGGGTGAGAGTTTGTAAATCTGATTGTAGGTTGCAGGAAGATGAACCCCATTTACATAGAGTTCGCATCTTGGAGGAGATAAAATCTCCAGATATGCCGTTTCATCCTGGGGTTTTACCGGTATTGTGAAAAAGAAAAATGTTGAATCTCGAGTTAAATAGAACGAATCCTGATATGGCTTACCTTCAGGGGTAGTGGTTTCAAAAAGGTGCCATCCCAACGGTATATCTTTTAAGGTAAGAGGGCTTTGTCCATAGTAGAATCCATCGATAAACACCTCCACTGAGTCCAGATTGGTAGTTACGAGGAGTACTGCGAGCATTGAATCTAAAGATTCATAAAGCACCTGGCGAGCGATTTTCAAACCGTTGCCCTTGAAAGAGAACTGTTGATAGTAAGGATTATCCAAACGTGTTACTTCCCAGTTGAGTTCAAAATAATCTTCTCCTTCAAACAAACAGCCTCCACTTACAGTAAAGTCTACCGAATCTTGCTGGATTTCATCTTGATCGTAATACACCTGGAAGCGCTCATCTGCTTCCAGATCACGCCATAAAAGTTGAGTCATCTCTGCTGGAGAGATGATTACATCACCTGACCCTCGAAGTTCAAATTCATCTATCTGAACTCCTAGCTTGGCGTATCCCAGTTGAGTAAGAAATACGGCTAGTAAAACCAGGAGTCGCTTAAATGCCCACTCCAAGTTGGAGATGAAGTGGTGCAAGCCGCAATGTGTTTTCATGATTATCGTTCGTAAAGCCGGTTTCAAACTTGATAACCAGCGGTTCTATGGGATAACAGGCAACCCCTAGTCCTAATCGTTGGCGATTGATATTTTTCCCTAGATCCAGGTCTTCATAACCAAGGTAATCGAAACGCAATGCAGGTATTGCATACTGAGAGATATGCAGTGCAAGTTGAAGGTAAAAACCGTTTGTCCAGCTCGTATACTCTCCTGGATTGTCTACCATCTCTTCAAATCCGTAAAATATTGCATCTATTGCATTATCCCTGAACTCCAGAAGTCCGGCAACGTATTCTCCGCGGAGTTCTACAATAGATACACTGGAGTGAACATCAAGTCCCACCAAACCCAGATTACGAATGCTTTCGTCGTCCCTTGCACCGAAGTAACCGGAAGCGCCGAATTCTCCGAAGCGAGGGGAGATAAACGCGATACGTGCTCCGTATGAATTGGAGGTATTGTTGTCAGTCATCTGACGACTATCGCGGAGATCCTGACCATAACCCAGACCGTTGCATAGATATGCCGACAGGCTCACGGCTTCCAACTTGGCTATCTTCTGGGTCCACTGAATCCGTGCACCCCAATCTACCCAAGGAGTAGGTATCGCTTCCCAACATATGTCCGGTGTAGTTATAAGAGTGTTGTTGTTCGGATTACTGAGTTCATTAAATACACCGAAGGGGATTGGAAATCGACCCACCTGCAGGCGTACCGATTTCAAGAAAGAATAATCAACCCACGCGATCGGGGATAAGGTTTCTCCGGGTTGATAATCGACTCCCAACTCGACGTTGACTTCGGGGGCTAGTTCAACCAATGCTGCTGCATGAAGATTATATTGACTGAAGTCAAAATATGATTCATTGATCTTTATTACGCTTGCAAGATGTCCTGAAGGATATATCCCTACGCCACGTACAAATGTGATCGTTACCACGAACAGCAATACACCAACTAGCATCACTCTAAATTTTCTTGGCCTACCCAAACCATACCCCTTATTAAAGGTACTAATACACGGTCCCACGGGTTCTCCTCCAAATGCGTTTATTTAGAATGATTGTAGGGAAAAACAAGTGGATGTCAAGTCACTAAGACGTTGTTGAAAGGGTATTTTTACTAGTTAAAAGCCTTTTGGATTTGACTTTTCACTTCAGTTGTATATTCTTAGGGGATATGATAGGAGATTTAACATGCTAAGAAGGCTCGGTGTAATTCTCGCCCTTCTGAGTGGTTTGCGTGCATTCGAAGATGTCTCTTTTTCGGCAAGAACATTGGGTTTGGGGGGAGATCAAACCGCAGTTGTTGATGATGCCTTTTCATCCCTAGTAAATCCGGCGTTATCCGCACACTGGAAAAGACCAGTCGTCGCTCTTTCCTTACCGTACGGTTATATATTCAACTCATCCTTTATTTACGTTCAACCGGTAACTGGCCTGGGAACCGTCGGCGGCAGTCTTTTTTACAGAAACATGACAGGAGTGAATTTCGGAGATCGTTTGACTGAAGCCGATGGCAGGTTTTTCATGGCAATACCGATAGGTAGATTTTTCTCATTCGGGGCATCGCTGGGATCAGTCAGCCAGATCTACTCTTCTGAATCCGGTGGGTATCCTTTAGCCCGACAACGCTTTGAGCCGGGACCAATTCTGTCCTTCGGCGGAGCTATCTCTATTCCATTAGGACTAAGTGCCGGTTTTTCTATATCGGAAATGTGGCTGGAAAGGAACCCATTACTCCAGGGCGGTGTTTCGTGGAAATCTGTTGTAAAGAACGGTTTGATATCCTCTTACCTTATCGCAGGTAATGTAGCATACAGGGACGCCATAATTAAATTTCACAGCGGATGTGAACTGTTTCTTCTTAAAGATATTATTGGGTTAAAGGCGGGTTTTCGCTACGGATCGGACACTCTCTCAGGGTTTTCACCTACGTTCGGTGTTACGATCCGTACACATCGAGTAGAAAAAACCGATTTTGAAATCCACTACGGTATGATCTTGGATGATATATCGTATGAGGGATTAGACATGGTTCACCAACTCAGTCTTGCAGTTGCGCTCGGTGACGCCCGCAAACAGGAGAAGGACAGCATTAAGATAGCCCAGGCGGAGCGAGCAAGGAAGCTCAGGGAGCAGAACCTGGCGCGAGAGATTGACCAACTGCGTGAGGAACTTGCTAACATCTCCGAGGAACGCTCAGCCTTGGAAAAAGAACGTAAAGACATAGAAAGGCTTCGTGCCGAGGCATTGGCCGACTTAGGAAGGGTGAATGGAATTAGAGTTGAAGAAGACTCGGTAACTATCCGAATCAGGCTTACCGAGCAGGCGCTTCGTTTTGAACCAGGTTCCGCAGAAATACCCTTCCCGAAGGGTTACCGTACCCTAAAGCGAGTGGGTGATTTCCTGTCTCACTATCCCAATAACAATGTTTCGATAAACGCTCACACTGACAGCTCAGATATCCCGGAAGAGACTCAAAAAGTCTTCAAAACAAACCGGGAACTTTCGAGTGCGCGGGCCGATGTCATCAAGCAATACCTTGTCGAGGTCACCGGGATATCTCAATCGCGAATAACCGCCAAAGGCTTAGGCGATAGTGAACCTCTGAAGGATAACGAAACCGAGGAAGGTCGGGCATCCAACCGCAGGGTTGAGATCTCAGTAGCCCTTTAGGATGTTTTTAACATATCCGGAAGCGCTTACTTTTCTGATGAAGGCAGGTTTTCCCGTGCGTTATTTTGAATCTGTTTGTACGGAAGTAAAGAAGGTGTATAAAGAAGTTCCCTGCGGCAGCGCATAAGGCTGCCGCAGGGAAAAGAGGAGGCATTAAGTGTTTAATTGCGATAACTTATGGCAGCATCCGCAGTCGGAGTCTGCCTGATCTTCGCTTCAAGCTTGCGAATCATCTCTTTCTTGAGACGTTCTTTTTCGTCTTTCGATTTTATCTTCAACTTCATCTCACTCTCCTTTTCTCCATCTCAAGCAATTATCGTGCCAGATTTCTTTTTTAACAATAAGTTGTGATATTGAAGAATTTAGATGCGAATATCGGTAAATGCTTAATATGCGAAATTGTCCAAAAGTATAATTGTGGTGTTCTTTTTAAGTACATGGAAAGACCGACCCAATTCGACCTTCAATCCGCCCCCCTTGTGTTTTTTTTGCGAGCGGTTACTCCTCGGGCGAAAAATCGTCTTTACCTGCTCCGCACACCGGGCATGTCCAGTCGTCGGGTAAATCCTCGAACGCGGTTCCCGCCGGGATGTCCGAATCCGGATCGCCTACTGCAGGATCGTAAACGTATCCGCATATGTTACAGATGTATTTCATTTGCTGCTCCTTTTTTCCAGATATCACAATTCAGCAGGTACACGGCATACCGTATCCCTACATACCCGTATTATACGCTTAAAAGATAATTTTCACAAGCTCACTCGGCTCCAGCCTGAACACGGAACCTTTACCCTGGAAAAAACCGTGCTCTTCGATAAGATGGATGTTCAGGTCGGCCCACTTGATCTCGTCGCCTGAATCGATCTTTAGGACGGTGGTAACCGTCTTGTTTGCCCTGAAGGCATGGGGCCAAGGACAAGCAATTACTCCCCGGACATCGGTTGTACAGGCCTTGATATTCTTGCCTATCTCCACCCAGTCACCCAGACCTTCATTCGCCCTGTCAGTGATCTCGTGCATCCTGGTCGCGATCCCGGTCATGGTATAGCCCAGTTTTTCCACCTCGGAGGCATCGGCGTCTAGAATCTCCCACAACGATCTTTGATCGGTACCCAGGAAGCCGCGCGCTGACAATCTCGATGAGCGCAAGGTCTGCTCCAAGTATTCAAGCTGGGGTGGTTTCTTCATCTAAAACCTCCTTCAACCGTACAACCCGTAGGGGTAACTCCATGAGTCGCCCCTACATTACGAAAATTTATCATAAAATATCCTATCCTCTGATATGCCTGCACCGGTCAGTACAGAAATCGATGCATCAATCATCCCCGGCGACCCGCAAAGATAAGCTTCGTATGATGCCGCATCCTTCTCGTTATCCAGATATCTCTTGACAACATCGGTGATCCGGCCTTGTGCCCCGTCCCACGACTCTCCCTGCTCAAGTTCGGATACCGCGGGCACGAAGCGGAAGTCCGGTATAGCCCGCTCCAGTGATTTCATCTCCTCGGCCATAAACAAGTCCTTGAGTGAGCGGACCCCGAAAAAGAAAACGCCTTTGCGTTTGATTCCTTGGTTGACAAGGTGATGCATCATACACTTTATGGGGGCGATACCTGATCCACCGGCAATGAAAATCATGGGAGCCTGGGTGTCAGTCAACCTGAACTCACCGTGGGGACCGTTGATTAAAACCTCGTCTCCTTCGGCAAGGTGTTCGAATATGTAGGTGGTGCAGATGCCGCCCGGTACCAGTCGAACCACCAGTTCGATGGCGCCGGAATCGGCGGGATCGGATGAGATGGAGTAGGCCCGGTACACCTCCGGGCTTCCCTTGTAGGCTGGCGCCCGGAACTGAACGTACTGGCCAGGGACGTATTTCATGGGTCCGGGAAGCTTGAGTCTCAGTTCTTTAATATCGTAGGTCAGATCGCGAATCCGCTCGCAGATGCAGCGGAACTCCTTGACAGCCAGGAGTTCGGCGGGAATTTCTATCTTTATGTCCTGCCTGACCTTTACCTGGCAGGCAAGCCTGATTCCTTGTTCGCGCGCCTGGGAGTCAATGTAGGGTTCCTCGGTGGGCAGGAACGGACCTGCGCCCTCGGAAACCTTAACCTTGCAGTAGGCGCACGTTCCCCGTCCCCCGCAAGCAGAGGGAATGAATATCTTTGCCGAAGCCAGCGTTTCGAGAAGCGAACCCCCGCCCTTGACGGTAAACTCCTTGTCGCCGGAATTGACGTCTATGGAGACCTCGCCGTAGTTGGCGATGAACCGTTCGGCTATAACCAGTAGGAGAGCAAGGAAAGCGCCCACTGCGGAGATAACGCCTACCGATACCAACGCGGACCAGACGACTTCACTCAACCGGTTCCTCCACCACGATACGGGTAGTATCTTGATCCACCTGCCTGATCTCCTGGGTGACCGGTTTTGGCTCAGTCTGCTTGCGTTCCGAGGACAGCACCCCGGTGAAGCCGATGAACGCCAGGGCCATGAACCCGGCAATAATCAACGTTATCCCCGGGCCCTGCAGCCCCTCCGGAATCTTGGCGTTTGCCAGCTTCTCCCGGATACCGGCCATAGCCACAATAGCCAGCATCCAGCCCAGGCCGGAACCAAGGCCGAACGCAATCCCCTCCGCGAAGCTGTAATCGCGGATAACCATGAACAGCGATGCCCCCAGGATGGCGCAGTTGACTGTAATCAAGGGCAGGAATATACCCAGGTTCTGATAAAGAACCGGTGAGTACCGCTCGACGACCATCTCTACGAATTGCACGAAGGCGGCGATGATGACGATGAATACCAGAAATCTAAGATAGTAAAGATTGAAAGGCAGAAGAATGTAGCGAAACGCTACCCAGTCGAGAGCCACGGTGAAGGTCATCACGAAAACAACCGCTAATCCCAAGCCAACAGCTGTTTTGATCTGCCGAGATACGGACAGAAAGGAACACATCCCCAGAAAACGAGCAAGGAGGATGTTTTCGGTGAATACGGCGGCGAATAGAACGGTTACCAGATGCAGCAATTCAGCTCCAAAACTCATTTCCCGCCTCCCGCCTTTTGTTCGCCTCGTTTCTTGATAGAACGAAACATCCACACCATAACCGCCAGGGTGAAAAACGCGCCCGGAGGCATAACCATGATTATCCAGCGATCGAATCCCGGTGAAGATAAGAAAGGAACGGGAATACCCAGGATGGACCCCATTCCAAGTAATTCTCTGACTACGGATACGGCAAGCAGAACGAAGGAGTAGCCCAGGCCGGAGAAGAACCCGTCCAGCATGGATTTGAAAGGCGGGTTGGAGCCGGCAAACGCCTCGGCGCGCCCCATAATGATACAGTTGGTGATTATGAGCCCCACGTACGGTCCCAGTGAGCGACTCATGTCCGGCCAGTAAGCGGCCAGTACCCGGTCGAACAAAATAACGTAGAAGGCGATTATGAGTGTTTGCACCATCATCCTTACCCTGCGGGGGGTGATGTTTCGCAAAAGCGACACGGTGAATCCGGACAATGCGGTAGTGAACACCAGGGCGGCGCTCATCACCATGGTATTGAGCACCAGGTTGGTTACCGCCAGCGCGGAGCATATACCCAGCACCTGGGTGAACACCGGGTTGTCCAGCCACAAGCCGTCCTTGACGATCTGCCCGGCGGACTTCTGCTGTGCCATCACCGCACCCCCATCCTTTTCTGCCACTGGATCAACTGATCATTCATGAACCTGCCTACCCGGGTGGAGGTCTGGGTGGCTCCGGTCACCGCGTGCACCGAACTGGCATCCAGTTCCGCGCTGACCGCCCGCATCTCGATAGCCGGTCCTTCTACGGCCAGAACCTTATCCTCGAACTGGCTGCGAAACGGCTTTTTGACGATCTCTCCGCCCAGGCCCGGGGTCTCCTCCTGCTGGTAAAACGATATTCCGGTGATTGTCGATTTATCGGCGGCTATCCCGATCACGCCCTTGACCGGTGCCCAGAACCCCTGGCCTTCGACAGGCAAAAGATAGGCCGCCACACTATCTCCGATCATATATCTGAGGGCCCCGGCGGTCTCAGCGGTGGAATCGGCCACCACCTTCACGTACATCTCGTGAATCTGGCTAGTACCCATCCGTTCCGGAAGCGTTGCAGGAGAGGCTTCCAACGCGGCGCGCTCGAATGCAATCTTCTTGTTGTCATCCACCCGTGACTGGGTGAACGCGCCGAACACCACCAGGATCGACACGAATACCACCGATGCCCCGAACATAAAAAGGATCGGGTACCAGACCTTATCCTTGATACTCATCGGTCCCCCTTAAGTGAGATAAAAACACGATCTGTAGGTGTAATTCATAACATGTAGTTGTGAAACTAATTGCCCCAACCATTTGAATAATCTGCGGAGAATTATCCATTCACACCTCCGGTTGCCAATCTCTCCTTCTTTTTCTTCTGAGTATGTTTGAACACGTGGTCCAGGATAGGCGCGAACATGTTGGCCAGCAGTATGGAAAACATCAATCCGCCGTTGAACACCGAGAAGTTTCGGATGACGAAGGTCGAGGACGCGATTATCGCCCCGTAGACAAGCTGGGCGCCCAGGGTTTTTGGCGCCGACACCGGATCGGTAGCCATGAAAAACGCCCCGAACAGGAATCCTCCGCCCATTACCGCCACCAGTGCGCCCGGTGCGTTAGGCATCCCTGCCAGGTCGGCTGCCAGGTTGGCCAGGGCGTAGGTACCGATAGTCATTACCACTATTTTCCAGTTAGCGGTTCTGGTCGCGATGAGGTAGATTCCCCCGATCAATATGGCGATGACTGATGTCACCCCCATGGTTCCGGCAATGTTTCCGATCAGAAGATCCAGCAGTCGGGGCGCCTCTGTCAGACCCTGTTTTAAAAGACCCATGGGAGAGGCCGAGGTGATTAAGTCAGGCGTCGCGGTAGTCCACTGACCCAGCGCGCCCCAGGGAAAGGACGAGGCAGGCGACCAGGAAGCGGTCATGGCCACCGGAAAGGATATGTACACGAAGGCGCGACCCACCATGGCCGGATTGAAGATGTTGCGTCCGAAACCGCCGAACACCATCTTACCGAAAAGGATTGCGAACGCGATACCGATAACTACTACGTGCCAGGGTACGGTTGGGGGAAGTATCAAGGCGTAGATGATCCCGGACACGAACACCGCCTCGGACACCGGCTCCTTTGATCTGAGGTTGAACAAAAACTCGGTGAGAAAGGCAGCGGTTACCGAGACCGCGATCACCGCGGCCGAGCGCCAGCCGAAGAAGTATACTGAGGCGGCCATGCACGGAATCAAGGCGATAATTACGTTGCGCATTATCTTTTGTTTCAGGAGAATCTTCCTTGGCTTTTTTGCCTTCGCCATGCCTTTCTTATCCACGTTTTAGGATATTCACCAGCATCTAATTGTCAAGAACCTTACAGTCTTTTTAAGAGTTTCATGCCTATCTCCGCTCCCCACTGGTGGGCCTGGGCAAGCATGCTATCATCGGCAACGTACTTGACGCGCAGCGGTTCCGCCGCTATCTCAATCCCCATATCGGTAAGATAGGCGGTCAGATGTTTGCACGCCTCGCCTGACCAGCCAAAGGAGCCGAACACCCCGCCCAAAAGATTCCTGGGTTTGAGTCCCTTGAGGTAGGTGAGGGCATCGGCCAGGGAAGGAAACATCTGGTTGTTGATGGTGGGTGAGCCGACGATCAATGCGCCGGCCTCCAGTATCTCGGTGGCGATGTCGGAACGATGGGCGCCGGATAAGGGCAGAACCTTGGCCCGGCATCCTGACTCACGAACACCGTCGGCAATGGCGTCTGCCATGTGCTGGGTAGTGTGCCACATGGTGTCGTAAACTATTACCGCCTTGTCGACAGGCTTCTGCTCGGCCCATTTCACGTAGTTGCCGATGATCCAGGATATCTGCTCCGGTTTGCGCCATACCGGCCCGTGATCGGGACAGACATAGTTTATGGGTACACCCAGTCCCTGAACACTATCCAAGGCCTGAGCAATCGTCTGGGTATAAAGAAGAAGGATATTAGAGTAGTATTTGGCGGCCTCGGCGTAAAGGAGCGATTCGGGGAGCTGATCGGCAAAGCGCTCGGTGGACGCCATGTGCATACCGAATCCGTCCTGGGAGAACAAGAGCTTGTCTCGGTCCAGATAGGTCATCATGGAATCGGGCCAGTGAACCATCCGGGTTTCCACAGCGGACAGACTCATATTGCCTAGGTCTATCTTGTCGCCGGTCTTGACCGCCTGGATATCCCTGGAGTGATGGAAATGTTCGGCTAACGCCTTGACGCCCATCACCGAAGCAAACACCTTCTCCGGCTTGAGCGCATCGATAGTCTGGATTAATGAACCGGAGTGGTCCATTTCCGAGTGGTTGGAAACGATAATCTCGATTTTATCAGGCTCGATTACCGAACGGATTCTTGACATCATCTCCGCAAAGAACGGCGCCTTGACGGTATCGATCAACGCAGGCTTCTCGGCCGTAACTAAGTAGGCATTATAGGTAGTGCCACGTCTGGTGGCGTACCCGTGAAAATCCCTGATCCCCCAGTCCACAGCTCCCACCCAGTAGACGTTTTCCGAGATTTTTACGGCCTTGAAAGGCAGGTTCATCTATTCCTCCAACCCGTAACACACCACTTCTAAAGGGGTTAATAAATTGCAATCACCAGGTTTGCTTCCGTTGGTTGTTAAGCAAGAGGTATCATGTCTTTCTTGCCTGCTGTGCCCTTTGTAATAACCTCGATACAGCGTAACAGACCTTTAAGAGAAATGCCCGGTCCTCTTCTGAAAAGGCGTCAACCGTATGAGAATCGATATCCAATTCACCCATCACCTCTCCAAGATGCAGCATGGGAAGCACGATCTCTGAACGAACAGTAGGGCTACAGGCAAGGTAGTTCGTTTCTTTTGAAACGTCGGGAACGATAAATGTTTTCTTGCGTGACGCGGCCTGACCGCATATACCTTGTCCGAAGGCAATCCTTACGTGCTCGGTAGGTTCTCCTGCAAATGGCCCGAGTACGAGTTCCTGATCTGCATTGGGGTCGGTGAGATAAAAACCTACCCAGTCGTAATAAGGCACTTCCTGCATCAGGACTTCGCAAATCGTCTGTAAAGCCGTATCCGGATCGTCCGAACTCCTGGTGGCCTGACTTACTTTATGTATTAGACTTGAGAATAATTCATTTTTTTGCTCTTCAGTCATTTTCTTTTTTCTCCTCAGGTTTGGAGATGATTTCGCGCCAACAGTCCACCGCTCTGCGAAGATGAGGGATAGTAATCGAACCAGCCACCATCAAAGCCACCATCATAGCTTCCTCCAACTCCGCCGAAGAGACCCCTTCCTCTGCGCAGCGCACCAGATGATAGGTGATGCAGTCATCGCATCTGAGAACCATGGATGCCACCAGTCCCAGCAGCTCCTTGGTTCGTGCATCGAGTGCTCCAGTCTGATAGACGGTTAAATCAAGGTGATGGAATATCTTCATGTCCTTTCCCGCGAATTCCATCGCCTGCTTGTGAAGACGTTCTCGCTCTTTTTTGAAATTTTCGATATCCATCAGTAAACCCTAATTTGCTTAAACTTGATTTAGTATCAGCACCGATTTGTCTGTGTCAAGCCAATCCGGTGTTTATTCATCCCCATAGAAGTCGAACTCCTTTACATCCAGCCAGAACCCGGATTTTGACACCGAATCCAGCTCGGCCTGAACCAGGGCAAGATGTCCTTCCTCTATCTCCAGAAAATGAGCGAACATCTTCTGTGCATCCCCGGGAAGCTCTGAAACCATCTTGCGATAGAACCCGGATGTTACCCGCTCGGCTTTTAAAGCCTGCTCAAGCATGTTAATCTCTGCACCGTAGTCATATCCAGACAGTTGTTCCTCCATCTTCTCGGTTCCCGCTTCTATCTTTTCTTTTGAAGGCAGGGCAGTTCGCAAACCTTCGACGGTTAATTCTCCTGAGGCCTCGAGTTCAGTCAGTTTTATATTCAGGTAGTCGAGGTGGTGCTGTTCCTCTAATGCCATGAGCTTGAATATACGCTTGCCATTATCGTCGGTTGCCTTCTGGAGAGCCTCTAGATACACGTCTCTCACCTTTGTTTCGTATTCAATCGCGGTCTTGATTGCCTCTTCAACGGTCATCGAATTCCTCCTAAGTTTTACTCATTTTACGTGTAATCATACGGTACGCAAGTTATCGTATGACAATATCGGGTCCGGATGTTTTAAATGAATCTGGATCGGCTACGAAATCTTCAATCCTTGATTTTATTCCATCCCGTAACTTGCGGAACCCGTCCAACAGGTCCTCTTCGCTACCAGTTGCACCTACAGGGTCCGGAAATGGCCAGTGAAGGGAGGCGCCTGTCTTACCGACAAACGACGGGCAGTTATTTACGCCACATAGGCTGATAACGAAGTCGAATTCCTGCCCGGTGAACTCTTGCACGTGCTTGGAGCGATGGTTCGATACATCAATCCCCGACTCGTCCATCACCTGAATTACCCGGGGATGAACGTAGGATGGCACTGTTCCGGCGGAAAAAGCCTCGAAACGATGCCCACCAAGATGTCGGAGCAGACCCTCGGCCATCTGGGAACGGCAGGAGTTGCCCAGGCAGAGGAAGAGGACACGGATTTTATCGCTCATTGTTGTCCTTTGGAACGTAACAACCACGTTGTTGCGGCATAAAAAAGAACCATCCTTCGAATCGTTAGTCCACTGCACTTCATAACAAGAAATACAAAAGTATCCTTTGTCGAAAGGGAGTTTTCTAAGTCAGTAACGGATCTAGGAACTGTTGTGGGGAAAGCCTAACTCAACCAGTCTCGTCGTAATATCCTCCCATGTAGCCGGGTCTTTCCAGCTAATCCTAGCCTCTCTGGTTGTTATATCTACCTTCACGTCTTCGACACCCTCTAATTTACATAGCTCTTCCCTTAAGGTAAGAATGCTGTAATGTCCCCTTATCCCGGGTATGTGCACTATTTTTTTGCTCATCTGAACTCCTAACAGCCTTTACAATTCTGTTCATTAATTAACAATTAACACTCTGGCGAACCGGATAATCGATTTCACGAAGCTTTGCCTCGATTACCTCCCACGTTGCAGGCGAGCTCCACTTAATGTAAACCTCGTGCAGAGGGAGGTTTATGAGAACCTTTTTCACCCCATCAATCTCTCCAAGTTCCCTTTTTATGCTTTCTACGCAATAGACGCAGCTTATATTCGGTACGAATACTGTCTTCTCGTTCATCTTTATCGCTCCTGGCTCTCCTCGTTTGACCTTAAAAAAGGGATCTTTATAGTTATCGCGCACTTCCCCTAAAGTCTCGCCGTAGGTCTCTTTTCTGATGTAGCTTAGCATCATTATTATTATAGGATTTTTGTAGAGTTGGTCAAGGTCATATTCCTCATTCCTGGGCTAATATCGAATCAACCAGCATAACCCCCAAATATACATAACTTACAAGAATCGCTATTAATCTCACCCGGATAGAATCACTGTTGATGCGGTTTTTGATAAATGAGTTGTCCTATTGACTTGATGGATATTCCTCTTACAATAATATCGGTGCAAACGAGTGTTTTAGAAAGAGGAGTCAATAGGGCTGCAAGGTGCTTTATATCTGAACTTCTCCGATCCCCTTTACTTATGTCAACGGATAACAGCGAATCTTCGTCTGGAAAGAAGAGGCAGACGAGGCCACCAGACCATACGCTAGATGCGTTTGGGTCCCCGGTTGCCTCCGATGCCGAGCTTCTGGCAGGAATTCGTGCCGGGGATATGCGGTCGTGCCGCTTGTTGGTTGAACGCTACCAGAGGCTCTTGTACAGTATTGCATACGGACTGGTTGGAGACCACAGCGAGGCGGATGACGCCGTGCAGGAGGTCTTCATCAGGTTCTTTGAAAAAGCGCATCGCAAGGTCCGTAAACCCGGAGCGCTCAAGACTTACCTCGCACGGAGTACGACTAACGAATGTATCGACAGGTTACGCCGCATGAAGCGCAAACCTACGGTTTCGTTAGACGGATTGGAAGCGGTTGAGACGATACCTTTCGAGGATGGTCGAACTCCTCAGGAAGACATGAGACGGAAGGAACTTGGGGAGTTAATCAACTGGGCGCTCGGTGAGTTATCGGTAAGACAAAGGAAGGTAATTATCCTTTCGCTTACCGAAGGACTGAGCTATACGGAGATCGCAGAAGTGCTCGAATGCGAAGAGGTGACGGTGCGAACTCATCTGCACCGTGCGCGAAAACGTCTACAAAAACTTCTGGGACCAAGGCTGCGCGAGTTGGAGGCAGGATTGATAAAGAGAAGGAAAAAAGGGACCAAAGATGTCTGAAAACGAATGTCAGAAGGTAAGAGGGCTTCTTGCCGTATTCCTGGCTGACGGAATGGATGACGCTCAAAAAGCCAGCATCCGCAGGCATCTGGGGACTTGTGAATCGTGCCGGAAGGCTTTAGCCGCTGAAACCCGTCTGAATCGCGTCTTACGCCAGGCTATACGCCCCAGGGTCAATCCCTCCTACTGGGAACGCACCTGGCCCCGAATCCAGGTCGCCCTGGTCGCCCGCAGGCAGCGCCGTCGAGGCCGGGTTCTGCGCTGGGTGCTGTCAGGCGCCGGTGCTCTTGCCGCCGCTGCCCTTCTGTTCATGACTACACATCTGCCCCCATTCTCGGTTACCAGATTGAGTACCCACGACGCATCCTTCTTTACCAAGCTACCGACCGATCCGCCCACCCTTCAAGAAGTCCTCGGAACTTCACAGGAATCCGAAGCCTCGACCGAACTGGCGATACTCAGCATGGGACACGCCTCGCCTTCCGAGCGGGTAATTCACTGGGAAAACCTGGAGGGCTTCTGAGATGAACCCCGTGACTCCCGGTCGTAGCCGTTCTAACGATAAAGGAAAGGTGATGCGGTTGTTGGTCACGGGTCTGGGAATCCTTACACTTGCCTTTACGGCACTCTCATGTGCACGCAAGCCGGTCAAGCTGCGCTGGAAACTCGAAGCAGGTAAAACCTACGCTTTTCGGGCAGAGGTTACGGGTTCGTGGAGGATAGAAGGCTGGGAACAAGGGGAGCGCGGAGGAGATTACGGAAAGCTCTTCACCTCGGAAATGATGATTCTCGCTATAGAAGAAGATTCTTCGTTCAGTGTGCAGGAAACCATCGAGCTAATCCGCGAGGGAAAGAAGTTCAAACCGACCGTGGTAGTCTACCGCATGTCGCCCAACGGCAAGATTTACGGCATCGAGAGTCTCGAAGCGGATACCGCGACCCAGGTTTTTGCGTCCCAGGAGCGGCGCGAGCAATTCCTCGAACAGACCCAACCCACCTATCCTGACCGTGAACTGGCTAAGGGCGACAACTGGGTGCAGGAAACCAAGGTGGTGTTGGACGACAGGGTTATCGCCGCCACAAACGAGTTCGAGGTCAAGGACTGGGAAAAGGTCGAAGACTACATGTGCCTGCGAATAGACTACAAGGGCCAGATGGTCGTTCCGCACAAGAAAGGCGAAGCCCAGCTTCTGGACAAAGGCGCGGCTCACGGAAGCATCTGGTTTGCGCCTGAGCAAGGGCTTCTTATCCAGCAGATAGATTCCGTAACCGTTGCGACCACTAGGGTGATGCCTGAGGGTGAGGAGACCCCTGCAACGTACATAGTGGAGTACGTGCACATCTACCAGTTGGAAGAGATCGAGTAACGTTCCTTCCTTACCGTACAAGCGCCAAGGGCGCTTTTTTGTTGGCCTGTGAGTGGTTGCGCTTGACATTTGTCCTAAAGAACCTTAATATCTTTTTATGGATACCGTATTCGTTGTCGATACCCTCGTTGACACGTTAATCCAGCATACTACGGACACCCTGCTAGTGGCACAAGGTTCGAGTGGTTGGCAAATTGCAGGTGTGTTCGCGACAATTGCAATGGCAGTAGGTACAATCATCTTAGCTTTTTTTACCTATCTAGCTATTCGGAATAATAGCAAGTGGAATAAACGGATTGAAAAACGATCTTTGGAGTGGAACAAACGTATTGTAAGGATGCGAACGTTACCTTTTTTAGGTTTTGACGGGGGGAAGTATTATAGAAATTCAGAGCCACCTGGGTGTGTATCAAGTTTTAAACTCAGGGCTAAAAACATAGGTGTAGGTCCTATTTTATCACAGAACATACGTGCCACACAAGGAAGTGCTCAATTTAGTGCTGTGATCGAAGGTGCAGGAACTTTGCTTAAAGGACTTGGAGTTAATGAAGAAGAAGTAATTGTGTTTACCAAGAAAAATCCATCCGATAAATCGACCGGTTCTATTAAACTTCTCGTTGTATTATTGACGATCCTTGGAGAGACCATTAAGATTCATTACATAATCAATAAACCAATCGAGGAATCCTCTTTACCTGGGTTGGGACATCTAGAAATTGAAGGTGAAGTAATAAGACTTGGAACGGTACAAAAATGTATTGCTCGGATTTGATGTGCGAAGATATCCTAAATCCTAGGAGGGGAACTGGAGGTGCATACGATTCAATCGGCGCTCAAAACTCGAAGTGCTTCTCAGCCAAAAATACGTGCTGGACCTTGCCCTTCAGGGTCTTTCCGAACCAGGGGGAGTTTTGCGACAGCGAGCGGTTGCTTTCCGCGTCGAACACCCAGCTTACACCGGGATCGAAAACCATCAGATCAGCAGGCTCGCCTTCCTTCAGTTCCAGCTTCCTGCCTAAAACCTCAGCCGGGCCGACGGTAAGCAGCGCAAGCAGGCGTTCAGGGGCGAGGGTGCGGGTGTCAATCAAGGCCTCCCAAAGGACCGAAAGCGCGGTCTGCAGGCCTATCATCCCTGCCGGAGCAAGATCCAGCTCCTGCTCCTTTTCCTCAAGGGGGTGCGGCGCGTGGTCGGTGGCAATCGCCTGAATAGTACCGTCCTTGAGCGCTGCGACGAGCGCCTTGCGGTCTTCCTCAGTCCGCAGGGGCGGGTTAACCTTAAAATTCGCGTCGAACTCACTCAGCTTCTCATCGGTAAGGAGCAGGTGATGGGGCGTCGCCTCGGCAGTCACCTTGACGTCTCTGGAACGAGCCTCGCGAACAAGTTGGACTCCGCGGGCGGTCGTGAGATGGGCTACGTGCAGGTGTGAACCGGTATACGCGGCAAGGGCGATGTCGCGTTCGAGCGCCACCTCCTCGGCTACCGAAGGGCGAACCTTGAGACCCAGCCTTGCAGACACCGTGCTTTCGTTCATTACGCCGTCAGCGCACATGGTCGGTTCCTCCGCGTGGGTTATGACCGGTAAGCCCAGCATACCTGCATACTCCAATGCCCTGCGCATCACCTCAGCGGAAACTATCCAGTCGCCGTCGTCTGAAACTGCTATGACCCCTCCTTCCTTGAGCATCCCGTATTCGGCAATCTCGACACCTTCGCGTTTCTTGGTAACGGTACCGATGGGCAGTATCCGGGCAAGCCCCAACTCCTCGGAGCGTTTGCTGATGAATGCCGCCTGCTCACGGGTGTCGGTGGGCGGGCAGGTGTTAGGCATTGCGCATACGGTGGTGAAGCCTCCGGCAAGGGCGGCCCAGGCGCCTGTTTCCAGGGTCTCGGTATCCTCACGCCCCGGCTCTCGCAGGTGCACGTGAAGGTCAATCAGGCCTGGTGAGATCAGCTTGTTCTCAGCCTCGATCGCCTTGGCGTCCGATTCGGGCGAGATCGTTGCGGCTATCTTCTTGATTCGACCTTCGGCAATCTCAATATCGACTTTTTTTAATGCCTTCTCCTGAGGGAAGAAGGCGTATCCTCCATGAATTACATACCTATCGCTCAAGCTCGCCTCCTGCCAGTATATATAGTATAGCCATTCGTACGGCGACCCCGGCTCGCACCTGGGCCAGTACAACGGAGTGTGGACCGTCGGCAACCCTGGGTTCTATCTCTATGCCTCTGTTCATCGGCCCGGGATGCATAACCACTACGTCGGACTTTGCCTTCTTCAGTCGTTCGGCGGTAAGGCAGTAAAGCTTGCGGTACTCCCTTATGGACGGGAAAAGCCCTCTTCGCTGTCGCTCAAGCTGCATCCTGAGCATCATTATAATGTCTTTGCCCTCTAGCGCTCGGTCGAAATCGGCGGTGATTTCGAGGTCAGGATAGGCTTTGCCCAGCTCTTTCGGAATCAGGGTAGGAGGGCCGCATACGGAAACCTTGGCTCCAAGTGTGGAGAATCCGACGGCTGCCGAGCGGAAAACCCGGCTGTGGGTTATGTCACCGACGATAAGGATGCTCTTTCCTTCGAGTGAACCCAGGCGCTTGCGTGCGGAGAAAAGGTCCAGAAGCCCCTGGGTTGGGTGCTCGTGAGCGCCGTCGCCCGCGTTGATTACAAAGGCTTCAATACGGTCTGCGATAAACCTTGCCGCGCCCGGGCAGGAATGCCTGATGACCACCCCATCCACCCGCATCGACTCGATCGTTCGTACCGTATCCAGCAGGGTCTCACCTTTCTGTACCGCCGAGGTCGATTTGCTGAAGCCGACTACGTCTGCAGAAAGGCGCTTGCCTGCCATGGCAAACGACATGGAGGTTCGGGTGGAAGGTTCGTAGAACATATTAAGGATAGTCTTGCCGCGCAGGGCAGGGACGAAGGGAATCGGTCTTTCCAGCACCTCGTGGAAACGCTCGGCGGTATCCAGGATAAAGGTTAACTCCTCGACGGCCAACCCTTCCAGTCCGAGAAGATTCTTGTGTTTCCAGGTCACTGAGCCTCTCCGATGTTTTCCCGTTTTTTGATAAAGATTCCCTCACGCTGATCTGTTTCCTCGAAGTACACGTCGACAATCTCGTCGTGTGCGGCAGGTATCTTTCTGCCGATGAAATCGGCGCCAATGGGCAGTTCACGGTGTACCCTGTCTACAAGAACAGCGAGTTGAATCATCCTGGGCCTGCCGAAATCGAGCAGCTCAGTTAGTGCCGCGCGCACGGTGCGACCGGTATAGAGAACGTCGTCAACCAGTACGATTATCTTACCGTCGATTTTAAAAGGGATCGAAGATGCCTGGACTATGGGCATATCTGCGGCAAGTTTGAGATCGTCTCTATAAAGGGTAATATCAATCGCCCCCACTGGTATCTTTTCCGCTTCCAAACGCTCTAGTTTAGCTGCCAGTCTTTGGGCCAGCACGTCCCCCCGCCTGACAATCCCGACGAGAACCAGATTTTTCACTCCCCTGTTGCGTTCGATTATCTGAGTTGCGATGCGTATAACCATGCGGTTGATTTCCGCTGCATCGGCCAACTGGTGTTCAGACATCTGGGGTTTCTTTTGGCTTTTGTTTCTTTAATCGAAGGATGAGGGCCAAAGGAACAAGAACACAGTAGCCCAGAACCATAAGGATTGGGGCAAGGACGGTCGAACCGCGCCAGAGTTGCCAGAATCCTAACCCGATGGCTACTACGCCCGCTGCAAGAAGCAACCAATTGATGAGTTGGTAGCGAGGCGACTGCAAGGCTACGACACTCTTCATTCTGGTCTTTTCCATCCTTTTTTTCATTTTATCTCCTTAATTTCATTTTTGTAGATAGTATAGATGCGTACTGCCGGATCTTCTGGATCGGTAAGATACAAAAGACGACCCAGTATCCCCCGTCGATCCTGCAACTTACGCATTGCCTGGCATAACGAAAGGTCTTTACCTTCCTTCAAGGCGTCGTATAGAAATCCGTAGGCATCATAGCCTAGGGTGGCAGCCCAATCAGGGTCCTTACCGTATTGATTGTTGTACTTGCCGTAGAAGGTATTTAATTCCATCTCACTTCCGAGTTTTCCAGATGTCGCTGCAAACCACACCCCTTCAAACGGCGTGTCTCCTCTACGCAGGATTTCTCTATCGGCGAAATCGTCTATCCCGAGCATGTTGACTTTCATCCTGTAGTAGGCGATTTGGGGAACAACTGACAGGAGCTGCTGCCGGTCAAAAGGCAGGAAGATTGCTTGCGCTCCTTTATGTCGAATCTCGAGGAAGGTTTGTTTCATTTCTACCACAGTGTCGGTCAACGGGTAGGAATAAAGTACCGACCCGCCTTCGGCGCTTACCGTTGTAGCAAAGATATCCGCCAAGGCTTTACCTTGCTCGGTTTGAGGGTAGAGTATCCCGAATTTTTGAAGCCCCTTTCGGGCGGCGTATCGGGCAATCTCGCGAGTTTCCTCTTCGGCATAGGAATTCAATTGAAAAAGGCAATCGTTCAGATACAGAAGATTGGGATCGGTGGAGGTGGGAGAAATCATTGCGACTCCGGCCTGACTTGCGATCTTTGCGGTTGCGTTAACCTCTGCTGAGGTCAGTGGGCCGATGATCGCTTTTGCACCCTTGCTTATGAGGTACTGAACCCCTTTAGCGGCTTCACCGGGGTCGGAATGAGTATCGTACAGCTCAAGATGGAGTGTAGTCATGCCCTCTTCCTTGTGGGCAAGCTCCACACCCTCTTTCACCATATGCCCGAATTCACTGAAATCCCCGGATAGAGGCAGGAGAAGACCGCAAACGAACTTGCCCTTAAGTACCGCAGCCGATGTCTCCATACCTCCAATTTTATCTATGTAAGGACTGTGTGGGAACCGGCGTCTCAACTCGGCAAAGTATGTGTCTGAAGATGCATAATCTTCCACCTCGTAAGCCCGGGTTCCCAGGCGGTAAAGCAGCCATTCCGCAGCTTCGGTTTCGCCGTAGCGTTTGTAAAGAGCGCTCAAAACGCTGTAGTCTTCTTCACGCCCCAGAAGGTTTTTTGCACCTGAGGAGGCTCGGTTTCGCTCTGTAGGATTCTCGGTAGAAAGATAGGTTTCTATGTAGGCGGTAAGCGCCTGAGGGTATAGTTTCAGATACTCGTAACCCTCGGCAAGGATTATCTGGCTTTTTAAAACAAGAGGGGATTTCGGAAAGTACTTCTCAAGCTTCTGGGCCGAGCCGACCGCATGCTGCCAGTCCTTCTTTTTTGTAAAACAAAGGGAAGCCATGTAGTAGGCGTCGTCTACAAGAACGGAACGTGGATAGCCCTTTATTAGTGCAGAGCATTCTTTTATCGCCTCGTCGTAGGAGGCTTTCTTGTAATATTCCTCGGCATGCTCGAATATGGCCAATGCTTCGGCTTCGTAGCGGTCGCGATTAATCAAAAGCCACCTGCAGCCTCCTGAAGCGATGAGGAAAAAAAGTGCAACAAGTAACAAGACTATCTTTGTTTTCTTCATTCCCTGGCTTCCCTTAAGCGTTGCTTTGTAAGTTCTATGTAGTGGCTTCCGGCTTCACGTATCATCTGGATGGTAGACGGATCAAGACTGCGTTTGACAACCGCGGGTACTCCCACAACCAGACTGTGTTCAGGGACCTTCATCCGTTCGCGGACCACGGCACCTGCGGCAACCACCGAACCGCGGCCTATGTGTGCGCCGTCCAGGACGACCGCTCCCATACCTATAAGGCAATCGTCCTCAATTACGCAACCGTGGATAATCGCACCGTGCCCTACAGTTACCCTATCTCCTATGATTACAGGAAGCTCGTGGGTTACGTGCAGTGCGCAGTTATCCTGGATATTCGTCTCGTTGCCTATCTTGATGTAGTTGAGATCACCTCTGATCACCGCATTGTACCACACGCTGGAAAGCTCGCCCAGTTCCACCTGACCGATGAGATGAGCGCCTGCCGCGATGAAACAGCGCTTGGCTACGATACCTGGTCTTTGGGAGTCAGCCATCTAGCCTGGATTGTACACCATTACTTATAGGAAGTCAAGGTTTTGCATCTGATGATAATGTAATCTATCGTTGAGTTTTGACCCTCAAGCAGCTATATCCGTCGGTTTAATGACTGAAGTCTCCGAGTCATACTAATACGCTATCACCGCCTTTGCCGTTTCTCGAACTTCAGGAGTGTTAAGGCATACAAAGTAAGTGCCCGAGGGTAACCGGGAACCGTCCCAGGAAAGAAAGTGATTCCCAGCTTCGCGAAAACTCGAGTGGAGGATTTCGAGCTTGCGACCCACGCAATCCCAGAGGGTTACTTCGACCCATCCGGGCTGCGCTAGGGTGTAGCGAATCTCATCTTCATATACTTGGATGGAGGTTTGTACTATATCGCAATCGCAAGGTTTCAGTTCGACTATATCGCCTGAGGGGAAGCTACCTTTAATCCTGAGAATCAGGTCCGCAGTATCACCCATCGGCTTGGGGTGATCTTGGACGGTAACATTATCCCAAGAACGCCAGCCCTGATCCTGGGTATAGAGCCACGAAACATGATGCAGGGGTTTAACCAGGTCGTACTGAAAGACAGGCTTGTTCGCCTTCTGGAATTCGACAGCGAAGTAGAAACTGCCGGATTGAACAACCATATCCAAGTCACTGACATCGAACCAATTGAACCACAGAGGAAGTTCAGCCGAAGCCGTCCTCTGCCCGATCTGGTCACCTGGACCTTGTGCACCTTCTTCGTAGAAGATAAGCTTACAGGATTCGGTGTAAGTGCTGTCTTCAAGAGAACCTACAGGAACATAGGAAGCCTCGAGTATCCTGAACGGGTAGTTCGGAGGCGTAAATTTTACCGCCAGACGGTCTCCAGGGTTAACCAAAAGATACCAGGTGCATAAATAAATATTAAATTGGTCTGCCTCGTCTTCTGCAAGCTCAAAAGTGTCAAGGTCGTCTGCTTGCAAATTAGACCTCATGTAGAAGGTGTTTACCTCCTTTGGCGAGAACGTAAAACCAGACATCTCACCAAAGCACAGACAAAGGGCGGTAAAAATCCAGATTCTCTTCATAAATCCTCCTAGGTATAATTTTCGCAGCAATGCTACAACAATCCAGGAGCCGGTCAAGCTTTACGTGCCACTGGATCGGTCTAATGTAGCCACATTGGGGTTATTTAAAGTTCCGAGTTAATGCTTACTTGTCATCACCACTTTTGCCGTTTTCCGCACTTGGGGAGTGTTAAGGCAGAAAAAGTAAGTACCCGAGGGTAACCGCGAACTATCCCAAAGCAAAGAGTGACTTCCAGTCTCTTCAAAACCACTGTAGAGGGTTTCGAGCCTCCGTCCTGATGCGTCCCAAAGTGAAATCTCAACGTCTGCATATGTAGGCAATGTGTACCGGATAACGCCTGATGAAACTGTAATTGTAACCTCAGGGACGGGGTCGGTGACCAAGTCTGGTTCTAACTCTACTATGCCTGCATCAGGTGCTAGACCCTTAACCCGCAGGATCATATCTACGCTGTCACCAAGCTTTCCCGACATTCCAGTTACATTTATCTGTTCCCAAGAGTACCAGGTCCCGTCATCGTAGAACCAGGAGGAATGGTGCAGTGGACGATTACAATCATACTCGAAGAAAGGACCCTCTGTATGTACCAGTTCAACCGCGACATAGAAACTGCCCGAGTTAATTACAACGTTGAGATCACTTGCATCGACCCAACGCACCCATGCATAATCGAGAGCAACCGTTTTATGTGCAATCTCTTTGCCAGGTGACTCTGTCCCATCTTGAAAGAAGCAGAGCTTGCATTGCTGGTCATAGGTTTCCCCTAATGCGCCGTATGCCGCTTCGAGTACGGTGAAAGGGTAGCTGGGTGGTGTATACTTAACTCCCATCCTGTCCCCGGGATCAAGCTCTAAATGCCACCAGCCCAGACCTTCCTCGTCGGCCTGCAGAGTAACGGTGTCCATGTCAGCCTTACGAAACTGAAACGTGTTACTTGTATTTCCTATGTCGGTGATGGATATAGTCAAACCTGGTATTACCCAAATCAGCACATAGATAACGGTCAAGCTAAAGGTTCTTTTCATAAATCCTCCTCTGTTCATCGTCGCGATAGAAAATTATCGCCGACAATAGTTATCGGAAATAAGAATAAGCTTTTTTTAAGGCTAGTCAAGTTCAGTTCTAAGACTTCCGGTGTTTAGCTAATTCGATTAAGGTTTGATCTTAACTAGACAAAGATTCTCTTTTTTGTTCTTTTGACCGGGCTTGACAGCCCTGCTCCTTTCAGTATGATTGCCCTATGAAACGTTTGTTGTCAATAGTTTGCTTTAAATCGAAAAATCTAACCGAAAAGAAGGTGAAGAATGCAAGAGGCTCCTGAGAGGAAACATCGTACAGGAACGATTATTATTTTCGTGGTAATGGGTGTCGTATTAATCGGAGGTTTCGTTTTTTTAGGGACTTACCTCTTCAGCGGGAACAGACTGACAGGTCTGTTTACTAAAAGCGTAAAAGAGAAACCAGAAGATACACTCGCGGTGATTGATCCGGCTCTACTCGCTTACTAAGACTCGTTAGAATTATACGAATCGTACATCGATAAGAATCCTGAGGTTCCCGAGGCCTGGATTATCAAGGGGTATTACCTGTCTCGACTGGGTCGAAACCAGGAGGCTCTTACTGCATACGAAGAGGCAATAAGGCTTGAGCCTGATAATGCCGAAACTTACTATTCAAAAGGTGTTATTCTTAATGTGTTACTGCATTACGAGGAAGCACTTGCCGCCTTTGATCAGGCTATAAGCTTATACCCGGATTACATGGACGCACGTTATAACCGGGGATGTATGTTAACCACACTGAATCGAGACGAAGAAGCGATAAAGGAGTATAAGAAGGTCTTGGAACTCGACTCCACACATCCGGAATCTTACCATATGATGGGCCTGAGCCTTGCGAAACTCGACCGCTCAGAAGAAGCGATAGAGGCCCTCAAGCACTCAATCAGGGTTGCGCCTGATAACCATCTGGCGCATGGCTTATTGGGAATGCTTTACCTTAAACTCGGAAGATTCGAGGAGGCTGTGGATGCATCCAAGAAGGCAATAGAATTAGATTCTCAGTACTTGTTCGCATACTCAACCCTTGCATTTTCACTCAACAAATTGAAGCGCTACCCGCAATCCCTGGAAGCCTGTGAACAGATGATAGCCTTGAATCCTGATCTGGCCTCCGCTTATGATCTCAAGGCGACAATCCTGGGTAATATGTCCAGAAATATGAAAAAAAAGGAGGAGCGCATGAGACTCGAAGAGGCAGAAACGAACGTTCGTAAGGCGATTGATCTTTCAGACGGGATGGTTGGTTACTACAATCTTGCCTGCGTCCAGACAAGATTGGGTCAGCACGAGAAGGCCCTGGAAAGCCTTCGTAAAAGCAAGGAGTTTTCCACCGACTTCAATCCCGAGTGGGCCTGGGAGGACCCTGATCTTGATAACCTGCGCAAGGAGCCTTTCCGCGAGGAGTTTATTAAGATCGTGGGATCGCCCTCGAAATAAATCTCTATCTGCATTATCAATTCTGTTGGAATAGGTATTTATTTACGAAGACAGCGCTTAGAATTCAGGCAAATTCACCATGTTGTCACCTCTCTTTTGAGATTTATCCGTTCGGATGAACTTCTCACCGTCAACCTTCACAAGCCTTACGTTCGCTTCTTTTTGCCATTTGCCTTCGATGTTTTTAAAGATCGCAGCCATGGTGTAGCCCTTATCAAGCAGGTATATAACCTTGGAACGGGAAATATCCACAGATTCACTTATGCTGTCCCCCTTATCTATACAACATCGTACACCTTCTATTATGGTGCGGTCACCGTTATACTTGACCGCCGAGATTAGATAATCCGCCCATTTAGCCATACCTTTGCTCCTTATATTATTAGTATAGCCTCCTAAATTTCACTTGTCAAGAGGTTAATTGCATTAAGCGATTGTGTGTCATTGCCTTGGGAAATGAAGCTGGTAAAAATCGTAAGGGGAGAAATAAGGTTTAGAGTTGTAACTTTTTACCTATCTCACCGTCTTCTATTTATGTATGGTAGGATCTGGTTACGTGTGGTGAGAACGGGGCTCGTTGCCCCAGAATAAGCAAGTATGTTACGTCGTGCGAAGGAGTAGCGTGATGAGGTACGTAAAAAAACCGACACCTGTGGATGTAGTCTCAGCGCTCATAAGCCTGAATTACAACATCACGGAACACAACTCGGAACGGTTGGTATTAAGCGATAACAGGCATAGGGTTCCTATAAACAAAGCTCTGTTCAGCAGTTACGCGGAGCCAGTATTGCGTCGCTGGTTAGAGCTCGCTTTTTCCGAACAGGATCAGGATCTTTTACTTGAGAAGATGGTTCTAAACAAGTCGGTAGCCAGGGTCGTGCAATGGCTGGAAACGCCTCCGTTGAGGGTTTAATAAATTTGAAGTACAAGATTAAGCAACCCGGATCTGGGACAGATCGGTTTCTTTCATCCAGTCTCTGATTCAGGCAACATTCACAACCCTATTAATATACATCATTTGCAAAGGGAGGTTATCAATGCAGAAACTTGAACAGAAGCTTGATCGAGAAGAAAACCGCAAGCTCCTTACCGAGATACTTGCTTCCAAAGGTGTTATAGGTAAGATCAAATCCATAGTAGAGAAGGAAACCGGGGTCGTTATCATCGTCGATTCCATGGGAACAGAAAAGAGAAGAGGATACTGAATTAAGGTAACTATCCCGGGATCAAAGGTCCGTTTTCGGAAAACTTGAAACCCCATATTATTTTATATGCGTGAGTGCAATAATGAGGTTGACAAACCATTCGCCCGGGTTAAGATTTTTTACAAGGATGCCCATCGTAAATAGAGCATAGGACATTTTTGGAGTACCTGTGGATGATATGAAATGTGTCGAGTGTGGGAAAGGCGTAGACAAGAAATGGTTGAAAAAAAGTAACGTGGTTGTCCCCTTATGTCCGGAATGTTACGAAAAGGTGAAGCACCTTTTCGAGGAGTTCGATCCTCAAGCCAGCAAGGTTTCCACTAGATGTAACTCAAAGTGACCTTCCCGATCGAGACGAAAAATACACTTGGTAATTCCTAAAGGCTCGAACTAAATTCCGAGCTCAGGTGAATCCCATAACACCCATACAATCGGGGAAAAGGTCCTGTAACGAATGTGGTATTCTGAATCTGATCGTTTGAGGTGACTAAAGAAATCGTATCAAGATACTCAACTTTGATTGGCTTGATTAATCTTCGTATTCATGTCCTGGATCGACGCTATTGACTCGGGGGATACTCGGGGTATAGTCCTAAAAACAAGCAAAGGTATTTTCAAAGGAGGCAGGATGTGCCCTTTAACGATTTTGACGCTGATTCTTTCTGCGGGAGTGACCGTGGATTCCAGGCTTGACGGTTACGACGTCGCCTCAGAGCAGCCCGATCTAGGTTACCTTATGGGCGAGCAGGAACTTGCACGGCTTGATGAAATAGGGTTTTTTCTTAGATCCACCCATGACGAAACCATCTACGAGGTTTACTCCGATTACACCGAATCACCTTACACACCGATCTTCGTATCTACAGACCTTCCGTATCATACCATGCACATGATGGTCGATTACACGGTCAGGATCATCGAGATAGAAGAGCTTCTGCCCAAGCTGGAGGCCCTGACCAGAGGTATGTTAGAGCATGCTGAGAAAGGATATAAGAAGGCTCCGAAAGAACTAAGGGAAGCGGCAAAAATAACCTACATTTACTTTGCAGTTGCTGCAAGGCTTCTTGAAATGGATATCGAGATAAAGGATGCCGATTGCATGAACAAGGTTGAGACCGAACTTGCCAGGATCGACAGGCATTCGGGGATAGATCGCATTTCGTTTATGGAGGATGTGTCAGAGGATTATTCACAGTACGCACCAAGAGGACACTACACACGGTCGGATGACTTCCGCCGCTACTTCAAGGCGATGATGTGGTACGGCCGCCTGCCCTTCACGGTACCCGACGATCCGTCAAGCTCAGTTACATATCTGCAGGCGGCGATTCTCGAGGCCTCCTATCTTTGCGAAGACTCTGAACTTACCCAGCTCTGGGAAGACATATACGAGCCCACCGCCTTTTTCTTCGGGGCTGCCGAGGATATAACACCCGGTTTACTCATTGAAGAGACCCGTGATTTTTTTGCTGAAGATGTATCGGAGAACTATCTGGTCGATGAAGAGAAGATGCTTGAGTTTGCAAACTACCTTACCGAAAGCAATCAGCCGAAGATCGTCTCCGGGCTGGTCCCTTCATTGGGCACGGGTGAACCCGTAAAAGCCCCTGTTACAGTCCGTTTCATGCCCCAGAGGTTCGTGCCGGATTCGTATATCTTCTCCGAACTGGTCTTCGATAAGGTACTCTCGTATCAGGGAGATGGGGAACCTTTTACCTTGGGGCAAACCCAGCTCGGGCCTATGCGGGTTTTCCCTCGCGGTCTTGATCTTTTGGCCGTACTGCGGTGGAACCAGGCATACCAGATACTTGCCGATGAAGGTGATACAGACTACATGAAGTACTCCGAGCAGTTCGAGAAGATGATTAAGTGGTATGCCGGGCTTCCGGTTCGTGACAAGGAATCCTCGATCTACTTCAGATGGTTTGATTTCTTTCTTACCTATAGAGACGGTACCCCGCCGCCGCTGGTAGACGGGGAAGCCTGGGAGCGAAAAAAGATAGTGACAGCGCTTGGTTCGTGGTCAGAACTGCGTCACGATGCAATCCTTTATGCCAAACAGAGTTATACCGGGTTTGCAATGGCCGCAGAACCCGGTGAGGAGCTTCCACCGCCGCCGCCGCTGCATCTTGCTTTAATTGAAGACGCAGGAGGTCTTTATGCACGGATGGCTGAGTGCGCCCGCGTGATCGCTGAATTCTCAAATGAAGAAAATCCGGAACACCCGATTCGAGAAACCTTCCTGTACTTTGCCGAGGTTCTTGACAGACTCGATACGCTGTCAGATAAACAACAAGACGGCCTGAGTGCCGAGGAACACGAGTGGCTCTGGAAGGTTGCAGGCAAACTTTCATACATGCCTTCAAGACTGGGTGAGGTGGTTACGGACGAAACGGATGAACGTGCAGCCTTGATAGCAGACGTGCACTCAGATCCCAACTCAGGACTCGTTCTGGAAGAGGGAACCGGTGATCCGGCAAGAATATACGTTATCTGCAGGATAGACGGCAAAACATACGTGGCCCAGGGTGGGGCATACACCTACTTTGAATTCAAGCACCCGATGTCGGACAGATTGACTGACGAGGCTTGGCACGACCTCCTGGATTCAAGCAAGAGGCCGGAGATGCCTTCCTGGACCGATCCTGTGTTCGTAGAGAGGTGATGAGAGTTAAGATCATCCTCATCTTATGCGGAGTTCAATCCTTGATAGCCGGCATCTGGGTCGCAGGTTTGGGCGGCGGAAGTGCAATTTACCTGGCAGGTGATCAACCGCAAGACCTCTATGAAACCCTGAGAGCCTGGCGAGTAGAGGCTGAGGCAGGTTACTATGCAGGCAAGGAGGGTTTTAACGTACTCGTGAACTATGCAGAAAATCTGGCTAAGCATCAAGGTTCGTCTACTCTCACTCGTGATCTGCATCTGGCACTTTTGGGTGAGTATCGACTTATCATGTTGAATAAGGCAGGAAACTTACAGGGCACTCTTGGATTGGGTCCTTCCCTGCATCGACTTCACTTCTATTCCGCTAATGAAGTATTGAAACGGTCGCCAAGATTCAACGTAGACACTGAGGTGGCCGTTCTATGGTTTACATCCCGTCATCTCTTGATTCGTGGACAAGCCTCCTATTCGTTTCCTCCGCTTACTCCTTTCAGTGGCAGTCAACTAAGTTTAACCCTGCGTTTCAACTATCGCTCCTAACGCCCTTTATTAACCTGACTTTATACAAACCTGGAAAACCATCAGGGATTTAATGTTTGACAACCTTCTCCACTCCGTTCACCTATAACGAATCCAATTAGGAGGATTTATGAGTGTACTTAATAATAGCAATAGTAACCAGCCTCGGAACTTTCCTGCCCGTTATTCCGTACGTTCAATGGGCAGCATTAGTTTTCGGGGTACTTGCCCGAGGTTACACAAAGTGGTTGACAACCAGACTTCACCCGATATAATTCCATACTAAGGAGGTTCATTAATGGCCGTTAAAGTAGACCAAGAAGCATGCATCGGATGCGGAGTATGCGCCGACATCTGTCCACAGGTATTTGAGATGAAGGACGACCTGGCTGTCGTTGTCGAAGGCGCCAACTGTGACGAAGCAGGTTGTTGTCAAGAAGCAGCCGACTCTTGCCCTACCGAAGCAATCAGCCTAGATTAACGCCTAAAGGAGATAAAAAGTTTACGACGCGGTGAAGTCCTCTTCACCGCGTTTATTGATTAAAAGAAGACCGCCCCCGGACGGGGGCGGTACAGGAGGTGTTTCTGAGGAGGGCTGATTCTATTATAGTCATCGGAAACTCCCTGTCAAGCTGAGGTACTATCGAGAATTCAGCAGGATACCTATCCATATCTCTTAATAAGCTACCAAAAGAGACTTGCAGCTAAAAAGGATTCAATCCAATCAACAATGGGGAAAAGCCAAAAAGACGAATTGAATTATAAACAATCTGCTTGACAATAAACCCAATCGGTCTATGCTTGAGTATGGATTATCGGAAAGCAGGGGTCAATATCAAATGGCTTAATAAGGTCAAAAAGCGCATGGGACGGGCGGTAAAAACCACCTACACCGAAAACGTAGTTACCGAGTACGGTCATTTCGGCGGAGGATTTCGTCTTAATGGGTATCTTAAACCGGTACTGGTTGCTTCGACCGACAGCGTCGGAACAAAAGTCAAGGTGGCCCAGGCTGCAGGCCGTTACGGAACGGTTGGAGCTGATATCGTCAATCATTCGGTGAACGATCTGTTATGTACGGGCGCAAAACCTCTGTTCTTCCTCGATTACCTGGCATTTTCCGAGCTTGATTCGGGAAAGGTGGCAGATATTGTGGTAGGGATAGCCAAGGCTTGCAGAAAGGAAAGGATAGCGCTAATAGGAGGAGAAACAGCCCAACTTCCAGGGGTTTACAAAAAAGGGGATTTCGATCTTGTAGGAACAATCGTCGGGGCAGTCGAGGAAGGAAAGATCATAGACGGCAACCAGATAAAAGCAGGTGACGTGGCTGTGGGACTTCGCTCCACTGGACTTCATACAAACGGCTACTCCCTGGCAAGAAGGGTGTTGATTGAAAAAAAAGGTGCACTGGGAATCGAAGCCAAGGTTCCCGGCACCTCCAAAACGATCGCCCAAGCCTTACTTGCGGTACACCGTTCCTATCAAGCCGAGGTGGAACCGGTCAAGCACTTGCTGAAAGGCATCGCCCACATCACCGGCGGAGGATTTCCCGACAACATTGCACGTCTGTTGCCCGATAATCTAGATTGTGTTATCGAGACGAAGGCATGGAACCCCATACCTATTTTTTCATTGATTCAAGAACAAGGAAATGTAGATACTAATGAGATGTACAGTGTATTTAACATGGGTATCGGAATAGTACTATTTACAAGACCAAACGTTGCTGAGGAAGTTAAGAAAGCTACCCGGGGTAAGGTCATAGGTAGAGTGGAAAAAGGAGCAGGCAAGGTACACCTTATATGAGCAGTGAACTTTCCAGGCTTGCCAGACTGCAGTCGGTGGTAAATCGCGACAAACGCTATCGGTTAGAGGCCTACGTATTCGTGATACAAGCCCTGTATCGCAGGATGCAAAACCTTAAGGAGAACACCGGAGAGCGTCGTCACCTTACCGCGGTAGAGCTCCTGGAAGGTATCAGGGAACTGGGTTGGGAACGTTACGGACGGCTTGCAAAGGAGGTGTTCGAGCACTGGGGGGTACGGGCTACCGATGATTTCGGAGAGATTGTGTTTAACCTCATAGAAGCAGGGGAGTTCACAAAAACCGACGAGGACAAGCGGGAGGATTTTAATGCCATATTTGATTTTGAAGACCTCATCAAGCGATACCCAATAGGGGATGGAAGAGAAACTAAAAGCTGAGTTTTCTGCACAAGGCTCGATCCTTTCCAAGCTTCCCCTTTACGAAAAAAGGGAGAGTCAACTCAGGATGGCCCTTGCGGTAGGCCAGGCATTAACTTCAAAAACAAACCTGATGGTTGAGGCCGGTACAGGGATCGGCAAGAGTTTCGCGTATCTCATACCATTGATTGAGTGGTGCAAATCAACCGAGGCCAAGGCAGTCATTGCTACAGGTACAAAGGTACTTCAGAATCAGCTGGTATCAAAGGATTTACCCTTCCTGGCAGAGCATTCGGATACGGGCTTCAAGTTTGAGGTACTTTACGGTCAGGAGAACTTCTTCTGTCGACGCAGGGCTGGCGCGATTGCGCAGTACGGTTTGTTCGACGACGATGAACAAATCTCAAAGCTTAGTGAGATTTCTCGGTGGGCTAAAGAAGAATCCGGAATATTCGAGGACTACCCGGAACCGATACCTGCCGCATTGAAACAGCAGATTTCGAGGCGATCAGAGGCCTGCCCCCGTCGAAACTGCTCCTACTACGACCAATGTCCTTTCTACCGCAAACGCAGGGCCGCCGAGGATGCAGACATCCTGGTTGTCAACCACCACCTGTTCTTCGCCCATCTGGAATCGGCTGGAAAGCTCTTACCGGAGTTCGGCGCTGCAATCTTCGACGAGGCACACAGACTTGAACAAGTGGCGTCTTCCTACTTCGGTCTGCACCTGACCTCAATAGGACTATCCATGCTTCTTTCGCGTATATACAATCAACGCAGGGGTACAGGGATCCTTACCAAGCTTTCGGATTTTACGAAACGGAAGTCTTCCGTAACTGCTCTTGTCGAGGAAACACGACAGGCCTCGAACATGTTCTTCACGAACCTTGCCGGAATTCTTGGCACCTACGAGTACAAGAAGCGAATACGTACGCCTGACTGTGTCTCCAACGATCTCGCCAAACCATTGACTGATCTGGGTAACTTCTGCTTCGAGACGGCAAAAGACGTTGACGAGGAGGACTTATCCTTCGAGCTTATTTCACTCGGTGACCGCGTAAGGGTGGCCCTGAACGCGGTAGTAGGTTTCCTCGAAATGAATGATCCCAACGCGGTATACTGGATCGAGGCTGCACAAAAGTCCGACAGGATTTCGATCCACTCCGCCCTTATAGACGTAGCCCGGCACCTCGAGGACTCTCTGTGGACCCAGGACTGGGTAAACATTCTCACCTCGGCGACACTGACCGTGGGTAAAAGCTTCGGTTTTACCTCAGAAAGGATAGGCTTCCGAGGCAAGGCCTTAAGACTCGGCTCGCCCTTCGATTACGAGCATAATGCCGTGTGTTACATTGCTCACGATTTGCCTCCACCTCAGCAAAAAAACTGGATGGACAGGATGCCTGCACGAGTTCAGGAACTCATAGATGCAAGTGACGGAAGGGCACTCGTACTCTTCACAAGCTACGCAACCCTAAACAAAACGGTTGAACTACTCGAGGAGAAACTATCAAAAAAACACACGGTTCTCGTCCAGGGACGTATGACCCGCAACCAGCTTTTAGAGGAGTTCAAGGATGACACATCTTCGGTGCTTTTTGCAACCCAGTCCTTTTGGGAAGGGGTGGACATCCCAGGTGAGGCTCTTGTACTTCTGATTATTACTCGTTTACCGTTCGAGGTGCCGGACGATCCGAGGTCCGAGGCTATCCTTGAAGAATACCGTAAACAGGCTCAGGAGCCGTTCACTGCTTATCAGCTTCCAGTATCGGTCCTCAGGTTCAGGCAAGGCATCGGCAGACTCATCCGCCGGGATTCGGATTACGGGGTAATCGCTGTGCTCGATTCGCGAATCGTGAAAAAAGCCTACGGGAGGCTGTTCATGGAGTCGCTTCCGCCTGCGCCTGTGACATTCAATCTATTCGAGGTTAAAAATTTTTTTGAGAACCACTAAGGAGAAATTGTGAACATAGACTGGGAATCCATCGCCAAACATGAACAGCGGGGCCATTATTCCTGCATACCATCGGCAATTGAGATGGTGCTCAAACTTCTCGGTAAAGTAGAGGATAACTATTACGATCTTCAGAAGAAGTGGAAGGCAAAACCCGGGGAAGATTTCTCTGTATATCACGGGAAAGCTATCGAAGGTCTCGCATTCACTCACAGATTCGCCGGCATCGAGCATCCACGGGGGGATGATTTCCCCTTAAAGGAGCTTTTTTCGACCATAGATACTGAACTAGCCGAAGCCAGGTTCGTCATAGCGTCCCTGCCCAACCTTGTTCACTCCCAAAGTTACGGTGGATACCTGCTGAACGGTTTTCACATGTGGGTAATATACGCTCGCACCGACCACGATTATCTCGCTTTATCCAAGGCGTTCCGGTCCGAGCTGGATGAGGTCGCCCGGGTTATTGTCGTCACCGACGAGGTGAAACATCGAGTAAGGATCGTACAGGGAACTGATATCTTGACTTATAGGCCAGTGGATTGATCTTAGGTTGAGCTTGATTCAAAGAAAGCCAAGAACGCCTACGGCAGGTTGTTAATGGACTCGCTTCCGCCGGCGCCTGTTTCTTTTAATCTGTTAGAGGTGCAGCGATTTTTTGAGAAGCACTGATTCTTTTTTTAGAATAGGGTTGATTCTTTGTGATAAGCCGCGGTAACGTTAATTACCCTTACTTACCGGTTAACTTCCTGTAAGATAACTCGAACAGTTGAAGAAAATCACCCGTCTTGGTTTTGGATGGTTCTATATAATACACCGCTTCTTTCCATTGCGACTCATATCTCGTCATCTGAATATTAACCCTCCTGGCCTCTTCTTGTGAGAGTTTGAAGAAAAACGCAAAGGTTTTTGTACCGATCCATTTTATCCCGAAGGCATTGAAAAAACCGGCTTTGAAACCGCAATAGTACTTGTTGTATTTGAGTTCAAGATTCCACCCTTTTCGCTTTGCTAAAGAATTCACCTCTTCTACGTATTTGACAAACGCCTTTGCGCTTTCTTTGTTGAATTCATGTAAGTAGTATTCTCTGTCGTATGATTGAAGCCCTGAGACCGGAGACGTTCTTCCTCGTTTCATTTCAGGTTCTAGTTTATCAACGAGTAGCAGTTGATCATCGTCATGCATCCATCTTCTTATCTCTATCAAATCAACCTGGTAATTAATTCTTTCCACAATACTTAAGGTTGAACGCTTAATGCCAGGGGCAATAACAATTATACGAACTTGAAAACCATCCCAGCTAATGTTTATTTCCTCAGGCTTATCTTCGCACTCCAACCAAAGTGTTTTAATAGAATCTGGATTTGTCTCAGCCCAAAAAGCATACTCAAGTACCTGAGATATTATGGACGGGTCAACGGTAACGTTTTTCATCTCTATTATACAAACATTGCCGTCGTTGTCGATGCCCACAATATCAGGGATACCCGGTTTTTTCCCACCACGCACCTGTCTTTTGATTAGGAATATGTCCTCTAGAATTTCCGGTGTTTCGAATACGATTTTTTCAAACTCCTCCTCGCTTTTGAATGGGGTGGATAGAAGGTTTTTAGTCTCATTTTGTGTCTTCCAAAATAAATTTGCCATAATATTCTTATACAGAAATAAGGTATCTTGTCAAGACACCTGGTTTAATCAGCCTCCTTTATCTTCCACATCAAGTGGGGTATCCTGTGTGTCGATGTGTCGGGAAAAGCGGGACCGAACGAAATATAATCTTGACTCTCGTGTATAACAGTGTATAGTGGTTGAAACTAGGAGGCAAACATGCGTCTATTGTTAATCGCAGCCTTTACTATATGTGTAGGATTTGCGACTGCTTGTGCCGGTAAGCTGGACGGTCTCGACCTTTCGAAGACCCAGTACGATATTAACTACCGGCTAAAGGGGGACGGTCTTGACAAGATGGATGAGTTAGGGTTCGTGCTTTATCCCACCATGGAAGAGGAGATATACGATCTCTACGGCAGCTTCACCAGATCCTCCACAACACCTATATTCATCTCGGCAGACCTGCCCTACCATACACTGCACCTAATGGTCGACTACACCGTAAGGATAATGGAGTTGGAGGAGCTCCTGCCGAAGCTTGAGGAGTTGACTGAAGGCATGCTGGCTGAAGCCGAACGGGATTACAAAAAAACCTCCGCTGATCTCAAGGAAGCGGCAAGAGCCGAATTCATCTACTTTGCGGTTGCTGCCAAGCTCCTTGAGCTGGATGTCGAGCTTGCAGCCCAGGACGCAAAACTCGTCAAGAAAGAGCTCGAAAAGATCGAAAGACACTCAGGTCTTGAAGACGTTTCGTTCCTGCCGGAGATAAAAGAGGACTACTCCCAGTACGTACCCCGAGGCCACTACACTCGGTCGGAGGAGTTCGGACGCTACTTCAAGGCGATGATGTGGTTCGGCAGGCTGCCCCTGCACATACCCAAGGAGGATAAACCTCTTTTACCAATGCAGACAGCCCTGCTCATATCACTTAACCTTGAGGATAACGATGATCTTAAGACCCTTTGGAAAGAGATATACGAACCCACCGCCTTCTTCTTCGGTTGCGCGGACGATTTGACCCCTGAGCAGTTGATCGAGGCCGCTGATGATTTCTACACCGAAAAGCTGAACCCAGATGTCTTTGCTGACGAGACAAGGCTGCGCGAGTTCGCCCAAGAACTCAGAAGTGACTTCAAACCGAAGATTCTTTCAGAGTTCGCACTGTCTACAGGAAAGGAACAGATAGAAATCCCCGTGTCTATGCGCTTCATGCCCCAGCGGTTCGTCCCGGATTCCTACATCTTCTCCCAGCTCACATTCGACAGGGTGACAGCCTATCAAGGGAAACCTGAACCTAAGCCCTTCACATGGGGCATGACTGCGGTCGGTGCGATGCGCGTATTCCCGCGGGGGCTGGATGCGATGGGAGTTCTGGGCTGGGAAACAGCTGAGGAAATCCTGAGAAAAGACGGGGATACCGAGTACATGGGCTACGAAGAACAGTACCAAAAGATGGTCAAATGGTACAATGGTCTGCCGGAAGAGGAACGCAAATCCTCGGTATACTTCAGGTGGTTCGAGCTGTTCAGGCTTTACCGCGAGGCATGTGCCCCGAAGAAGGTTGATGCCTGCGCCTGGGAGAGCAAGAAGCTTTTGACCGCACTGGGTTCGTGGACCGAGCTTCGCCACGACGCGATACTTTACGCCAAACAGAGCTACACCGCGGTCGGAACCGCCGCCCCTCCCCCACCTCTGCGACTTGCGTACGTCGAGGAAGCGCCCGAACTTTACGAAGCAATGGCGGAATGCGCACGGGTGATTGCAGGTTTTGCCGAGGAAGGAAGCAGAATCGCCGATTCTTACGAGAGTTTTGCCATAACACTCGATAATCTGGCGGATTATGCCAGAAAGCAGCAAAAGGGGCAAAACTTGAGTGCTGAGGAGCACTCCTACCTGTGGTACGTTTCTTCCACACTCCGTAACCTTCCTTACAATCTTGGAAACGTCGTTTTGTCTGACGCAGACCAGCGCATGGCGCTCGTTGCTGACGTTCACACCGACCTGAACTCAAGCCAGGTGCTTGAGGAAGCAACAGGCAGCCCAGCACGGATTCTCGTGCTGGTCGAAATTGACGGCAAATCCTACGTTGCGCAGGGCGGGACCTTTTCTTACTTTGAATTCAAGCATGACATGGCAGACAGGCTGACCGACGAGGCGTGGCAGCAGATGGTACAAGATGGAAAAACTCCGGATATGCCTACCTGGACTGAGGTTATATTCGCGGAGTAGAGATTCGACCGTATTAATGGAATTAAACCGTAGGGGCTGACCTTCAGATCAACACGTATATTTACATGATCGACGAAAAAAAATCTGTGCTTACGAACCCTTCGAAATCTCTGACTTGACATGTGAGGATATGCTGGTCCTTTTAATGCTTGACACGGAATTCAAATCCGGTATGCTCGTTCCATGAGGCGTGATCCCGTATCGACCTGGCGGCTGGTTGTGTGTTTTCTCATTTGTTTTTTCCTGGCAGGAGTCGCCGAGATAATAATCCAGGCGATAAGCCTTGGCCAACTATCGTGGCTGAGGATACTCAAGACGGCAACGGCGGTAGGGTTCGTCGGCTTCACGGTCATAGCGCTTTCCGAAAAAGGTTTCTTCTATGCCCTGATAGCCGCCGCAGGAGGAGCCATGGTGACAGGTATCTTCTCCAACTACATCGTCTCCAAGATAATCCAGATCCTGCTTATATTCGCCTTTGAAATCCTTCTCGTCGCAATCATCTTTACAGTAGACCGGATAGCCAAACCCAGAAGGCTTTTTCGACTGCTTTTGGGCTTAGCAGGTGGGTTACTGGCTTCAGCTCTGGCGGCAGGCATAGCAGGCTCTGTCATACCTTCAATCCCAGGCTTCTGGCAGGGAATCGTTAAGAACTTCAATCTAATCGGGGAGTTTGGGGCAATCCCTGCGTTAGCCTTGTTTTTCACAAGGCTCCTGTTGGGTGAAAGAAAAAATATCAAACCAGAAGAGGAGTTGGAATGAAGAAGTCTACGAGTTGGCTCAAGATTATTTTGGTTCTGGGGATCGCTTTTTTGGTGGCAGCTTTGCTCCACGGCCTGCTGCAGGGTCAGTGGTTCGCGGGTCTGGCGCTCAAGGCGGCCTTCCTGGCAACGGTACTGGGTTTCGTGGTCCTTGCCTGGGACGAGGCAGGATTCTTTTTCGCCCTTGGTAGTGCCGTTATACTTTCTCTGATGGCTGCCGTAACCGGCAGCCCGCCCCTGCTTAACGGCTTGTACACACTTATCTTCTTCACGTTGTTCGCAGGCCTTATGTTCCTGGGCGACTGGGTAAGCCGCAAGATACTTGTGTTGCGAGCTGTGGTGAGCCTGGCCGGAGGAGTGGTTGCCGGTGTTATCCTGGTTTATCTTCTTCCTCTAATAGTTTCAGGCATACCCCCGTTCATGCAGGGCCTTTCGGATAAGGCCGAGATAATCTCCTACATCGAGATTTCAGGTGGAGTTGCAGTTGCTGTACTGGTAGCTCGTCTCATCGGCGGAACCAAGAAGGAAAGCGAAAAGAAGTAAGGCCAGCCAGAAGGCCGGCCTTAGGTTTAATCAACTCTTCTGTATTTTACTCTTCTTCAGGTACATCTGAGAAGGAAACCGCAACCGAAGCGCGGTGAACCGGGGCAAGATACCAGTGCCACTCGAAGCTGTAATCGACGAAGATATTGTAGACTATGTCTTTGTAATAGGTGGTATCGTTAGCCATTAAACGAGTAGTCTTCTTGTCGACTACCCTGGAACTGAAAGGAACCTTCAAACCCATTCCGGCTGAAGGGCCGCGACTGTTCCGGTTGGACAGGATCTCTCGTATCAGATCCCCGGTCTCCATGGTAGAAGTCGAATCTTCTTCGTCGCCAAGCGAAGGTGCCGTATTGAGTCCCAAGCCTCCGCGCAGGAACAACTCTACATCGCTGATCCCTATTGCATACTCAAGACCTAAGGCGCCCTTGGCGGCCTGGTCAGAGAGATGGAAGAAATCTGCCTCCAGTGTCAGTCGTGACGCATCGGTGTCAACCAAATCAAGGGCGATTCCTCCACCGAAGGTAAAGGGCAGACCGAAGGTCTCGGATTGAAAGTTAGCGGGTATATCCTCGGTTTGCAGGGTATCCTTGTTGGTATTGAAGAAAAGCCCTGAGCCTTTATAGGCCATGTCAGGACCGAAATTCTGGACAACGAAACCGATCCTCAGATTACTGAAGGGAAGCTCATAGGTGGCGCCAACATCCATACCCAATCCCCACGCAGCCACATTGTGAAGCGTGAGGTCGATCACCTTTACGGTTGCGCCTGCAGTAAACTTCTCAGTCATCTTCCGGGCGTAACTCAAACCTACGGCGTAGTTGTTGGCAGAGTAATAATTCCCGGTTCCTTGCTGATCTTCGTAGGTTGTTATCTCGATTGGTCCGGACAGATGGGCGAGTATTTGAACGCCCACTGCATCCATGGCTCCAACCGGCATCCCGACTGCGACGTTTTCCTCGAGCATGCCTGCGAAGAGCATGGCCTGGCCAAAGGAAGCAGAAGGGGCTTCCATCTTGGCTATACCGGCCGGATTCCAGTATAGAGCATCCGGACCGTCGGCCAGCGCCGTATATGCACAACCCATAGCTATCGGCCGTGCCCCGGCACCCATGCTCAAAAATGACGCTGACGCACCGGCTCCGCCAAGGCGCGCAGAAACAGGAACCGAAATTACAACCAGAGCCAGTATACCGAGGATTAGGAGTTTTTTCTCGCGTTTCATCTCTTCCTCCTTTACCTTACGATGGCGAATTTGCCCCAGGCTTTTTCGCCATCCTCGGTTTCTACCTGCCAGATGTATAACCCGCTCGTGCAATCAAGGCCTTCCTCGGTCAAGAGGTCCCAGTTCTCGGAACCTGCCCCGCCGTAAAGGCCGACGCCGTCGTGCTCAATGGTTCTTATGAGTAATCCTGCGGTGTTGAAGATACGTATCTTACACTTTTCAGGCAGGTATTGGAAGACTACGTGCCGATCGTACTGGGTGCGATCCCATGGGGCGCGGACGTAGTATGGGTTTGGAACAACCTTGATGTCTTTCAGGGTTATGCTGGTATCGGTGGTGTCTATGAACGAGGTGTCGGTCGTGAACTCAAACAGGTCCTCAAGGGTGGTGGAACCGATGGTCTTGATCAGGAACTGCTCTCCAGCCTTTGGATTAATCACGAGCTGAATCGTATCCTCAGTAGTATCGTTGACTGTCTGGATATTCGTCACCGTATCTTTGAAAAATACGGTCAAGTTGGGATTCCCAGGGGCAAAATTCGGGTAATAGATACTGAATTTATTTCCGTCTTCAATCGGCCAGCCCCTCGTACTCAGCCATAGAACAATATCCTTGTTCGGGTTTTGGTCGATTAATACAAGGGTGTCATCTACACGCACCCGCTGAACCGAGATGGGACATGTTTGGTCAGTACAGTCTTTACCGTTGGGGTCGATGGTGACAAGATAGCTCTGCACCATCGGGACAGGTTCACCTGCATCGTCGCCTTCCCAACTAACATCGAAGTCCATATCGGTAGGTTCTTGTTCGTCCTTCTTGATCCAGCCGGTCTCGTAATCGTCGATTATCTCCTCTATGTCCAGGGTATCTATGGATATACCGGCTATTTGAATGAAGAGCCCGTCCAGTACCGGGCCGCTGAACTCGCCTGAACGCATGACGAAGTCGTCAAGAACAACGGAATCACGGGTCATGTCTTTGACGTAAGCCAGACGGATTGTCCCGGTTGCAGGGTCTTCTTTGAAGCCGACCCTGTAGGTATGACCTGTTATCTGTTCCGGCGATACGACGCTGTCGGCAACCAGGGCGCTGCCTTCGCCTGCAATACGTCTTGCCGGAGTACAGGTCGATGTCTTCCACCTCATCGGGTTGCTTCGCGGAACCGCCCAGTAGGTCTTGCCGGACTTTCCGCCTTCCAGTGATTCGACACCCTCGGTTGGTTGAGGCCGTGAGTAGGAGGTCACCGAGTAATAGTATATCTGACCGTTGTGGACATTCTCGTCGATGTAGAAGTGGCGTATTCCTTCCTGACCTCCAAGTGCTTCTGCAGGGTAGGTCATGATTACGAATTCCTCGCCGTGTACAGGTTCAAGGATGTCCCCTGGTTCCGCCTGGGCTGGATCGCCATCCTTGATCATGCACTGTACGCCGTCAATAAGGATTATATCGCCGGAATTGTAGATATAAGGAGGGTCTGTCAGAGGCTTCACACCGCCGTCTAGTCCGGTAAGTATACAAAAACCGCCTTCGTCAAGGGCGTTCTCGTTGTAATTCAAGACCTTCAGCTCAGCCAGATCGTAGACTGTATAGCCAATGCCTGAATCTACAATAGTTGAGTCGAACGAGATTGTATAGATGTTGTAGCCGTAGCCTATCTTGTCTAAATCCACTCCGGAATGATAACCCAGATATTCGATGGTTGATTTGGTTGGACCAACAAAATGCCCGACTATAACCGTATCCGGGTTGTAGGAACCTGCAAGATCGTAGTCGGCCATGAGTTCCCAAGTCTCTGAGATTCCGGAAAGACTGCGGTAGACGCGGTACCCTTCGAATGTATTTTGACCGCTCATTGGATCGGTGTAGTTCTCAGGATCACTGTTCCAGTTCAGGTAAACCGTGCTGTCGCCCGGGATTACCGTAAGTGCCGGGTTGGGTGGAGGGGAGTAACCGAAGTAACCGTTCTCGAACTGAATCTTGGCTGCAATTGCCTTCTCCCTCAATTCGTCAAGGGAGTAAGCCAGGATAATTGCATAGGTGATTTCGAGTTGGTCTCCGGTTTCGAGGTACGGCATCAGTGAATCCACAGGTCCGCAGTTCAGAAGCATCCTTACGTCGTTGGGATTTTCCCAGGTAACGAATTCCCTGGAAGCCATGTATGAGTATTTCAGGCTGTCCGTTCCGTCGTTGTCGATATCGAATCCGTTTTGCCACGTCTCAAATCCGGTAAGACCGATTTCGACCCCGCGGTTGTCCTCAGGGGTCTCAAGCAATACGCAGCCGATATAACCTGCCGGGGTCACCCAACCCGACTCTGAACCGCCAGCATCATAGGTGTAGCCCATGTTGAGTCCCTCGTCGAATCCAATCAGATCATCCCAGCAACCGTCGTCACCAGCGACATTTCCGCCGGTTCCAACGTCGTTGTCCATGAAGAGTGAGATGTATACCGAATCGAGCGTGAAGTCGTTCATGTTTTGTATCTTGTAGTTAAAGTACACAAAGTCTTTGTTGTAGTTATAGTTCCAGCAGTATGTTCGCTGTTCGATCCTGATGCCTTGACCCCATATATCGTAAGGTCCCATGCTCCTGATCCAGATCACCGCCGCGTCCTGGGCAGGAATCCAGTCTCCTGCACAGGCGTATGTATCCTGAAACGAGATGATATCACCATTATCCGGATCAACCTCAGGCATCGAGATGGCCCTTCTCTTTTCATTGATGGCGGTATCTGCAAACGGCCACAAGGTCTGGTACTCCAAAGGCGTGGTTCCGCCCTGGGCAAAGAGATTGCCGCCTTGACCCACAAAACCGTACCCATCAGGGATAACCATGTCGCTGAAGTAAAAGCCGCGGTTGCTAATATCCTGCATACCGCCTGCGTTCTCCATCTCAGGCGCTGCCATAGCTCCAAGATCACTATAGAAACCGCCTTTGGAAACGTTAGGTCTGTAAGACCCGCCGCTTCCGCCTACTTCAGCTGGGTACCAGCTGCCCACCCACAGGCCGAACGCAAACCCGTAGAACTGCTCGGATCCTGCCGGGAACTCTATGTTATCACCCCTTCCGTTGTCTCTGTGAGGAAGTCCCCAGTACGGATGTTCGTCAGCCGGGTGGCGTTTGAATACACCGCCTTGCAAGGTGTTACTAATTGGAATATCACTGATGTTTCCACCGTCAACGAACCAGGTCATCCAGAACCAGGCAGGCTCATTGGTAGTCTCTGTCAGAAGACGAACAGGTTTTGGCTCCTTGACGTATTCCAAATTCTGTTCGTAATTCATCTTGGCAAACGCCGGTAATGCAAGGGTTGCAAGGAGCGTTAAAACCAAGAAGGTTTTTCTTGTTTCCATCATTCCTCCTAATGCCCTAGAAACTTACTCGGACACCGAAACGCATGATGCGTGGGTCACCATAGTTGCCGGGGTTCTGCCCATAGAAGGCTTCCCAATCCGCTAAATCGGCTTCCCAATCCTGTTCCGGTACCAGGAAACCATTCCGTGCATAATTACGGTAAAGGGCAGGTTCAAAGACCGGCGCATCGCCGTGATCATCCGCCAGACCCGTGTTGGAGTAAACGTAAACTACGTTTTCCCAGTCGAACACATTGGTGACGTCGAAATAAAATCCCAAGCGTGTCCGTCCAAGGAAACCTTCCTTTCTGCTGAGCCCGAACCATTTCTCAAGCCTGAGATCCAAAGATTTTACAGGAGGAGTACGACGCGTGCCAAGTGGAATGGGATTGCCTTTCGAGTCTGTGGCCCAGTAGGGGTGGCCGGATGCTGCGGAAAACATGACGTTGAAGTTAAAATCACCTAACGCTCGAACAAGGAAGGGGGCGTCCGGTTTTGATACGGGCAGGTTGAAGTTGAGATTCGCCTTAACGGAATGAGGAACATCGAACTCCAATGGATACTCATGCTTGGGCGGTTGAAGGGTAGAGCCGCGGTAGCGGTAGTAGAATTCCCTTCCCGATGAGCCGGTGCCCTTGGCGTCCATAAAGGTATAAACAACGTATCCAGAGAAGTAGGTTCCCCTCTGGCGAACCTTTCTGACTCCTATATCCACTCCTTTGATCTTAGCAAAATCCTCAATCTGGTATACGGTGTAACTTGCCAGTTTGCGTTTGTAAAGGGTGGTAACTTCACGTGTAGCCAGAAGATTCTCCTGATCCCGGTAGTAGGCCTTGAGTGTCAATGCCCAGTTTTTTCCCTCATCCAAAGCCTGTTCATATCCTGCTTCATAAAAGATAGTCTTCTCAGGCGGAAGATTCGGATTCCCTAGCAGAGGTACACCGGTAGTGATATCGGCTTCCATGTTCTGATAGAGCTCGCTCAGTACGACGGGCTGGAACATGTGTCCGTAAGAGGCGTACATATTGGCCTTATCCGAGACGGCAAAGGAAAGTGACAGCCGAGGACTGAATTGAAGCTTGGCATCTGTAGGCGCTTTTCCGGAATCTATGTTGTCTTCATCGATGTAGTACTCCGATTTAGGATCGAAATAATCGAATCTGAGACCGGCATCGAGTTCAAGATCCTCGTATCTTATCACGTCTGAGATATAAGCCGCAAGACTGATGGGTTTTACGTGATAGTCGTCAGAATAAGGATTCTCATTGATGAACTGGATGCTGGAATACTCGAGATCGTTAAAGGTGCCGTTAACACCAACCTCGATGCGGTTTATGGTGTCGGGCAGCCATGTAACCGATATATCCCCCTGGTAGTTTGTTGTCGACCGCTCAGACCACACAGGTGAGTAGTAATAGGAGAAACGGCGGAACAAAGGATCGGAGTTGTAGCGGCAGTAATACATGTTGCCCGAACCCTCAAGGCTGTCCTCGTAAGGATTCTCAACCTCAATGGTGTCTCCGGTGGCCTGATCGATAATTATCGAATCCCAGTCTCGCCACAACTCGTAGTAGTGTCTGTATAAATCGTAGTCGAACAGGTGGTAGTGGACGCCTACCGTATCGTAGGTTGTATCGGCGCCTTCTATATTGATAACGACCGAAGGCCTCCACTCATTTACCTCGTACCAGCGTTCGTTTAGCGCCTCGAGTGCATCGGCCCAGCTGAACCAGGAAAATGCCTTGTCGCCTTCCTTATAGAAGCCTCTCGGATTCACGTATTCGTTATAAAAAAGCCAGACCAACGAATCAGGATAATCGACGGAAAGGGTATCAGGGAAAAGCGCGGAATAACGCTGCTTGACATTGATCGTATCTCCTTCGTTGGTAAGGAAAAGAAACAGGTTTTCGTCAGGGATGGTGAAGGTCATCGTGCTGGGATCGAAAAGGGTTTTCCAGGTCTTGTCGGTAAAGAGTATCGTATCCCGGACTGCGCCCATCTTTACCCTTATCGTGTCACCGACCACGACATCACCCGGGTAAAAGGTATCGGTTTCCGTATATATCGTATCTTCGAGGACAATAGTATCGCTAAGCGATTCCCACCATCCTTGGGAAGAATCCATTGCCCAGCCGACCCAGGCCAACTGCTGCCGACCGAGCTGTTTAAAATCGTTGTAGTGAGCGCCGTCCTGGTATGAAAAAGAGGTGTGCGTGTTGAAGGTTCCTATGTTGATGTTGTATATCAGCTTCTCCGATAAGGAATGGTTGACATTGAGATTCAACTGATAGTTACCTCTCTGGGTGCGTGGTCCGAACTGTTCCAGCCAAACGCCCTTACTCATACTATGCACGTAGCTGTGATACCAGAGATCGGAGTAGTTGCCGGAAAGGGTAAATTTGGGTAGGCCTCCGGTCTTTAACGTATCTTTTCTTCCCATCGGCGCCCAGGTCAGCTTCAGAGTGCCGTTGAGACGGTGCTGATCCCTGAAAGGAAGACGGTTCTCGTGATCGGTCCAATTCCCGGAAACAAAGAAAGTCGCGCTTTCGCGTCCCGGGATAAGCGGTCCTCCGAACGCCGCCGAGGCCTTCTGGTGAAACATGTTCTCGTTAGGGAACTTGATAGGGTCTTTGCTCGTTCGTATCCCGCCGTCAGTCTCGTATTCCAGTATACCGGTATATCTCTTGGTGCCTTCGCGGGTAACGATCTCGACGACTCCGCCCATCGCGTTGCCGTATTTTGCATTGAAGTTACCGGTATTGACCCTGACCTCTTGAATGGAGTTGTTATCGATGTCCACACCGGATTGGCCTGTTACAGGATCGTTGGCGTTGATACCGTCTACCATGTAAACGAGCTCATTTTCGCGTCCGCCCAGAACGTGGATCTCGTCCGAGCCGGCAGCGCCTATGTTGACGGCTCCAGGTTCAATGCTAACCACGTCACCCATACCGTGGACTCCGGCGATTGTCTTTATCTCTTCGCCTGTTCTGGTTGGTTCTTTTGAACCCGTGAAAAACCGCTCTGTTGGGTTTATTACAACCACATCAATCCTGACGGCTACGTCGGTTCTGAGTTTGGGGTATAGACTGACCGTTTGACTTGAAGATATCTTGACATTATCAACTATGTACGATTTGTAGCCCATACAGGAGAACTCAACTTTGTATACACCGGGATAGATGTTGGAGATCAGGAAGTTTCCATTCCCATCGGCGTAAGTTCCTCCAACCGATTTTCCATCAGGGGTTGTTACCTGGACTGCCGTAAAGCCCAGTCCTTTTCCAGTTGAGGCATCCTTGACTTGTCCTTTGAGTACCCCTGAGATGTCGACCCCGAAAGCCAGGCCGGGGCCGAGGAGTACAACAATTACGGTCAGAATGCCCAATATTCTTCGTTTCACGTCAACCTCCTTGTCTTGGGTTGGGTGAGTTCTTTAACTTTAATTCATTCTTCTCTTGGAATACGCATGAAAAAATGCTGGACTGACCTCCTTGTAGTTGACACACGTTTACACTTTTGCCTAAAACCATCTTAATCCGTCCTTTAATCCGGGCAACCCTAGAAAGCCCGTTGTGTTTTTTAAAGGAATCCGCTAAAGGAGGGTGACGATCTGACTCCTTCGTGCAGACTTCCTCTACTTTGAGTATAGTTTTCTTTTCGCACTTGTCAAGGGGGAAGGGCTTTTAGAAAACTCGCCAACCTGCCAAGCGCAACTTGCTAATGAGCGAAAACTTCCTGACGCGAGCAAATATCGATGACTACGGTGCGCTCCAGACAGCGCCTTCTCCTTCTTTTTTCAGCTTTATTGACGGATTACCATCAATAACGACAGTTGTGCGGCCTGAATTATACAGCTCCAGTTTTCCACCATAGGCACCGCCGCCCAATCTGGCCTCTGGCCTGCCGCCGCGTTCGGAACGACAACGAACTCCTTTGCCTCGATCCGGTTAGGGACTGTATACTGCCCCATAAAGATACCTGCAATAAAGAGCAGACCCAGGGTAATACCCACGATCTTGAATATCCTCGTCTGACGTTCTGAACGATGGATTCGCTTTGTTAGTTCCTCGACAGATGACACATCACCTCCTTACGTTAATTATCCCCGATAGTATCCGTGCAGTCCGGGCCCCTGCGGTACTGCGAAGCAGTACCGTGGAGTGGTTTGTCGCAGTCCCCAAAGAAACACTCCGTGTTTCTTTGGGGCTAAGTTAATATTCAATACCCTTCCTTGCCTTTACACCCTGCTTATAGTAGTGCTTGATCTCGAGCATCTCCGTAACCAGGTCCGCTGACATCACAAGTTCCGCAGGTGCACCTCTTCCGGTGCAAACCACATCGAGACCGTGAGGTCGATCGATTATCGCCTTCATTACCTTTGCCGTATCGATAAGACCTGCAGAAAGAATCACGTTTATCTCATCCAGGATGAGTAAATCGACTAGCTCTTCACCTTTCAGGTATTCGAGGGCAGACTTCCAGCCCTTTAAAGCCTGACTAACGTGCTCAGCGTTGTCTTCGCCCTCCTTGATCCAGCCCTCTGCACCGAACTGCATACATGCAACACCGAGCTTTTTCAACGAGTCGAACTCTGAAGAGGAACCCGGCTTGGCAAACTGGATGAACGCGACCTCGAGCCCCTGTGCCGCGGCGCGAACAGCAAGCCCCACGGCCGCGGTCGTCTTGCCCTTGCCAGGACCGGTGTAAACCTGAAGCAGACCTAAGGCAGAGTCGGATTCGGAATGTTCTTTTTCTTGCATAGATAAGGATACAGGGAGGAATGGGTGGAGTCAAGTTGACAACTTTGAGGAGATAGGGTCTTAAAATAGCAAGCGCCAGAACAGGGTGACCATAATACTTTCAAGGAAAGGATATGAGTGAAAGGTAATCCACGGGCACTTCTCGGTACAGCCTGATTAGAATTAGTTAATAGCTTTTCAAAAGATCAGCCCATTCTCTGCGATCCCTGAGTCTGGAGCCATATTTATCTAAAACTTCTCCGACATTAATCATGAATTTTCTTCGTCCTACTTCACCTAGGAAAACGAATATCGTGGGGAGAAGCTCGGTCAGTCTCAAGATATAAATATTCTGACCACTTGCGAACTCCTTTTTAATGAGATCTTCGATTTTTGATCCATTCTCTGCTACCACACCTTTCTGAGCCAGGAAAAGAATTTCAGAAACACTTCGGGAACGAATCATTGGAAGTTTATCCTGGATTTGAGTGAAGGATAATTGTTTATCTTTAACTTCAACCGCTATAACAATCTCCCCGTCTGAATCGCAGCATTCGATATCGGCAACTAGTCCTGATGTAGAATCCGCGGCATTAATGTTGAACCTTCTAACCTTTGAGAAAATATTGAAAACTTCACCCACTGTCTCGAGTAACGCTGTAGAAACGCTTAACACTCGATCACCACCTGAACCAACCTTAATGAATTCATCGATCATAGCCAGTAATTGATCTGCGCTTATTCTTTTAGGAACCGAGTAAGTAACCTCCGTTTGGATAAGGCGTTTGTAAATCTCCTGAAGGACTTGTCTAAAAATAGCCTGTGTGTATTTTTCATTTCCTTCCTCTTCTATCGTCTCAACAATTAGACAGAGATCGTCCCAACCCACCTTATCCTTTTGTTGATTGCGATATTTCAACGACAATTCAGGACATCGTAATGGATTATTCACGTAAGGTTCAGGAGAGCCTCCTAAAACGTTTTCGTTGTCTTTGTCAAAAGGTACAATTACTTTGTGGGCAACCGATCTGGCGTCAAACGCTCCAACTCCGCCACGACCTGTCTGAAGACATCTAGCATCAAGCATCGGATTGGCTAATTTAGCAACAACTTGAGTTGGAAGCACGTATCGATAGCTCTTTGTTTTACTATTAATCGATCTGTTAATTGTGTCAGTGATGTCTTTGGATAGTTTATATTCCGTTTCTAGAAATCCTTCGGAAGAGAAAACCTTATCCCATTCTCCCTTAAGAATACTACTGCATTTTTCAACCAATTCAGATATGCTCGAAACCATGAATTAATAGTTCATCCAGAGAGCCTCTTGACGCGGCTTCTTTATTGAGTGACATATCTTTTTAGGTGCATCAGCACGTCGCCAACTACAGTATAAATCATCCATTAGCTTGCATCGGTATCCGGAAATCGCAACCTTTCCTTTGCACTCCCTCAATACCATAGCTAACTTTTTGTGTTCCTTCTCGGTCATTTCAAACCCGTATGCTTTGGAATCCCCCCTGCTTTCATGGGGGTACGGCGGATCACAATAAAATAAAGTGTCTTTGTCATCGTAAAGATTAATTACTTCAATTGCCGGTCTATTCTCAATCTGAACACGCAGAAGTCTTGTTGCGATATCTGGTAGTTTCTCTACGCTACCCAACCATCTGGAAACCACACCTGACATCCCCGCTCTCGATGTCCTCTTGCAATTTGCCCATCTGCCTAAAGAAGCAGTTTGTGCAAGACCTGTACGAACCTGACGGGCCCTGACAAAAAATCTCCGTGCCCTTTCCAGATCGGATAACTTCTCTTCGGATTCCGATACGGCTAATGCAAACTCTTCCCTGGAAAAGGGGGTGAGACCTATCGCTTCAATGAGTTGTTCCTTTTGCTCTCTGAGAACCCGGAAGAAATTTACTACCTCACCGTCGATATCGTTGTACGTCTCTACATGAGAGGGTTCTCTGTTGAGTAAAACTGCGGCCGAACCGCCAAATGGTTCACAGTAATGATGCGCCTTTGGAAGGAAGGGAAGTAACCACTTGAGGTGACTATACTTACCTCCGTACCACCCGAAAGCTATCAACTTCTTCCTACTTAATTCTGGATACTGGATTTCTAAAAGAGATTTATCCCGGCTATCATTCATCGTATAATCATATGTTTAATTAATCCTAAGTCAAGTTCAATTTAATAAGTTGACAACCTCCGATTCTCACCTATTATCTAATCTAGTTTGTTATTTAAGGAGGAAATCCTATGTGGATATTATGGGTATTTCTGGGGCTGATAGTCCTTCTGGTTATAATTGCCATCGGCATTTATAATGCCCTGGTAGTCAAGCGCAACCGCGTACGAAATGCCTGGCACCAGATAGACGTTCAGCTCCGACGAAGATACGACCTCATACCCAACATCGTTGAGACGGTCAAGGGCTACGCCAAGCACGAGCGCGAGACCCTCGAAAACGTCATTGCCGCGCGCAAGCTGGGTATGGACGCAAAGACCGTTCAGGATGCAGCCAAAGCCAACAACATGTTGACAGATACGTTGAAGTCCTTGTTCGCGGTGGCCGAGGCGTATCCTGATCTCAAGGCCAACCAGAACTTCATGGCCCTGCAGGAAGAGCTTCGTTCGACCGAAGACAAGCTGGCCTACTCGCGTCAGTTCTACAACGACGTTACAATGGACTACAACACCGCGACCGAGAAGTTCCCGGCGGTGATATTCGCGCGCATGTTCGGCTTCAAGCGCTTCGAGTTCTGGGAGATACCTGAGGAAGAAAAGGCCGCCCGCGGCCCGGTAGAAGTCAAGTTCGACTAGTAGGCCTCAAACATACGTACGACGATGCAACCGCGCAGGCATCTTTATAACCTTATAGCGGCCAACAAGTGGAAGACCTTCTTCTTCGTGCTGCTTTTTGCAATAATCATCGCCTTCATCGGCGTGGTTATCATATTCCTGTTAACAGAAACCTGGACCGGATTCATTATCTGGTGCGCTATCCTTGGTCTATTTCTCATCGGTTATAACCTCGTCTTCTTCTTCTCATCAAAGAAGCTTGCCCTTGCCGCCAATGGGGCACGCAAGGCCGATCCTGAGCAGTACAAGAGGTTGCACAACGTCGTGGAGGAGATGTCCATCGCCTCAGGGCTACCCAAGCCCGAGGTATACATAGTCAACGACCCGTCGCCTAACGCTTTCGCGACGGGCAGAAATCCAAAACACGCCGCAGTTGCCGTAACGACCGGCTTATACGAGATGATGGACCGTGCCGAGCTTCAGGGCGTAATCGCCCACGAGATGTCCCACATCAAGAACCACGACATCCTGCTTATGACCATCGTAGCCATCATGGTTGGCGCCGTTGTCCTTGGCCGGGACATAATGCTGCGCTGGGGACTCTTCTTCGGCGGAGGTCGTTCCCGCTCATCGGGCAGAGGCGGCGGATACACGGTCATCATCCGTTTTCTTATTATTATCGCTCTGTTGATCCTTGCCTCGATTGCGGTACTTCTCATACGCGCGGCAATATCGAGACAGCGCGAGTATCTAGCCGACGCCTCGGGTGCGATGATGACCCGCAATCCCGAAGGCCTTGCACGCGCTCTCGAGAAGATAGGCGGCACGTACCAGAAGATTCAACGCAAGACTTCGGCCACCGCACACCTCTACATCTCCTCGCCCGAGTGCAAAGACAGGCTCAACCCCCAAAAACCGCATAAGAAGATCAAATCGAACGCCTGGTCTACCCATCCTCCTATACAATTAAGGGTGGAGCGTTTGCGTCAGCTCGATCCGACATCGGAGTACGCCCAACGCCTTGCCTGGGCGCGTGACGAGGCTGATCCGCCCTCCTCCCATTTCACCTCGACTGCTTCCGGGGCAGCGATTCCAGGTGGTGGTGTTACGGGTGGAAGTGTTACGGGTACGGGTGGTGTTACGGGTACGGGGATGGGGCTGGTTGCCGAGGCAGAAAGTTCAGAGGGGCGTTCGGAACCTCAATCCGGTCCACCTGCCCAGAATCAAGGTTCTCCTCAGAAAGACCCGCCCACCGACGAGGACCCCTCAAAGGTCGAGCGGATAATAGACGATTACTTTGAAGAAAACTGAAGCCGTACTCTGACGTCAATCCTCCGTCAAGCCGACAACATGAATTATGTGGATGGATGATTATTGCATTACAACTACCTTTTTGCTTTGAGCCCCGAACGGAGTACTCACCCTCACGAAGTACACCCCTGCCGGAGCGTCGAAGGTAAATGTGTATTCGCCTTCGTTCAGGATTTCGTTGCAGAGGTTTTCAAAAAGCCTTCCAGAGGCATCGAAGACATCTACCCTGGTCATGCCGGATTGCGGCAGTCCAAGCTGAACCGAAACCATATCTTGGAATAGAGATTTCGTCTCAAGTACAATTGGTTCAGGGGGGAATTCCTCGGGTTCGGTGACAGAGGAATAACCCCTCATTTCCAGGGTAGCGTCGCCCAGAAGGCACATCCCCATGAACCAGGCCTTTGCCGAACCGAAGTCCGGGAAAAAAGTCAACCAGTAGTTGGTCCATACCCGGAACGCATCCCCCCAGGAGTATCCTTCGGCGAGAGGTTGATTGAAAAAAGAAAAATGAAGCATCGAACCGGTCTTGGTCGAGCCGACCACTGCGAGTCCGTTCCCGAAGAGGTTATATACGCTCCCCATGCAATTGGTCTCCACCCATCGGCAGTTAGAGCAGGCAAAAAGGTTGTAGAAACCGAACTTGGGATCTGAGACACATATCTCCCAGTTGTAAACCATGTCGGCATATCCGATGTTAGCCTTTTGAAAGTAATGCGCTTCAGGACTCGAATGAACGCATACCGTCAGAAAAAGCCCTTGCTCTTTAATACGAGACCTGTAATCTTTCGCATCGGTGATGAATGTATCGCGAATCTCTTCGTAGTCTTCAGTGACAAGGTTCATCTCAGTATCATAGTAACCTTGGGACCAATCCTGATCTATGTAAAACAGGCCCTTTGACGGCAATCTGAACGTCTCTTGCCGGTAGCCGTGAACCCTTTCAAAGTAATCGGCGTATATATCCAACTCTGAATCATATGAAATACTGGAGGCGTCTATCCTGGCCACCCAGATCTCGGCTTCCAGGGGACCGGTATGCGAATCAAAGACGCCGTCCGAGCCTTGATTCATTGGACCGGGACCTGCATATACCGAATCGTCTCTCCACTCACCGTCGAGATCTGAAAGATACAGATCGCACGGAAACTCCTCGTATTGCTCTTCGTCAAGGTCAAATATTCCGTTGTCGTTCCAATCGTCGTTGAGCTGGAACCATGGAACCGGCTGGTCTCCCACAAGCACGGCACCAACAAGTCCTGAGTTAAGCCTTTCAGCGAGGTACGCTCTCAGCGCCTCGACCGTACCGGCCGTGGAAAAGATACTCATTTCCACCGAGTAACCGGCGTCCTGGAGGTCTTGGGTGTATTGATCCAGATGAAACTTGAGGTTTCGAGCGATGTCCGGCGTAACAACGACGGCTATCAGGCCGTCGCTGACGGACCTTGTTCGGGAAGCCCGCCGGTAAATCACGCTGGGACCGCCCTTAAGGCTCCCGGTTTCAGGATGCAGCGAACGCCATTCACTGTAGGTCACGTAATCCGGATCAGACCTCAAGTCCCTGGTCAACTTGACGTCCGACTCGGCCCAACTGGAAGTCATAAACAATATAATGAATATTATAATTTTCTTCATGGGTTTTCCTTTCTACCCTTCATACCGGTTTGTTACCGGCATTCTGCGACCAAAACCAAAAGCCCTGGGGGTGATTTTAAGGATCGGTGCCGCCTGGCGGCGTTTGAACTCGGCTTTATCGATGCGACGGATAACCGAATGAACCAGTTCTTCATCGAATCCTTTCTCACGGATCTCCTTGGAAGACAGGTTTTCTTCAACATACAGTTCAAGAACCTGGTCAAGGAGTTCGTATGGCGGCAGATCATCCTGGTCACGCTGACCTGGTGCAAGCTCCGCAGATGGCGCGCGTTGTAAAATACCTGCGGGAATCTGATCGGTTCCCTCTCTTGCGTTGTACCAGCGTACAAGCTCGTAAACCAACGTTTTGGGTACGTCGCCGATGGGCGCCAGGCCGCCTGCCATATCGCCGTATAAGGTGGCGTAACCGGTGGCCAGTTCTGACTTGTTTCCCGTAGCCAGGACAAGATGGCCGAATTTATTAGAGAAGGCCATGAGTAAGTTACCCCGAATGCGCGCCTGGATGTTCTGCACGGTGACGTCAGGCTTCGAGATGTCCATGTATTCTGCAAGGCTCTTCTTGTATGCCTCCACCAGATCATCGATGGGTAAGGGCTCGGTCTTTATCCTGAGGTTGTTAGTTAAAAGAAGTGCATCCTTCAGACTCTGCTTCGATGTATAACGTGACGGCATCACTAGACCTAACACGTTTTCCGAACCCAGAGCCTCGGCTGTCAGGACGGCCACCAGGGCGGAATCTATGCCGCCGGAGATTCCCAAGACCACCTTTGTGAAACCGTTCTTATGTACGTAATCGCGCAAACCCAGAACCAACGCGTGCCAGATTTCTTCCGATTCCCCAATCTCATGCTGGATTTCCCTGGTACCTCCGTCATAAATCAACAAATCCTCCTCAAATCCCCTGGCCAGGGCAACTACCTTCCCCTCTTCGGTTACCACCACAGAGCGGCCGTCGAATATCAAATCGTCCTGTCCGCCCACCGCGTTCACGTACACCAGGGGTAATCCGACTTCCCCGGCCCTCCTTGAGAGCATGTCCAGCCTGGATTGAAACTTGCGCGCATAGAAAGGGGATGCTGAGATATTCACAACCAGGTCGGCTCCAAGCCCTTTCATACATGAAGCGGGGCCTTGCTCAACCCATATATCCTCACAGATCGTAATGCCTGCTTTTACTCCACTCGACAATTCTGTTACAGAATCAGATGTTACACTGCATTCGGCAGACTTTGGCATGCTGGGGGGTCCAGAAAAATACCTCATTTCATCAAACACGTCATAGTCAGGAAGGTGTGTCTTATGAATACGGCGCTCTATTTTTCCGTTCCTAAGCAGAACAGCCGAGTTAAAGAGCTTCCATCGAACGTTCGCTCGAGCGGAGAGATCATACAGATCATGATTATGTGTTGGATCTCGAGGAAGAAAATGTACGCAACCTACGATCACCGGTACGTCTGAAGTAACTGCTGCAATCTCCTCGAGCCTCTCCCGCTGTTCTTCAAGGAATCTCGTCTTGAGCAGAAGATCCTTGGGCGGGTAGCCGATCAACGACAGTTCAGGGAAGACGATGAGTTCTGCACCCTCGGATTGTGCTTTATTGATCCATTCGGTGATCTTCCGCGCGTTGCCGCGCAGGTCGCCCACGGTCGAGTTTATCTGGCACAGCGCGATCTTAGGAAATCTATTCACAATCCTGAGTATAGATAGTGTTCAATGACTGTCAACACGCCGAGGGCGAGCGACAGCCATAAGGATCTGCCTGGAATCATCTGCAACGTGATTGGATACGGCGCTTCCCTCATATTACGTCCCCAACATCCGTCTTAACCAAGGGAATTTCTGGATTCTTACCGACTGAACCGGAATCCGGGATCAATTACCTACCGGCTTATCCCACTCGTATATAGTACAGGCTGGCAATGCTCGCTTGAGCCGTGATAGTCCTTCCTGACCCATGTCCTCAATAATGAATCCATCCAAATAAAGACGCTTCAGTTTCGGAAGATTAGCAAGTTCCAACAATGTCTCCCAGTCGTAGTAGAAGTGATACGATTCTGAAATATCCAAAACCTCAAGATTAGTTAGTTCTGATAGGGCTTTTACTTCTTCATCATCAAGTCCATTGTTGTGGATATACAGGTTTCTCAGATTCTTCAATTTAGCAATCTGGATGATCCCTTTCAAACCGATGTCGTTATTTGAAAGATTCAGTTTTTCCAGATTGTCTAATCCGCCAATCCAGCGTATGTCGGAAGAGTAAAGATCGTTATTGTTTAGATCAAGAACCCTCAAGTTCTTCAGGTTGGCGAGCCAGGCAAGACCTTCACCCCGGGTGTTTATTTCTTCGAGGTAAAGTTCTTCGATACTCGAAAGCGACGCAAGCTGCCTGAGACCTTCATCTGATATATACGTATTACTGAGGTTAAGCGACCTAAGATTCTCGATTTTTGCCAGATGTTTAATCGCGTTGTCCGTAATCAGGTTTTCAGACAGATCAAGGTAAGACAAGTGAGGGAGGTTGGACAAATACTTCAACTGACCGTTCCAGATAAAGCCGGACGAGAGATCCAAACCTCTCAAATTCACGAAGCTTGCGATATGCTTGAGCGTGCCTAAACCGAGAAGCGAATTCGTTAACCCAAGTTCCCTTAAGTAAGGTGTCTGGTAAAGATACTCGATACCTTGTCCGGTTATTTTAGATCCGTCAAGATTAAAAGCCCTTAACCCAGGCATGTCATTTAACCATCTCAATTCATCGTCAGAGACGGCGTCGGTTTTCAAATTTAGAACCCTGAGTTCCTTAACGCTTCCTGCAGTGATTGTTCGTAGAGGGTCATAGTCGTAAATCTCATTGATTCCCAGGCTTATCAACTTAAGATAAGGATAATCCAGGTCCGGAACCGATGTTAAACTGTTTATTTGTCTTGCATGATAATACATTAATGAATCACCATCCCTGCTCATTATAGTAAGAAAGAATCTTTCCTGCGCCTTTTCGACGTAATTAACCGTTATTATCGCTTGTGCAATTGTATCGGGCAGCGGAAAATCGAATCCTTCTTTATAGTTGACTTTTACTGCGGGCCTACCGTTGACTTCAACCACATAAACACCTTCGGATTCAGTATATGTCTCGTAATCGATCTTTTCTTCACCTTGCCAGATATAGGGCAGATTCCCGAACCATAAGAAATCCTTACCCGGCTCTCTGCCTGACATGAATTCGGTTGATACAGTCAACCCCTCCTGTTTGATAACCGTTTTCTCTACACCTGATTCGGGTAAGAGCGGCAGTTCTGGTCCCTTCGGCGCTTTAGGCAGCAGGATGCTCACGGTCAGGAGCAAAGCGAGCGCCACGAAGGCCGAAATACCCAAAAGAACCTGAAGGAACGGAGAAAAGGATACTCTACTTGCAGAGCTTTCTGAGCCGTAGTCTTCACTTAAAACGTCTGCAGACGCATGTCTGATCTCTGGGATGCGGTGGCGCTTCAGGCGCTTCGCTATCCGCACGGCCTCCCTTGCGTCAACCTCCCTCAGTGCCATAAGAAGCTCGGCGCACAGATGAGGACGCCTTTCCGGTTCTCGAAGCTCGGATCTCAGCATGGATAGACATGTACTCCTGTCTAAAAGATGCAAGGTCGACAAGGAACGCAAGGCATCCACCCTTGCCTGTGTCGGTGATCCGGTATCCTTGAGTTTGCCGATGAGTTCCTTGCGTTCTCGCTCCATAGGAAAATGGGTATTGCAGTGGGGGCAAATCTCTGCATCCAATGGAGCATGATGACCGCAGTATGGGCATTGCTTGGAAGACCCGGCTCTCCTTCTCTCTTCTCCACCACGGACCGACTTTATAACACCCATTATTATCCCTTTGATGATAGCTGAGACTATCATGAACCCTATATACAAAGCACCTGCAGTACCGACCATTGCAACCATCATGATAATATACGTATTCGGGAACAATTCATAGGTAGCTGTCAGGAGTATAAAAATACCGGCAAACACGACGGCGAATACAGACCAGATAATCGCAGTAGGGTTCGCTCCCTTCTTCCTGAACAGGTACAGTAAAGCGGTAATAGACGCCAAAGCCAGGAATCCATAGATTACGAATTTGACCCATTCGTAATCCCAGTCGATGTAGGAAAAGAAATTCATGTGAGCAAGCCAGAGAAGTATCCCGCCCCAGATTGAAATCCATACACCACCTCTTACGATCGACTCAATTACGCTCAGGTTCTTGGATTTTGCGGCCAACTCTTCCTCCTAGCTTACGAGATACTACACTGAAAACACCTGTCGTCAAGTTATCAATAAACGAATCAATCGTTCTCTTAGCTGTATCGGGCTCGCACTCGTTTTACTGTCTCACAACCTTCACGTTTTCAATCGACTGTTAAAATTACTCAAGGTGATACGTAGATCGGACACCCGCGCCTTTTGCCTAGACACCGCTATTAACGCAAGGTTCCGAGATCGGGAAACGAGGACTATTCAAGTATCTCCTCCGCCGCCTTGCGCACTACTGCGAACTTGTCATTCTTCATCCTTTCTGCAAACTGCAATGCCTTCCTGCGATCCTGCCTTGCCAGCGCTCGCAGCAATACTACCATCAAATCCGGACCGGACATAGGGTTCCCGGCCTCCTCTTCCAGCACCTTTATGATCTCCCTCTTGTCAAGGCTGCCGGATTCTAAAAGGTAGTTGAATGCCGTGACGCGGTGAGAAGTCGGTGCCGTCTTTTCTTGAAATGTTCATTTAGCAAGTTCGTTGGTCCTCGTTGCGGGAAAGGTCTGCCCACATATATCACAATTTTTTTCAGCGAACTCCATCTCGTATCCACACTACGGGCATCTCTTGGTGAATTCCTTGACCTTAGGTCTAAGAAAGTTTTTTGTGAAGTAATTGGAGTATATTGTCCAAACAGCCAGGTTAATCCCTGCCATAACCAGCCAGTAAACCCCAATATCGTCGATGATAATCAATTCCTCGTAGGAAAGCTCCACGGTACGGTTCAAGATGAAGCCGACTATGCCTCCTGCAAGCAGGGCAACCATCACAATCCCGACCCTTCTATTCATGTATATTGACAGCCTGCCTCTCCTTTTCTTGCGGAAAAGATAACTGGCGATCATCCAGCCAATAACCATGGCCGGAAAAACGAAAGCGAATACTTTCTCGATGGTTTCAAGGAAATAAAACCGCTGGAACATCAAAAATAGCAGCCCTCCCTCTCCCGCAAAACAGGACAGGGCGGCAACCCAGATCACCGCCATCCTTGCCTATCTTACGCGGGCGATCAATAATCCCAGCAGTCCAAGATAAAAGGCGATTGCGGCGACATTGATCAGGATTGAGCATGTTTCCTTCCAGCCCAAAGAAAGCAAAGGACGCACCACAACGACCAAACCCCACAATCCCCAAGCCACCATTTCGATTACTGTGATTTGAGGTTCACTGGGTTTTTGCTCTTTCATCTCAGCCAATCGTTCCTCTTTCCCGAAGTATACCGCCTAAACATATGTTGTCAACCGGATTCATCAGGAGAATCCCTGCATTATTCGAGAGTTGGGATAGGTTGATGAGGCCATAAGTCTCAGTCGCTCAATCGATTGTGAAAAGAACACGGAATTACACCGTATTTAACGGAATAAAATACACCAAATTCGAGTATAAGCTTAAGGTAGTCTGGTAAGTGTAGGCTTCCAAAAATCAACAAATGATACCTTAAACGTCGGGTTTGCCCGAAAGGAGGATAAGTCATGAGGTATCCAATCATCTTCTTACTGATAGGCGGACTTACTGTGTCTGTCTTTCCCCAAGAAATCTTCAGAACCAATCTCGAAGGTGTGGCTGTGCAGAACTTTACAGCAAGTCAGCCCATCGACGGTTTCAGCGTGGAAGGCCCGGACGAAGAGGGCTACGTGTATCTGGTGGCTCATTCAGGCTGCGAGTCCGGCAAGATCGTCAGAAACCGCTGGCAGGGCACCGGGTTTCAACCATTGAGCATGTCCGAGGGCGAGTATCTGACAGGCTTCGATGTACGAGGACCTGATGAGAACGGCTACGTATATCTTAACGCTCTGGGATCAGAAGGTACCTCAGGTGATATTCTCAGGAGTCTGTGGTCCAGAATCTCATTTTGTCCTTTACCGGAATCATTGCTGGAAGGCATAACGAGCCTTAAAGTCTCAGGTCCTGACGAGGAAGGCTGTGTATATCTGAGTGCAGGTAATTCTGTAATTGATCCTGACGCTTCCAATCAAACTCGGATTGAATATCCCGAATTCGCACTCGGAGAGATCCCTAATCCTGTGACCGGCGTTATCCGCATCTCGTACTCGCTGGCTGAATCTTGCCGTACAAACATCGTCGTCTACGATCCGTCGGGAAGGCTTGTGGTGACCCTGGTTGACGGCGAAATACCGACCGGGAATCACTCCTTGACCTGGAACGGGATTAACGAGTCCGGGCAACTTGTGAACTCCGGCGTGTATTTCGTGAAGATGAACGCCGTCGATAAGGCAACCGGTGGGTTCACAGCCACCCGAAAACTTGTCCTGGTAAAGTAACAGATCAAAAACAAAGAGAGGATAAAGTGAAAAAAAGATTAGTATTAATTACTGCCTGCATACTTGTTCTTGCAGGAGGGTTTTTTGCCGCAGCTGGCAACGAAACTGAGACAGCACCCGTATCTCAATCAGGTTGGATCGAAGGCACCCACCCGGTGGAAACCGAGGCATCCGAAGGCGGAAAAATAATGACCGTCGACACCTGGTGGCGTACGTCCGGTAACGCAGAAACCACTCCGGGTACACACTTCCTCGGAACCACTGACAGCACCGCTCTGGAGATAAAGGTCGACGAGGAAAGAGCGATGCGTATAGAGCCCGCCTCCTACTCACCTAATATTGTAGGAGGGTCTTCCTGGAACAGCGTGGGTTCCGGATCGTACGGTAACGTTATCAGCGGCGGAGGAAGGTATTTCTACCCGAACCAGATAACGGACGGCGCGAATTATGCCGCCATCGGTGGAGGTTACCGGAATTCCGCTAGCGACTGGTGTACAACGATCGGCGGTGGATACTACAACAGTGCAAGCGATCAAGAGGCGACTGTCGGCGGTGGATTTCAAAACAACGCAAGCGGCAATTACAGCGCCGTTGGAGGAGGTCTTTATAATTCAGCGAGCGGCCCTCGGAGTATGGTCAGCGGCGGTCAGGATAACCTGGCGAGTGGATCTTTTTCCGTTGTTGGAGGCGGCGAAGATAATACTGCAAGTGAGAGGTACGCCACAGTCGGCGGAGGTTTGGACAATATAGCAAGCGGCGATAACACTACGGTCGGCGGCGGCTACAGCAATGAAGCGAACTATGATTATTCAACCGTCGGCGGAGGTTTCGATAACACCTCAAGCGGTTATGCCGCCACCGTTGCCGGAGGAAGAAACAATACGGCAAGCGGTTATGCGGCTGTGATCCCCGGAGGCTACAACAACCAGGCGTCGGGTTCATACTCCTTTGCAGCAGGATACCGGGCGAAAGCCAACTCCAACGGTTCCTTTGTCTGGGGTGACTACCAGGCTTCCGATATCGTATCGACCGGGAGTAACGAGTTTATTGTTCGAGCCAATGGCGGCATATGGTTCGGCACCAACTCCTCGCCGTCCACGCCTACAGATCGTTTCATAAACACCTCGACCGGAGCCTACCTTTCTTCGGGCGGAACCTGGACCAACGCATCTGACCGGAATCTCAAGGAAGGGTTTCAGCCGGTCGACGAGGTAGAGATCCTCGCCAAGGTAGCCGAGCTTCCCATTACCTCCTGGAACTACAAGTCCGAAGACCCATCCGTCACTCACATAGGCCCGGTGGCCCAGGATTTCCACGCAGCATTCAATCTGGGCAATGACGATCGGTCCATCTCCACGGTTGACGCCTCGGGAGTTGCCCTGGTGTCCATCCAGGCATTGTACAAGGAGAACTTGGAACTCAAGAGTCAACTTGAAACCCAAGAGAAGTATCTGGAAGACCTCGAGGCACGTCTTGAAACCCTTGAGGAAATCTCAAAGTGAGGAGGCAAAAATGAAACCGAAACTTTCAACAATATTCGCCTTGATCCTGATACTTGCTGGCGGACTTCCCGCCGCATCAGGTATGGGATCGGACGAAACGGTTCCGATGATTCAATCCGGATGGATTGAAGGCACCAGACCTGTGGAAACCGAGGCGTCCGAAGGCGGAAAGATAATGACCGTCGACACCTGGTGGCGAACAGCCGGCAACTCGGAAACCGTCCCTGGAACTCATTTCTTGGGAACAATCGACAACAAGGCGTTGGAGATAAGAGTCAATAATCAGCGGGCATTCCGGCTGGAACCGAACTACTCCGCACCCAACGTTATCGGCGGGTACTCGGGTAACTCGATAGCCTCGGGCAAATGCGGTTCGACCATTTCAGGCGGCGGCGTTCAATACGGAGTTAACGCTATCAACGATAACTACAGCACTATCGGCGGGGGAAAAGGCAACTCGACCGACAGTATTTATGCGACGGTATCCGGCGGCTGGGTTAATATTGCGGGTGGATACGGTGCATCGGTAGGAGGTGGTTCATCCAACAGTGCGGATGCACGCTACTGTGTAGTGTCCGGCGGGTACGACAACGAGGCTGACAGCAACTACGCTTCGATCGGCGGCGGATACCACAATCTGGCGAATGGTCAATACGCCAGGGTCGATGGCGGCAGGAACAATACCGCAGATTCTCAATACTGTTTTGTCGGTGCCGGCTACTCCAATCTGGCAAGCGACCGTTACGCGACCATAGGAGGCGGCTACGACAATTCTGCGGAAGCGGATTACACCTTCATAGGAGGCGGCTATATTAACAAAGCCAGAGGCAACTATGCTGTAGCTTCCGGCGGAAGATTCAGTTATGCCGACGGCGATTACTCGGTAGTGGCCGGAGGCAACGGAAACGACGCCGTCGGCAACTATTCCGTAGTATGCGGCGGATTCTCCAACGAAGCAACGGGCGGCTACAGTACTATCGGCGGGGGATATTCTTGTGAAGCAAGTGGAATTCACGCAACAGTACCCGGAGGGAACGACAACGAAGCCAATGGGTATTCCTCCTTTGCCGCAGGATATAAGGCCAGGGCTAACCATAGCGGTAGTTTTGTGTGGGCAGATTACCAAAACGGCGAGGAGATTGCTTCTACCGGAAACGACCAGTTCATCGTTAGAGCTGAGGGTGGCGTATGGTTCGGCACACACTCTTCACCGAGCTGGCCCACAGGCAGCTTCATAGCAACCTCCACCGGTGCCTACCTGTCCTCGGGCGGCACCTGGACCAACGCCTCTGACCGCAACCTCAAGGAAGGTTTCCAACCGGTCGACCAGGACGACATCCTGGAAAAAGTCGCCGAGCTTCCCATAACCTCCTGGAACTACAAGTCGGAAAACAACTCGGTCAAGCACATCGGGCCCGTGGCCCAGGACTTCCACGCCGCGTTCGGTGTCGGTACGGATGACAAGTCTATCTCAACGATTGATGCAGACGGCGTGGCATTGGTGGCTATCCAGGCGCTTTACAAGGAGCTTAAGGAAAAGGACGCCGAGATTGCGGAACTAACTGCTCGTCTGGAAGCTTTGGAGGCATCACAAAACAAGTAATTACACCCCCGAATAACACAAAGGCTGGTCTGGGACCAGCCTTTTTTTAATAAATTGAACTCGCTATCTGAGAAGAACCAACTTCTCAGTCAGCACAAAACCCTCAGTTTCCAGACGGCAGAAATACAGTCCGGGCGCAGCCTGAGCTGAGTTCCAAGATACCGTGTATGTCCCGTCAAGTTGAGTACCGGTGAATATGGTCGTGACTTTACGACCGTCTGTTGTGTAGATGGAAAGGTTAACCCGCGACTCACGCGGGATCGTATACCTGATTTGATAATTATCCTCAGTGGAAATCGACATAATATCCAGTCGGGTAACCGAACCTTTCCTAACCGGTGATTCGGCAATACCCGAGACCGCGTTTGAATATCCTGACCAGTTCATGCACTCGTCTCGAGCCTTAACCATGAATACGCCTGTGTAACCGGGTTCGAGCACGAAGGTCTCCTTTGAGCCCGGGGAGGAGGGTGCAGGCGGATTGGAAACGCTTTCGGCCTTGTTGTACCACCAGTCGAACGTGTCTGTCCCAACGGGTTCATTAGAGTAGCGGACCTCGTAGAGATAGGCGTTCCCCTGGGTGCCGTCGTCGCCCGGCGCTGTCCAGGAAAGCTTAATGCCTCCATTAACCTCTATTTCGAGGTCTGTGATGTCTGCGGGAGGTTCATCGTCGTCTGCGAAGATGTCACCCTGGGTTATACCGTACATAGACGGGCGAAGTTTCATGCCCGCGGTCGTCCCGATCGTATCGCCCGTTATGCGGTGCACCGCGATAGCCCGGCAATCGTAATGGCTGTAAATATCGGAATTAAAAACGTAATAACTGCCGCTGAAGTAATAACCTTCACGAACCTTGGTGGCTGATGTCGTACTCCACTCCATGGGATCAAGGTAGACGACCTGTCCCGAAGGAGGGTCAAGTGTTATCTCAGCATCGGGTATGGGTGTACCGTTCAGGTTGAGTACCCTGCCGAAGACGAATGCCTTTAATGTATCCTGCTCGAACCCGAACGTATCCCTGGCATATTCTTTTAAGTACTCCCAATCTGCGCGTTCAATCAGAAAAACAGGTTCCACTTCCAGACCCTCGTCATCCGGGATCACGAAATGACAGTAGGTGGCAAGGTGACTTGTATCTATCGAAGCATACGCTTCAGTGGTGCCTTCGAAGTTTGCGACTATGTTCAGATGACCTGTGGATGTGCCTGTGTATCTGTAAAATCCGTACTCGTTGGTGGTGGTGTTGGCGATTCCACAGAGATGGACCGACACACCCGATCCGATGGGGTTCTGGGTTCTCCAGTTCACGAGTGTCCCCTGTACCGTACCGACAGGCAGTTTCGGGGCGTTAATATTGACTAATCCAGCGGCCTTGAGATGGAGAACACTGCATTGCTTCCAACCCTCGGCAGGATGATCGAAGAGAGAGTTTTCCAGAGCTACTCTCACGGTGTCGCCCGTTTCAGGGTTAATTATGTAAAAATCGCTGATCTCAAAGTCACTCGATTCGTTGAATGTGTTAAGGAACTTATCTTTGTTAGTCATAGCTTCGAAGCTGTAGCCGACGATCGACTTCTCGAAGGAATATCGGGCGGTTGTAGCCACGGTTAAAGATTTGTTGCTGTTGATATCCTTGAGTACTATCCGAACTTGCAGATCCTTGGGGCGTTCCAGTCCTTCAACAGCCAGATACACCTGGAATTTCAGGTACGGGGTCATCCCGTCGCACCTCTGACCTAATGATAGTAGCGCTGCTGCGAGCAAGGTGCAAAACATTATGAGCTTTCTTCTCACGGATCTCCTCCTTTGGTTTGGTTTATCCAAACAATACCGATAAAGTGAATGTTGTCAACCCTTTGGCAAGGCTGCAGATATTATGAAGTTAAGCGGCATGTCACCCCCTCTTACCTTTCCTGCAGCGAGGCTTTATCCCCGGTCAAGGCGGAGATATTAAGCGGCTTGACAAATGGCTTTGGAAACTCATTATATAGTATGGAATCCAAAGGAGAAGAACTTCTTCGGCTGTTCAATAGTAACTATTTCTTGAAAGAGTTTACATTTCGAAAAAAGGAAGTAGACAGTAATGAATTCACCGATGGTTTCATTTGGTTAAGAGATTATTTGCTTATCTGGGAACACAAGGAGAGAAACCCAAAGATAGCAACGTGTTGGCCACCATCTAAAGAAAGTCAGAGAAGGTGGTTTAAAAACAAGGTTCTCCGAATAGCAAAAGATCAAATTAAGGAAGATAAGGAGTTTTTTGATAAGATAATTAACACCAAATTTGCAAACCTCCGAGCACAAAAAATAGAACTAAGTTTCGATACAGTAAAAGAAAAACATTACTTGATCATTTATGATCCTCGTCACCCTATTCCTTCTGATTGCTTGGCTCAAAAACACTACCGGACAAAGAGCAAAACTTTCATTCACTTAATACATGTATATAATTGGGCTTGGATATGTAAATACTTGCAAACTCCGATGGAGACTATAGAATATTTGAGTTTTCGGAAACGATTTCTTACTTACTACCCAGATGCAAGAAATAAAAGTGAGAAATGGCTGTTAGGAAGGTTCTTAGCATCACCTAACGTACCTGATCCTGATTATGATAATTTCCAAGAAGACTATGAAAAATGGGTTGACGATTTAGAGAATAAGGATGAAACTCTAAGAAAATTTGACTTTATTCTTAAGAACCTCTATGAAAAAATAGATACAAAGAGAATGACAACAGAAGAATACTTCAAGTTATTATTGGAACTTGCACTTTTAGATCGGGTTGAGCGAGAAACATTCATAGAGCGTTTTGATATAACACTCAAACAAGCCTGTGATGAATACTGTACACCTAATCGGGTCGTCTTTCATCGTGATTCTGGTGAAGTTGCTTTTGCATTTTGTCCACTTCCAAGAAATGAGTCTAAGGAGAGGCAAGCTGAATGGCTTAAGGCCTTCATGCAAATATGCAAGTATGATTTAAAGGTTGATAAATGTTTTGGTATCTGTATTAGAGCGGAATCGGATCGTGGTTTTTGGATTGAATGGGGGCTTATCTCTGATATCTGGAAATTCGATAAAAGAATGGAGGTAATTGTAGAAAAAGCAAGAAATGATGGTGTATTAAGTAAAATGAAAGGCCCTCAAAAAATAAAGCGTTACAAATTCCGGAATGAAATTCAGTAAAGAACTACCTCGGCAGCTTCCCCAACCTCTCGAGCACCCTTTCCCTGCCCAATAGCACCAGGCAGTCGAACAAGGGAGGCCCTACGGTGCGGCCGGTTACTGCAAGGCGGACGGGGTGGATGAGGAGTCCTGCCTTGACGTCGAGTTCCTCGACTAGCTGGCGGAGCGCTTCCTCGGTGGACTCGACCGTCCACTCGTCGAGTTCCTCGATCTTGTCTCGGTAGAGTTTCAGTCGTTGGCTGACCGTATCCGGATCCTTGCGAAAGTGCTTTTCGAGTCCGCTCTCATCGTATGTGAGGTCATCGGAAATAAAAGGAAGGAGAGCGTCGTATATCTCGGCTAACGTCCTTGAGCGTTCGCCTATCATCGGCACTGCCTTGGACAGAAGCTCCTGTGTCGCGTACTCCGAAGGCAACTCGGTTCTCGTATACGCCAGCCAGTCGGTAAAAGCCCTTATAAGGTCTTCCGGATTCATACGCCGCATGTACTCGCCGTTCATCCAGGTAAGCTTTTGCATATCGAACACTGCGTTTGATGTATTTATGCGCTCGAGTGAAAACAGATCCTCGAGTTCTGCGCGTGTCATAACCTCCCTGTCCTCACCAGGCGACCAACCCAGGAGTGCCAGGAAATTGACCAGGGCGTCGGGAAGATAGCCGAGTCTGCGGAATTCATCTAAGGACATGGCACCATGGCGCTTGGAAAGTTTTTTCTTGTCTTCACCTAGGATCAGCGGCAGGTGGGCGAATTTGGGTTCATCCCATCCCAGGGCTTTGTAGAGAAGAACTTGCTTGAAGGTATTGGAGATGTGCTCGACCGCGCGGAGAACGTGGGTCATCTTCATAAGATGATCGTCGATGACAACAACGAAGTTGTAGGTCGGGATGCCGTTCGATCTCACCGCAACGAAATCGTCGATATCCTTTGCTTCCCTCGTTATCTCGCCGTGGATTAGGTCGGAAAATGTGGTCGGACCGTCCGGGATACGCAACCGGATTGCCGGCTTTATTCCCTGCGCCTCGAAGGAGGCTTTTTCACTATCGGTTAGATTAAGGCAGCGGCGATCGTAGCGCCACACCCTGCGCTCGGTCTCGGCTCTCTTTCGTTCTTCTTCAAGTCGCTCCTGAGTGCAGTAGCATTTATATGCATGGCTTGTTTGCAGGAGCTTTTCAGCGTAGCTCTTGTATAAATCCATCCGCTGTGACTGGTAGTAGGGACCTTCGTCAAAGCGGATCCCGAGCCAGCCGAGACCTTTGATGATTGCCTGGGCAGACTCCTCGGTGGAACGGTCGAAATCGGTATCTTCAATGCGCAGGACGAAGGTACCTTTGTTTTTGTGTGCGAAGAGGTAGTTGTAAAGTGCAGTACGCGCAAGACCTACGTGTATGGCACCGGTAGGTGATGGTGCTATTCTTACACGAACATTTTCCTCAGACATCAGAACTCCTAAGATACTGTCTTAAAGATTCGAAGATTGGAAGATTACAAGATTTCAAGATTAGAAATTGGTAGACTTTAGATACTTGATGAATCCGGCAATGGACTTTGATATCTTCTCGCATAGCTTTTAGCCTTTATCAAATGTGACTATATCCAAATACTCTAAATCCGAGGCAACGTACAATTGACTTCTCAACTCGCCGCTCGATGCTTTAGCGATATTGAGGTATTGTATGTACTCTTTCTTGGACTGTCTTTCAAATCCCTCAGCTATGTTCGACATTATCGAAACCGCACTCCTTTGAAGTTGATCTCTCAAGCCAAAATCCTTTGACAACTTGGTCTTTCCGGATAACTCGTAAATCTACTTTACCAGTTTCCTTTGCCAACTGCCAAACTTCCAGATCCTCGAACCTTTTAATTGCCACCCTTTAATCTCCGAATCTGCTATCTTTCAATCTGTAATCATCAACCGAAGGAAGACGAGTGAAACGAGTCGTCATCTGATATCTTAAAATCTTTGAATTTTCAAATCATCAAACGGAGAGGGGGGGATTCGAACCCCCGGTACGGTTTTACCCGTACAACCGCTTAGCAAGCGGGCCCCTTCGACCACTCGGGCACCTCTCCGATCATTATTCTAACGTGAAATTATACTGAGGCTATGGAAATGTCAACCAGGGGATATGAAACTTGGCATTGCCAGGGCGGCAGCGTAACTTAAGCCCATTACTACCACCGAGAGTAAATGGAGAATCAATATGACAACCGCCAGGATGGATACCGTTCTGAGCCTTCGCTGGTAGTAAATGAGTGATAACAAATCGCTTCCGGTAACAAAGGATTCGGCGTCATGGGCTGCACGAATCAGAACAATCCCGATGGGGATTAAAATGAATGAACATAGGACTGACAGGAAGCTCGAGCCGAAACCCACGAGCATGCCGTACCCGAGATCGGTAAATCCATCTACCAGACCGGCCATCAAGAGAACCGTTAACACGACCTGGACAAGAGCCAGAAGCCCGTAGACGAGTACAAGCCAGCCCAGGGCCAGTGTCCATCCCCTCGAACGCCAGATTTCTGCTTTGAGAAGCTCTATACCCTCTTTCAATTCAGATAAGTTAGCCACAATTCCTCCGCGATAAGTTTACGGTACACCAGGAATAAGACTACGCACAAATAGGAAAAGTCAACTTAATCTTCATGGATTGACACCGCCCAGGAATGAACTATATTTACTTCGTGAGGTACAAAAGCTCCATTAACAAAGGACTGTGGGGAGGTCTGGTACTGCTCCTTTCTGTGTTCAATCTGCTTCCGGCTCAAGCGAGCGTATCATCGATCGTAACCCGGCTGAAATCTTCCACCGTCACCATTATTACCTACGACGTAGAAGGCGAGTATCTGAGTACCGGTTGCGGTTTCTTCACATCCAAACAGGACGTTGTCACCGCAAGGCACGTAATCAAAGGGGCTTACTCCGCAGAGATTCAAACTTCAAATGGCAGATCATATTCGGTGAAAGAGGTGGTTGCCGAAGACAAGGAAGGAGATCTCGTAAGATTATCGGTTGACATACCGTCTGAGCTGGTGGATGTTATTGTAACTACCCCTGTTCCTGCTCAGGCAGGGGAGGGAATCGTGGTGGTAGGTCCTGAAACCTCGAACCGCTCCAAGGGGCGCGAGATCCTGGAAGGAAAGGTCTCGGCGGTTCGGCTGATTCAGGGGTTCGGGACCATCATTGAGATATCCGCACCCCTGACACCGGGCTACAGCGGGAGCCCGGTAGTCAACATGGCGGGCGACGTGATCGGGATTGCCACCTTCCAGGTCGTAGCGGAAGAGCAGGTTAACTTTGCAGTACCGGCTGAGCGGGTGTCACGCCTCATCCCAAGGGATCCTAAATCGCTGGGTCTCTGGGAGGCCGAACGCTCAAGGTCAGTCAAGGCATTAAAAGAAGACCTTTACCTTACTGGGATAGGCCTCTTGTGGGCAGAAGAATGGGAAACGGCCCTTTACTGTTTTAAGGGGGTTGTAACGGAAGATCCCCTTTATGTAATAGCCTATCCCTTGATAGGCCTGTGTAATCTGCAGTTGGGACGTTGGGATGATGCAGCCCAGGCCTACCGACAAACGCTCCTTATAGACCCTGACGACGCTACGGCATACAATCATCTCGCCACTGCATACGCCAAGATGGAGCGTTGGGGTGAAGCGGTTGCCGCTTACAGGCAGGCGGCCAGGCTTGAGCCGGACGAACCTGCACATCTGTTTGGTTTGGGCATCGCCTATAGCAAAGTGGGTGAGTGGACCAATGCTAGGGAAAGTTTTAAAGGGGCATTAGACCTGGATCCTCGTTTTGCGCAAGCGCATTACGGTCTTGGACTCTGTTACTGGGCTCTTGAAGACGATGATGCCGCCTGGCAAGAGTACTGGACCCTAAAGGAACTCGATGTCTATCTGGCAGAGGAACTGCTCGAAACCCTGAAACAATGATCCTAATCTCGGTCTGGAAGCACAGGTCTTGCGACAGCCGAATAAAACCCAAGTTGACACCCCAGGCTTTTATCCTATAGTACAGGTGTGAACGTGAGAACACTCTCTAATGCACTGCGGGGTGGTGCTTTTTTCTCGGTACTGGTTATCTCCCCGCTTTTGGCAGAGACTTCACTCCTCAAGGTCGCCCAGAAGGCCGAGCCTTCTACAGTGGTCGTCGTGCCCTATGACGATGAAGGTATGGTTAGAGGTGAAGGCAGCGGGTTTTTCATTTCGAGTACAGGCGACGTCATAACCAATCGCCATGTAATCGAAGGAGCTTACGGGGCGGAAATCAAGGCATCGGACGGCAAGGTCTACCAGGTATCCTTCATCACGGCCGAGGACAAGAATGGTGACCTTGTCAAGCTTTCGGTCAGGATCGGGACGGATAAAGTGAAGCCTTTAGCCTTAGCAAGGACGGCTCCCGGGGTTGGTGACAGAATCGTCGTTGCAGGAAGCGGGCTTTCCGACGAATCCTCGACCGGCCGTCGCTCAAGGATTATTGAAGGTGAGGTGACTGCAAATCGATATATCCCGGGGTTCGGCAAGATAATTGAGGTATCCGCTTCCCTGTCCCCTGGGTTCAGCGGAAGTCCGATACTGAACATGAATGGTGAAGTCGTAGGGGTGGCCTCATTCTCGGTAATCAGGGAGGAAACCCACAACTTTGCCTTGCCTTCAGAAAGGGTTATGAGTATTACCCCGGTTAAAAGACAATCCATCGCTGAATGGGAAAAGACCCGCTCAAGTAAAGAGATAGCCGCTGCTGAAGACCTGCACGCAACAGGTCTTCGTTTTCTCTGGGCAGGAGACTATACGCAGGCACTGGAGTACTTCCAAAAAGCAATCAAGGAAGCCCCCCTTCACGTCATATCCTATCAATTCATCGGTTTCTGCAGTCTGGAGCTGGGCAAGTTGCGGGATGCGATAGAGGCCTTCCTGCAGTCAATCGGAGTAAATCCCGAGAACCCTCATCTTTACAGCGGCTTGGGTTTGGCTTATACCGGGATACAGCAATACCATAAAGCAATAGAGGCTTATAAAAATGCCCTGGGTATTGACTCAACCGACCCTCGAACACACTACAATATAGGTCTGGCATATGCTAACCTGGGAAAGAACCGGGAAGCAATAAGCTACTACCAACGGGCCATACAGCTTGACAACACATTTGTACTGGCTCATCAGAACCTGGGAATAGCATACGGAGAATTGGGACGATGGGAAGATGCGATTGCTTCTTTGAAACAGGCTAACCTTCTTGCCCCTGATGACGCTAATATTTACTTTAATCTCGGACTCATCTATCTGGAAGTTGAGCGCTACAGCTACGCCATAGAATCATTACAGCAGGCAAGCATTCTAGATCCTGACCATACACCTTCCTATTTTGCACTGGGAATGGCATACGGAAAGATAGGCGACTGGGAAGAGGCAGTGACCTATCTAAAGATGGGTTTAAACAGGGATTCTTCCTATGCTGAGGCATACTATACCTTGGGAGCTGCATACATGGAGATGGAGAAATTTGCAGATGCGATAGCGGCCTACAGGAAGGTTTTAAGCCTGAATCCGGCTAATGCCGATGCTCATTACGCGTTGGGAGCCGTTTACGCCAGGGTCGCCGATTACGAGCGAGCCATTACCAGCTTCAAGAATGCAACAACCTATGACCCATCCCTGGCAGCCGCCCATTACTCGATGGGGTTTGCTTACACCGAACTCGAACGGTGGGACGAGGCGATCTCCTCATTCAAACAGGTTGTACGTATCGATCCTGACAATGCGCCGGCGCATTACAGCCTTGGTCTGCTTTACCTTATTACAAGCAACCGCACTGCAGCCCTTAGCGAACAGGCCATCCTCAAGTCGTTAGACCCTGACATGGCTCGAGAGCTTCTCGAGGCCATAAATCGGTAATTTGCCCTTGCCAATTGGAAATCCACAGGGCACACAAGGAACACAGAGAACTTTTTGGGATTCATAAACACTCCATGTACTCAGTGTTCTCTGCGGTAAAAAAAGTGAATGGAGGATACCCTCTCAGTGTGTCCGGGCAGACAGATGTTATCCTTTCAATGATCAGAACGTATGCGGTTTGGCCACATGAGATATTCTTCGAGGTTATGGTAGGGAACTTTTGAATCTATTGCCCTTGCCATGTCCTTAGTGAGATAATTCATCCAATAGTCGTCAAAAACATTCTTGTCGTATGCCACGAATGGTCCCTTACCCTCGATTAGGTCCCCAATGTTAGTGATCGACCCTATATTCTTCGTATTTCCGCTTCCAGGCCTATCACTGGCTATTCTCCACTTTTCCTGCAGAAGGAAGTCAAAATCTTCGGCAACCGACACAATGCTTTGCAAGTCCTCCAAATTATGCAACTTAATCTCATCTGAAGCTTCTTCCTTCCGGCTATATATGACGCCTAAAACCAGATGAGCGGCATATTCTTTATAGGCAAATTTGATGTTCTTGGTAGAATCTCTTTGACGAAAATAACCTGTGAATGCACTCAGGGTAAATCCGTTTACCTTTACACCATCCTTACGATAAGTGCTTTTGAGATCAAGGGCGATCTTTGAACTATCTCGAGCTATAAAGCTTACATCAGGGTAGTGGTTCTGATAATCGCTGAGCACCATTTGAAAGCTGTGATCGACTGCAAAACGCGAAATCAGAGGAAACAGCATAAGCTCTATTATCTTCGAGACGACCTTGGTATCTCGAGAAATGGTGTAAATGTTACGGTAAACATCAATGAATCCTTTAACTGTCCAATCCCCGGAATCCGTAACCAAGCAATGCTTAAACTCATCGAAGTGAGTTAATAGTTCCTTTCTAATACCCTCAACATCCATTCTAATCCGTCCCGACCAAGAGCATTTCACCCGCGTCCGAGTTTGTGGATAGAACGTAGCGGTAATTGTCGTAATGTTCTACCCTAACTTTATTTTTATGTTTACGTAGAATATGCACCAAATCCCCCTCCGAAGGAATGCCGTCCTTTCTATATGAAACGACAAGAATGCTTTCGTGATATCTCTGGAATAAGCGGTCGAAAGCTTTATGTATCCTGTTCTTGTTGGTCCAATCGTTCGGTCGCGGTTTCAGGCGACGGTGTTTTGAGTCCTCGTCAAGGTAACCTCCCCATTCTTCATACATCGTCAACCCCTCTAGGAAATGATAAAAATCAAGGTAGTCAACCGCCACTCCCTTGCTTGAAATATAAGGCGTATCTATGTAAACTAAATCGAAAACCCCAGGAACCTCAACTGCGTCATGGTTGAATGCCCGATTTCTTTCCCCGTTATCGAATACGGCTCGATTAGCTTCCTCCACGAAGATACGGAACCACTCCTCAAATGGCTTGTCCCAAGTTGTCTTGTTGCCGAACGAACGCTCTACATCCGCAAAACGAATGTAGAGGTTCTTGCGATGGAACAAGTTGTATGGACGTTTAATAATGCACGCCTGACAAAGCGCAAAGAACGCCATCGCAAACTTATGAGGGTCTTTCAAATGCTTGATATTAGTGATCGTTTGATCAATCCATGCGTTCTCCTCGTCGGTAAAATATATATCTGCAAAATTGTCTTGGACGAATCTTGGATAGGTTATTTCCGGGTGTCTTTGGAGAGTCCATTTAACCTCGCTCGGATCCAAATGAACCTTGTCGTTCTCAATCAACGCTTTCCCGAAATAATAGTTGAACCTGAGCAGGTCATTATATGCAACATCCTTGCTTTCCTCTTTGAAGCGATACGCGACTGCGCCGGTGCCTCCGAATGCATCGAGGCAGGTCTTGAAGTCTAAATTAGCAATTTGCCCCCAAATCCAATCCATCAGCTTAGCCTTGCTCCCCTGGTAGCGGGTTGAAGGAAATCGGACCGTTAACTCCGGGAAGAGTGCGCGTTGATAGATTGAACCTTTTTCCACCTATGAATATAAACGAAGTTTAGTGACTTGTCAACCGTGGAATTTAAGCCTTTTCATATTTGAGCAAAAGCCTCAAAGTCTCTAAAGATCATCCTTGTGGGACGAGGAGGACAGACTTTGAACCTCGCCTCCATCAGCTTGACAACCAAGATATTACTATGCATAATAGGTTCGTGATGGAGGTTGGATGAAGTTAGAAAAAGAAAAGTACATCCTCGTAACCGATGTGGGAAGCACCACGACCAAGGCGGTGCTTATCGTTAACCAAAAAGGCAAGCTTCACATTTTGGGTGGGTACAACGTGCCGACCACGGTGGAGAAGCCCGCAGAAGACGTAAAGATAGGTGTAGGGGAATCCGCACGCAAGCTCCAGGCGACAACCAAGGTTCAAATATTAAATAAAGACGGACACATAGCAATCCCCTACCTGACCACCAGTTCTGCAGGCGGCGGTCTGCAGATACTCGTTTTCGGCTTATCTTCGACCGAAACAGGCAGGGTTGCCCAGATGACTGCCTACGGTGCAGGCGGGGTGATTTTAAAAACCCTGACCGTCGACGATCAGATACGGGCCGTGGACAAGATGCGGCTGATTCGTCAACTGCATCCGGACATGGTGCTCATGGCAGGTGGACTGGACGGCGGGGCAATCGCGGGGGTGGTTAGGCTGGCCGAACTCCTGACCCTGGCAGACCCGGAGCCCAAGTTCAGACAGAAGGAAAAGATACCTTTGGTTTTCTGCGGCAACGTCGACGCCCGACAGTTCGTTCGCAAAACCTTACAGGACGTTTTTGACGTGCACGTCGTGGATAACGTTCGACCAGACACCTTGAATCTTAATACCGGCCCGGCCAAGGGAAAGGTACACGAGCTTTTCATGGAAAACGTTATGGAGCGCGCTCCCGGGTATGCCGAGCTAAAAAAGTGGACGGTTTCAGACATCATCCCGACCCCGGCCGGGGTGGAGAACATCCTCAGACTCTACGGAGATAAAATAGGAAAGAACGTGATGATGGTCGACATCGGGGGTGCGACCACCGACATATTCTCCAACATCGCAGGGGATTATCACCGCACAGTAGCCGCCAATATCGGGATGAGTTACTCTATCTCCAACGTCCTGGCCCAGGCGGGCATAGAAAAAATCACGAGACATCTGCCTCGATCATTCACCGAACGCGAGATTAGGGACTACATAGCCAATAAAACCCTTAACCCCACCTGGGTTCCGGAAACCGACGCAGAGAATCTTACCGAGCAAGCCGTCGCAATCGAAGGTATCAACGTGGCCTGGAACCAGCACCTTGATATGAACTTCAAGATAGTAAGGCTTGGTTTACTCGACAAGAAAAAACTCATCGAGGAGTACAACAAATTCGAGGATACCTTCTTTCTGACCACTAAGAAGTATTTCCAGCTTTCAGACATAGATTTAATAATCGGTTCGGGCGGGGTTCTTTCCTTTGCAAAGAGTTCAGAGGAGGCGATCTGGATGCTGACCGAGGGTTTCAAGCCTTCAGGCATCACCAAGTTGGCTCTGGATTCCTCGTTCAGAAGTCCCCATCTGGGTGTACTTGCAGAGGTTGACCCTGAGTCCGCACTGAAGCTCTTCTTGGATGAGTGTCTTAGGGAGATAGGCTATGTTGTGGCTCCCACCGGAAGGATTCAACCCAAGAAAAAGGTGCTTAACGTAAAGAACCTTACCGATGACCAAAACCACACCCTCTGCGGCGGTGATTTCCTGTACCTGCCTGAAGGCGGCAACCTGGAAATTACACTTGGTAAACACGTTTGCCTTTCATGTAACGGTGATACCTCCAAGCTGGAAACCAAGCTGCCCGTGCTATTCGACTGCCGGGGCAGGGAAGGGCGGACTATCAAGCAGGCCCGAATGCTGGACACCCCGCTTTCAAAATCGGGTATCGAAGCGTTTTCACCAAAGGTTAAGGAATTTCGCTCCAACATCCGACCCTCAAGACCTGAGATCAAGAAGGGTGCCTTCGAGATCGAGCGCCGCCTGCCTTACGAGGGTCAGATATTCGTTGCCAGACGTCAGACGGTAAAATCCGACGACGTAATCGGGGAAAACCGCTTTGCCCCTCCCAGGTTGTACATCATCGATCTGAATCGGATTGCAGGCTACTCCAGACCGTTGACCGAAGCCGAAGTCACCCAGGGACTTCTCGTAAATGTAGGGGATAACGTTGATCTGGGTCAGGCAATCTTCAGGGTAAAGCCGGAAGGCGGCTTCAAGATACCATTCAACTACCTTTCACAGGTTAGAGCAAGGGTTTCAAAGATAGAACCCCAGGGACTTGTAATCCTGCGTGAGATACAGGATTACGACGGCAAACCGCATACTGTAAAAGCGGCCAAGGCCTTGCGGGTCAACCCTAAACATATCCGTACCTATCTGAAGGTAAAGGAAGGGGACTTCGTCGATGCTGATCGAATTCTCGCTCAGAGGCTCTCCTCAGGTGTACCCGCTATCGTAAAATCGCCCAGCACCGGAACGGTGAAGGAGATCGATACAGAGAAAGGCACCGTTACCGTCCAGTACGACATCACCCCGGTTCCCCTTAAGGCCTTCGTTCAGGGCGAGGTTGTCCGGGTTAAGCCTAATTATGCTGCTTGGGTAAAAACCAAGGGCGCCACCCTTTACGGCATCATAGGCTTCGGCGGCGAGGCATCGGGAAAGATTACCCTACTGAAGGACACTCGTGATCTCGATCCTTCAAAGAAAGGGAAGGTCATCGTAACCGAGCGCTCGATCGACGAGGAGTTCTTGAGACGAGCTGCCGAGGCCCAGGTCTCAGGGATCATCGCGCCCTCCATCCATAACTCGGACTGGGTGGCCTACTACGGCCAAGAACTCGGTGTAGCCTTGACCGGAGACGAGCAGCTGCCGTTTACGTTGATACTTACCGAGGGATTCGGCGAATTCGAGATGAACGATGAGTATCGCAAGTTCCTTTTGAAGATGCACGGCAAACAAGCCAGCCTTTCGGGCAGGACCCAGATTCGCGCCGGGGTAACTAGGCCGATGGTGATAGTAAGCGATTAATTAATACGGAGTTGACATATGGCTAAAAAGAAGCTCCTGATACTTGGAGGAACGCGATTTTTGGGCAGGCGTCTGGTGAATGCCGCATTGGAGGAGAGATTCGAGGTCACACTGTTCAACCGGGGCAAGTCGAATCCTCGTCTCTTTCCAAATGTGGAAACCTTGATAGGCGACCGCGACGGCAATCTCCTACCCCTTAAAGGCCGTCAATGGGACGTAGTGATCGATACCTGCGGCTTCGTTCCCCGCGTGGTCAGGGACTCGACAGCTTTCCTTGCGGATTCGGTCAAACAATATACCTTCATATCTTCCATCAGTGTATATGCCGATACTCACACCACAGATCAAAACGAGGAGGCGGCCCTTTCAAGGCTCGATCACGACACCGAGGAGGTATCAGGCGAAACCTACGGTGCGCTCAAGGCCTTGTGTGAGGAGGAAGTGCTGAAGGTCTTCCCCCATGATAGAAACGCACTCATCGTTCGTCCGGGCTTCATCGTAGGTTCATGGGATCCCATGGATCGTTTCACCTACTGGGTGGATAGAATGGGACGAGGAGGCGAGGTACTCGCACCCGGGTCTGCGGATAGACCACTGCAGTACATCGACGTGCGGGACCTTGCCGGATGGACGGTATGGATGGCCAAAAAGCACCGTCCGGGTATCTTCAATGCGGTCGGTCCATACGAGGTGGTTACGATGGGGCACTTTTTGGAAACCTGCAAGGAAATCACCGCAAGCGACGTAGAAATCACGTGGGTGAGTGAGGAGTTCCTTATTACCGAAGGCATCAATCTGCCTCTGTGGGTTCCTGAATCATATATTGGTATCCAAACCGTTGACAACAGGAAATTCATCTCCTCAGGAGCCAACCTGCGTTCGCTTGAGGACACCATCGCCGACCTGCAGATGTGGATAGGCCGGGAGCGCGAATATGCGCCGTTCAAGGACGGCCTCACCAGGGAAAGGGAAGCGGAGCTCCTGGCCAAGTGGCGTAGTCAGGGAAACTGATTTCCAAAAGAGACCTGAAAAAACCTACCGTAGGAACCCGAAGGTAAATATCGAAAAGCTGCAAGTTAAGGCATGTATCTGATCAACTTGCTTTTATCTGTAATCTGATAAACCTGGAGATATGCATTTTGTGAGGACCGGTAGGATTAATATCACACAGCGAACTTTTCATCATTTGAATTAAAAAGGTGAACCCGGGCTTGAACTCACCGGTGATCGAGGTATAATTATAATTAGGAATCGGAAATAAGGGTCGGACTTATCTCGAGTGTGGCTCGGCGTGCAGGATAAGTACCCTGTTTATTCCGAAGGAATAGGAGTAATTAATGGAACTCGTTGATCTCAAAGAATCCCTGGAGGAGCCGGCGATAAGAAAGCTACTGGCGTTGTCCATAGAATTTCCTACGCCCATGCAAATCAGAAGGTTATGCGAGACATACAAATCTCATGATTCTTGGCAGATATTAGGATGTAAGACAAACGATCATTTTTCTGGCTGCATCGGTATCCAACTCAAGGGCGAAGGCTCGGCTCACATACATCACCTATCGGTGATGCCAGAGAAGCAAAATCACGGTATAAGGAGCAGAATGATAGATGAGGTTTGCAAGCGATTCTCGTTAACCCACCTCACCGCCGAGACAGAAGGTGAAGGTGTCGAAATCTACAAACGGTGCGGCTTCGAGGTAAAGAACCTGGGTGAGGCTTATCTGGGAATAGATCGCTACTTCTGCGAGAAAGGCCAGGCTCCGGAGCCGGTCAACGCCTGAGGAGGAAGGTTGGTCTTACACTGTAGCTCGTTACTCTCAGCAAACCTGCTATTCCAAGGATTTACTCTTTACTTCATACAACCGGTTAATATTTGTCGCAGGGTCAAGTTCCTTTATTGCATTTAGAGCCTGATCTACCGTTTTGACACATTATCTTTAAGATCAGTCATTATCTCCCCTTTGCCCTTTCTCAAATTCCTTCTTTCCTGGACACGGTTCGTTGAATATCCAGTTCAAGTCCATCACGTCGAGTTCGCCGCTGGAATCAAGATCGGAACATTCAAGGGTGCCTCGGCACCCATGACATTCGTAAAGAAGTTTTAGCAGTTTGCCTTCAACCAGTCGAGGAATTTCATTCCTACGTTCTTTACCGAACCATGTGAATACGTCTCGTCCGCCCTTTGAGCTGTTGCATTTCCGACAACACTTCACCAAGTTGTGTATTTCGTGAACCTTGCAGTCTTCAGGTGCCTTGATTTTTTGAGGAATAATATGATCCCACGTTAAATCCTCAGCTGAACCGCAGTACGCACAACTACTTTCGTCAACCATCTTCAGATCTTCTCGCGTTACATCAGACCAACTCTTTCGTCCGGTCTGCAAGTCCTTGAAGGTTTTCATAATAAACCCATACTGTTTCCCCATCCCGGCAGATCGAGCGATCAACTTGGCATACTGCCAAAAGATAAGGTCCCGCACGGTCTTTACGACTTTAGGTGGCATAAGTTCCTCCTCGATAATAGGAAACTATAGATTTATCCTCCTCCTTGTCAACCCCACAACCTTGATTTATATCTTAACATGCAGCGTATAGATAACCTGATTCCCCCTGCACCTGTGGAGGTTTCACGCTACCGGTCACTCATAAATTGTCGCTCAGGGCATCCTGCCCTAGAAAGAACCGGCTACGGATAACGCCCCTGTTGCCAGAAGCCCAAGAGAATTTAGGATCTCCTTCAACGCCTTCAACCGATCCAACGCCAAATACAAATCTTCCACCTTGAGATAACCGACCGACCTCTTGAAATTCTCATCCAGCGAGGAAATCTCTTCGGCGAAGATACCGAGCTCCCTTTCCGTGGAAACCAGATAAACCTTCTGGATGGACGGATCTCTCCACACCCTCTGAAGATTGAGGATTGCGGAGTCACGACTGCCCCGGCGGTGAACCTCGAAAGCGTAAGAGATCGTACCCAGGTTACCCACCCTCGATACCCATACAGCGTCTATCTTGCAACCGCGAGAAACCGTCACCTCCTGACGCACCTGGAAGCCCAAACCTTCACCCAATTCGAGAATCATCTGGACTGCCCGGTCGTGATCCAATTCATCGAAGATGGAAACGCTGCTGAACAAATCGGGCAACTCGACCAACTCCGGGGTAGCCAGGTAGAGAAGGAGGAAATCCAGGTCAAAAAAGTCTTTCACTTCGGGGGCACCTAGCTTTATCCGATCGTACAAATCACGCATCAAACCGCAATACCACTTGTACTGGTTTCCACTGATGCACCTCGATTTGGGCAACATCGTAACTGGAACACCTAAAGCAATCAATCCTTTCTTAGCTTTCTGAGACCAGATAGGGAACCTCATACAGTCATGGTGGGCCAGAATCTCCGATATCCCGGCCGGTCCCATCATCCTCACGTTTCTCAAGACGTGGTCGAATCGTTCGTCGATGGGATCATCGTCGAATAAAAGGTAGGTGAATGCCTTTTGAATGATATCCATATGTGATTTAAGCATCTCCCGGTAAAGGTAATCCTTGTTGGCCCATCTTCTGTAGGCCCACAGGATTTGAATCAGTTCACGTAGTGCCCTCTGATCGAGTTCCGGGATTCTTTTTCTCGTGAATCTTTTTGCAAAAAAACGGTCCTTCTCTTCCCTTTCTTGCCTCATTTTTTTCCCTTTGGTCTTGATCCCCTCCCGGATTAGAGGCATCAACTGAAACACCTTTTCACTGTTAACCTTCAACATAGGTTTCTCCTTCCACAAACGTAACCCTTAACGGATGTTTTCTACCCCTAATCCTCCAGAATAAAACTATAGAAAAATTCTGATGCCTGTCAAGGCTTACTATGTTAATTCGACTTCAGAAAGGTTTTATATGTTTACCTTTGGACTTACTTGAATCAACCACTCAATCCACACTGTTATAATTCGTTACTGAAACCTTGCGGGCGCATGTCGCGTCTTTCATAAAGACAAATTCACCAACCAAGAGGAGACGACTTGAATTTTCTCACGTTAGCACTTACGGTGCTTGCAGCCCAGGCAAAACCCGGTAGCATCGCCGGTCAGATAACCGATGCAGGTACCGGACAGAGGCTTTACGGCGTCTACGTCATCCTTCGGGATCAGGAAATGGGGGCCTCGACAGACGGAAACGGTATCTATAAGATCGAAGATATCCCTCCTGGCGAGTACGCCGTCGAGGTTTCTATAATAGGCTACCAGACACAGGTCTTGACATCGGTTGAGGTTCTGCCCGGACGTACCGTGTTCCTTGATTTCAAGCTCAGGCAGGAATCGATTGCGGTGGGCGGGGTCACGGTACGACCCCAGTACTTCGAGAAGGACCCTGCCGTTACCGTCTCGGACATTACGCTCGATTATCACGAGATGCGCAATCATCCGGAAGGCTATAACGTGGCCCGGACCGTAGCCTCGCTTCCAGGTGTCGCGACCGGGTTCGACTTTTCCTCGGATATTGTCGTTCGTGGAGGTGATCCTGACGAAAACCTGACCATTATCGATAACGTTCCCGTGCCTTACCCGGTTCACTTTCCGGCAATCGGTGGTGGTATGGGTCAGGCGTCCATCGTAAACGTTGAGGTTCTCGACAAGGTGGAGTTCTCCGCAGGCGGCTACGCTGCACGTCACGGGGACAAGCTTTCCTCACTCATGGACATAAATCTTCGTGACGGAAACAAGGACCGCCTCGAGGCCCTGTTTGACTTGAATATGTCGGCGATGGACGTTACCGTAGAAGGTCCAATAGGTCATAAGATCAACTGGATAGGCGGTTACCGCAAATCGTTCTTGACGCTGGTTGATCTCGTTTCCGACATAGGCGACGTAATTCCTTCATACGATGATTTCTACCTGCGTCTGGCTTATACTCCGAACGGCAATCACAAGATATGGGGCTTCGGGATCCAGACCCTTGACAGGATGAATGTGCCTCCTGACGCTTATACTCCGGAAGACACAATGACCTGGCAGGGTTACCAGACTATTTCGGGCATTAACTGGAGGGCCAGAGTAGGAGAAATAGGCTATTCGACACTTACCCTGGGCGGAACGAACCTCGAGAATAAACTACTCGCCGATGATACGCTGGAGGGCGATCTCTACTTCTCCTACATCCCTAAGGAAACACACCTGTATCTGATCGAGTCGGTGAAGCTAGCGCCCTCAAGGATCCACGAATTCCAGATCGGGTTCCAGGGCGGTTACTCGAAAACGAGCTACGAGTATTACCAGCACGAGTTCACCGCCATAGACGGCAGTATCGTAGAAACCCAGGGAGATACGACTCAAGGGGATTGGTTCTCCGGACATACCTATGCACAGTACATATTCTCACCCTTCCGCTGGCTCAAGCTTACGCCAGGTCTTCGAGTCGGGTACAACACCTTGAACGAGCAATTCGATGTCGAACCCCGCGGCGGTATATCGATAAAGCCTCTGCTCGCTTTGGCGTCTCCCCGCCTGAAAAGAATCGAGGCCTCGGATGATGCAGAAATCAACCTGAAATGGCTGACCTCTACGACCCTTAACTTCAACTTCGGCATCTACAATCAACTGCAGGAGTACGACATCTCAATAAACCATCCTGAGATCGCGTCTAAGAAAGCGATTCATTACATAGCCGGGATAGAGCAGCTCGTTTCCGACGACATCAAGCTCTCGGTCGAAGGTTACTACAAGCAACTCTCCAACCTTCTGTACTACGACGACTCTGCCGAAACCTACTTGTCAGAAGAGACGGGCGAGGCATACGGTCTCGAGTTCTTCGCACAGAAAAAGATGGGCAAATACCTTCTCGGACAGGCTTCCTACTCGCTGGCGTTCTCGAATCGTGAAAACCCGGATGACGGTTCCTATCCTGCAGACTGGGACATCAGGCACATAATAACCCTTATCGGGGGTGTAAAGTTTCTCAAACACTTCGAGGCCAGCGTCAAGTACAGCTATCACTCGGGCCAGCCCTGGACCCCATACGACGAGGAGAACGTCAGGCAAAATCCTGCAAACGATCTCTGGATAGTCGAAAGGGTTGCCGAACGCAACAGCGGACGCCTGCCTGCATATTCAAGGCTCGATCTGCAGCTCGGACATACCTCCTACACGAAAGGAGGCATCGCCATCACCGGGTTCGTAAACATCCAGAACACCCTGGACCACGTGAACGTAATGAGTTACGGTTGGAACCCGGAGGAAGGCAAGCTTGTGCCTTGGGAGAACTTCCGGTTCATGCCGGTGGGCGGGATAACGGTAAGCTTTTAGCGCCCCACGACATTACTGCGTAATGCCGCGGGAACCCAGAATACAATCCCAACGGCTAAAAGGCAGGAGAGCGCCAAGTTATTATGTAAGGTTTCTACGTTGACGGGCTACGAGAGTCTTCGTAATAGTATGTCGGAAGAGGTTAGAAAGTAGTGCGAGACTTCAGTCTCGCGGCGAAGCTAATACTCTTTGAACGCATCGAGCGTTAAAGGGGCACGTTGAGCTTCGCACTACATGCCGTCAGTTCGATGCCGGTAAACCTTCATAATGTACACCGTGTCCTCTGTGGCTTTTGTGGTGAAAACCCTTCAATCAAGCACGTACCGTCTGGTTTTCTTTACCAGCTGGGACCCGAAAACCCCCCAGGCACCTTCGATATGCATGTAGTCGTCCAGTTTGAGGTCCCTGAACCCCTTGTAGACTTCGTAGTAGAGGTAGTCGTAGGCGTTGGAGTCCAGGGCGGCCACGTGAAACTCCATGGAATCAAATACAAAGAACTCGAATATAAACTCAACCGCCGTGAATTGACATGTGTCGCCCATGAACCGGGAAGCGTAAGTAGTATCGTAGGCTTCCGGGTCGTCCTCCCACTGCCATCGTCCCCACTGCTTAGAGGTCACAATGTAGCCCCCGGCTTTCTCGGCAGGGTTCCATCTCAAGGTATCGAAGAATCCCAAAGTGTCCTGCTCCGGAGCGGAAATCTCGAAGTCGCCGACAATGGCACTCACGGCAGAGATCTTTTCCCCGGTCGGATACTTAATCTCGAGCGTCCAGGTCTGGTTGGGCAAAACCCCCAAGGAGTCCAACCTGTAATAGCCTGCTGAATCATCTTCTATTAAGGTATAACTCTCATTCTCATTCCTCAGGGTAACATCCGCCTCGCTGACCCCGTTCCAGGGATAACGTGTTTGATTCCAGACGTGAAACGTAGAATCGTCGTACCACACGGTATCGTAGACAGTATCCAACTCGATGGTGTCTGTTATGGAAATCGTTCTTCCTACCATCACGGTTACCGTTGAGGAATCCGAGTAAATGAAGGAGTAGATGTTAGGTTCTCCGACGTAGTTCTCGGACGTAACGTCGCAGCCAAGCCATACTGTAGCCACGACGAAGCCCAAAATCAAAGGCAGGTATCTTTTCATCAGAACCTCCCTCTTATGCCGAAACTGGGCAAGGGAATCGGTATCGAGTACACAGGGGACCTGCGAGTGGTGCCGGTTGAATCCACATCATAATCATAGAACAAAACGTTTTTTCGCCAGTAGGCGTTGAGCACCTGGAAGTAGAACTCTGCATCGATCTTCTTACATATCTTGAAATCCTTGGTAAACCCCACATCAAGACGGTGATAGGCCGGATAGCGGACGTTACTTCGGGCGCCTGTGATGGGTTCCCAGTACGGTTCCCCGTACCAATTGACCGCCTGGTACCATCCTATCTGGGCTGTGTAAGGAAGCCCTGAGGAAAAAATCCACGCGGTATTGAATCCCCACCCTTTTCCAAGAGGCAGACTGAACGAGAAGTTGAGGTTGTGTCTGGAATCGTGTAAGGGGTAGAACCAGTCGTCCTCACCGAATTTGAATTTCGTTACAGAGTAGGAGTACCCGAGCCAGGACGATCCCTGTTTGAGCATCACCTCGCCGCCGTAGGAGTAGCCTCGTCCCATGTTGAACACGTTGCTGTCCGCATCGTCCACGATTATGATTCCTCCGCCCTGGAATCTCGACTCACGGATGTTGCGAATATCCTTATAGTAGCCTTCAACCGACAAGCTGAGGTCCGGAATCTGCAGCCCTAGGATACGCAGATTATTCGGTAGCTGATACTCGGAGCCGAGGATAAACATCGTGGAGTGAAGCGGCGGGTAGTTGGAATCCGCGGGCAGCCACTGCTGGTTGAACTGTAACGGCAGCTTCATGGATTCCTCGTCACGCGGATAAGGTACGTAGAGATATTGATTGTAGATGCCTGCGCCGAACTTCAAGGCCCAGTCCGGCGTGAGACGGCGCTTTACACCGAGCCTCGGTTCGAGCCTGAAGTAGTCGCCGTTCGAGAAGTAAGTCCCCCGAAGCCCTGTTTCGATAACCCAGAAAGGGGTGGGCTCCCAGCGATCTTCGAGATAGCAGGAAGCCAGGAAGAAGGTATCCTTCACGTCCAGCCAGACCGTGTCCAGAACCTCATCCTCGTCGAGCCTCATCATGGTACGCACATAGTTCGAGGCCTCTATCCCCTTTCCCTCCACTCCGAACTCGATGCGATGCTCCGGGCTAGTGAACCATGTCAATCCCCATTTGGTCGATAGTTCACCTATACCTGAACGCAGATCCAGGCGGGAATCTTCAGTTTCTTCGCCGGTGGAATCGTTCATACTGGTTTCCACGAGACCCACGTTTATCCTGTAGCGAGAGGCATTGAATCTAAGGATTGAAAAGAGGTCGGGTGTGAATAAATAACGCCATTCCCCGCCCATGGTGCCGTTCCCCCAGATCACGTCCATGTCGCTTTCGCTGCCTGAGGCTTGTTTGGTGTGGAACGCAAGAACGTCGTCTCCGAAAAGGCCTGAGACGGTGAAGCGGGAACGCTCGGTGGCTTCCCAGTTTACCTTGGCGTGCAGGTCGTAGAAGTGATAAGGAAGGTAGATTGACTCAAGGTCGCTTTCTTCTATTGCCTTTTTGAATATCTTATCCAGAGACCACGTTATTACATCGATGTAGGTTCGTCTGCCCGCAACCATCCACGAACCCTTGCCCCATGGTATGGGACCCTCGAGAACGAGTCTGGAGGTCAACAACCCGATCTCGCCAGCCGCTGAAAAACGTTCGCTGTTTCCCGCCTTCATATCCACGTCGAGGACGGACGATATGGCCCCGCCGTAGCGTGCCGGGTACCCGCCGGTGTAGAGTTCAGCACCCTTGACGGATTCGAGGATGAATGTCGAGTAGAAACCCAGAAGATGGTAAGGATTGTAAACCGTAACCCCGTCCAGGAGCACGAGGTTCTGGTCCGCCGTGCCGCCCCGGATATACATTGCCGAGGAGAAGTCTGATACGGATACGACGGCTGGCAGCATCTGCAGGGAACGGAATAAATCCTGCTCAACGAGACCTGGAATGTTTCGCATCTGGTCGAAGTCTATCCTCTGGACGCCAACATCTACCTCGTGCTCGAACCGGTAGCGATCGGCAGTGATTTCGACGCCTTCCACATTTACCGTCTGCCGACTCAAGATGAAATCCCGGCGCAGCTTCTGGCCTGCCTTTACGTTGATATCCACCCTCTGTTCGCCGTAGCCTATCATCGAGGCAACGAGGGTATAGGCACCAGGAAGTATATCTGAAATAACGTAGTAGCCCTGCTTGTTGGATGCAGCGCCGCCCACCCCGCCCTCAAGATACACGTTAACGTAGCTTAGGAACTCGCCCGAGGACGCATCCCTGCAGAAACCGGCGATCATCCCGGTTTCCGCGGCTGTAAGCATCGTAAGGCAAAGTAATACTCCGACAATCACGCTCCTCTTCAGCGAACTTTTTTTCTTCTCCGACACTTTACCGCCTCTTTTATTGGTTTTTTTCTTGGACCTTTGGTCCCTTATTGGTTAAGTTGACGGATAGTGTCTGGCAAATGTTGCGTAGTCTTCAAGGAAATGTACTTCATAAGACTCCTTTGCGTTACATTCCAGACAGAAAAAAGCCGGAACAATTCCGGTAATATGAGACACTTGGGAACTGTTTAAAATGAAAATAAAACAACAATCTAATCCCATGCAGCGCCCAGGGCTAGATAGCGCAGATGAAGAAGCAGCCCGCGATGTAACCGATGAGAATAAGGAATGACGTTATCAAGACAAGGAAAATGAATTGGAGAACATCCAGGACTTTAAGCATCTTCCGTACTCCTGCATATCCATTCAAGTCCTCGGGGCTGAGTCCAGACGGCTTGAGTAACCGTAACGCTCTATAGGCTTTGGAGAAAAGAATCGCACCGGCCACAACCTGACCCAGAGAAACAAGGAAAAACAAAAGTGCTGTAACTCGTTTAAAGGTCGGTTGACGTTCCAGGAAACACAAAACCATGCCGAACGCACAAACCGCTCCAATAAGGATGAGGGATATCCCTTTGAATCTGGCTTCTTCCACTCATTGATCATCAGATCGCATGTATCGTCAGTAATCTTCGATCCTCAGGTTGGTTGTGTTTCACATCTCGTGGAAATTTCCACGTTTGATAAAAAGATATTCATTCAAGCAGCCTTGTCAAGCCCTGACGGCAGAGTATCAGGCATGTTTTCGTAACCCGTCATCTTTCTCATGACACCGAAGGACGACGCTAGCGGAGTAATCTGACCTGTAGCGACCAGGCCGTAGAGAAGGGCTAATACCGCTTCTTCCGTAGGCAGAGCGCCTTGGGTCTTTACCCTGCGTCTGAACTCACCATACAACCGCTCTATCACATTGGTGCTCCGCAAGCTCCTCCACTGGGTATCAGGAAAGTAATAGAAGGTCAGAAGCTCGAACCCTTGAGCCACAATCCCATAAGCTTCTTCTCTCCCTTTCCGTTAACACCCACAGCCGCAAGAATCGATACCCGCGAACACCGACCAGCTACCCTCACCTTCACGCTGAAACCGTCAAGGTAAAGATAACGCATATCCTCCTCAGCCAAAGAGCGTTTGCGCCAGGTCTCGAAGTGTTCCTTGAGTGCGGAGACTATCCGACTCACCGTGCTCGCTGAAAGCTCCGCATTACCTAAAAGCGGCCTGAGAGCCTTCTTGATGCGGCGGGTGTTCACCCCGGCAAGATAAAGCTCCATTATCGCAAGGTCGATGTCCCTGGTGCGTCGCTGGTAACGACCTATAAGGAAGCTCCGCCACTCCTCTTCAGCGCCGTCCTGAGCCTTGATGCGACCGCGAGGCATCTTGAACTCACTGGGACCAAGCGATGTCAATATACTACGTTCCTCAGAGCCATGACGGTAGCCCTTGCGGTCATCGCTGCGGGCATAAGGCTCCGCATCCAACGCTGCTCGAAGCTCAGCCCTGAGAACCCGCTCCATCGCTGACCTTAATTCATTGCGAAACGCAGCAACCAATGGCTCTTCTTCCTTCTCAAACCGGTTCTTCTCGCTCATGGAAACTCCTTTCTTTCCTTAGCTCCATTATACTCACTAGAATTTCCACGACAATTGGCACACTACCCCAGGTTCGTATATCACACCGCCTATTGCAACCAATGTATACATTCTGCTTGAGATAACTCGAATGTCAATCAAGATGTGACCCTTGCATGAATCGCGGGTTTAGATATAATGACTTAAACATAGATGGGAGTGATGATGAATGCTTTGATGTTAGTCTTGACCCTGGTTTCAGCGCCGTGGCATTTCGGGATAAGAGGAGGGTGGAGTGCAGGGCTTTACGGCTGGAACGCCGAGACCGGGACTTACGAGAATCCTAATTCCCACTGCCTGGTTATCGTTTCAAGACCCGCTATTCCTCCGCCCGGATTCGGAAGGTTCGGCTTTTCCCTGGAAGACGAACGTTCGATCGGCTACACACTCGACTTCGGGATACACTACAAGACCTATCCAGCCGACGGCTACGTCACGAACATCCCGTACATGCCTGATTCCCTAAGGATGAATATCAACGAGTATGTTCCATACGTACACGTACAGGGAGGGCTCGGGATACAAAAAACCCTCAGGGTGGCGGAAGGCCGGATACACATTCCGCTTGGATTTCAGTTGACCTACAATTATTTCATCCCTGCCCTGACCCAGGATCTCGTGGATACCTATGCCGAGGACCTTACCGAGATGCTCAGAAGTGATTTCATTTCTGCTCTCGATTGGGTCAATGATCCGTATCTGATAATCCAATACGTTGACGAGCACAAGATGGGGATGCGTGTAAACTTCGGATTCCTGGGTGCAATCGTGCATTCCGACCACTTCAACTGGCTCGCGGGCGCCAACCTGGACTGGAACGTGTTCTTCGGTCGAAACCGTAATAACCTGGCGCTTTATCCTGAGTTCGGGCTGTCAACAGGTTTTGTTTTCTAAAAAAATCTCAATTAAACAAAGTCTATGTCAATAACCCTTTGGTGAAGAGCAGGATAATAGAGATTGCGATCTTTACTGCGAAGCAGCGACGGAGCAAGATGTATTGAAGTTGACAATCGATGCGGTATGGGTATAGTCTGGGAAAAAATCTAAGGAGGCTCATGTCCGAACGCAAGAAGATAACCGCACCGTTTGCCGACGAGGTTGTTAAAGAGTTGAAGATGGGCGACGGCGTGTTGATGAGTGGAGTCATCTATACGGCTCGTGACGCTGCGCATAAGAAACTGGTGGAATTAATCAATGAAGGCAAGGAGCTGCCCTTTGACATGCAAGGCGCAGTCATCTACTACGTGGGACCATCCCCTGCCCCTCCAGGCTATGCAATAGGCTCGGCAGGCCCGACCACAAGTTACCGCATGGACCCTTATGCCCCGCTTTTAATTGAACACGGGATGAAAGGAATGATCGGCAAGGGCCAGCGCAACCAGGCTGTCCTTGACGCAATGCAGAAGTACGGCGCCGTGTACTTTGCGGCAACAGGCGGCACTGCCGCTCTCATCGCACGCTCAATAAAAAAGGCGGAAGTTATCGCCTATCCAGAGCTGGGTGCCGAAGCCATCCGTCGTCTGGAAGTCGAGGACTTCCCGTGCATCGTGGCTAACGACGCCCACGGAGGTAACCTGTTCGCCGAAGGTCCGGAGAAGTACAAGGAAGCCTAGGCTGACTTACTCAGGTATCGGAGAGGGTAGTCGATGAGAAGGTTGGCTATCGTTGGTGTTCAGTTGGCTATAGGTATTGACTCTGTTGCTTGTACGCATCCCTCAATGCGCAGGGATAAATCCAACGTGGAGGAATCCTTAACAGACATATTAAAAGGAAGTATTGACGACGAATCTGTCGATATAAACCTGGATTTGAAAGGAAAACCCCCTAAAAAATCCCCCCAGGGAACTCGCTTATCCTGAGGCAAGGCGCACTGGTTCTTTCTTTGCGGTGTCGGAAGAAAGCTATGGAGGAATGACTTCCTTTGAGGCGAATGATCCATCCGAACACGTTCGTAATTACTATAAAAACCTGAAAGGATGGTCTTTTGAGGATACAATCGAGGAATCCTCCGACGAAGCCGGTTGTTATGTTATGACTCTCACGAGAAAGGATGTAACAACAGTCATAGTCATATCGGTTGATGATGGAAAATAACTATCGGTATTGCATATGAAGAGGAGTAATCGTTACCCCAGTCTCTTGCTAAATCCCCAATCCTAGTTATAATGTGGTGTTCGAGAGGGGATCAAAAAGGAGTAATGGATGTTAGCGGGCGGCCCAGAAGGGTCAAGCGAATGCAAAACCAAAATGACGGAGGAATAAGTCATGAAAAAAACCTTGATTCTTGCCCTGATTGCCGCATTTGTGGCTGTCTTAACCCTTAGCTGCTGCGGTAAGATGATGGAGAAAGCGATAGAGGAGGCGATAGAAGAGGAAGGCGGCGAAGATGTCGATATCGACATAGGCGGTATGATGGGCGGAAAACCCCCAAAGAACTTTCCCAAGGATCTTATTTATCCCGGTGCAAAATCGACCGGATTCGTTTCCGGAACCACCGAAGAAGGCTCAGGCGGTTGGGGTGCACTTGAATCCAGCGCCTCGCTTTCAAGGATAGTAAAATACTACGAAGGTCTGGAAAGCAAAGGCTGGACTAACGAGGGCTCCTTCGAAGCCTCTACCGAAGAAGGTGAATCCTACATGTTGACCTTGTCCAAGGGCGATTTCAGCGCCGTAGTAACCATCTCAGAAGACAGTGAATCCGGGAAGACAATAATAGGCTTCATGTACGGAGAAGAATAGCTAAAACTGAGAGGAGCGAAATGTCCGGACATTCAAAGTGGTCGACAATAAAGCACAAAAAGGCCGCTGCCGATGCTAAACGGGGCAAGCTCTTCTCCAAGTTGATTCGCGAAATCACGACGGCGGCAAAGGCTGGCGGCGGGGATCCCGCCGCCAACCCCCGTCTTAGAACAGCAATGGATGCGGCAAAGGCCGCAAACATGCCCTCGGAGAACATCGACAGGGCTGTAAAACGAGGCACCGGAGAACTACCCGGTGTTATATACGAAGAGGTAACCTACGAGGCCTACGGACCAGCCGGTGTTGCATTAGTTATAGAAGTGCTGACCGATAACAAGAATCGTACCCTGGGAGAGATTAAGCATACACTTTCGCGTCATAACGGCAGTCTTGGAGGTACAGGAAGCGTATCCTGGCAGTTTAAGGCCTGCGGCATCATACATCTGCCTACAGATAAATACGATGAGGATCAAGCCCTGGAGATGGCTTTGGATGCAGGCGCCGAGGATTTTAGACGCGATGGGTCAATCTACGAGGTTCGCACCGAACCGACCGAATTCGGAGCGGTCCGTGACGCTTTAGAGAATAAAGGCGCTGAGATACTCTCCGCTGAACTAACCCAGCTTCCTCAAAACACCGTGGCGCTTACCGAAAAGGATGCAGCCAAGATATTAAAGCTCATCGATGCCCTGGAAGACCTGGACGACGTTCAGACGGTCTATGCCAATTTCGATATCTCCGAGGAGGTAATGGAGAAGCTTGCCGCCCAGGCTTAAGCAGGCTAAAAAATTCATGGGGAAGGACTAATAGATTATCACGAGACAAGGGGCAAAAGCCCCTTGTCTTTTTTTATTGTCGAAATCACCGCGTGGGGTGGAGTTATTGGTTGTCTTCGCCTCCGTCGTCGGGGAGTTCAAGACCTTCCTTGGCTACAACGTAAGGAAATGCAATAGCATAGGATGAGTATTCGGCTGCCGAATCACCATCCAGGGTTTCGGCAAGGATAATGTCTATTGCCGCATGCCGGACGGTAATGTCCCTGTTTAACAGATAATCATCGGCAGTCACCCAGATACCGGTGAACTTCTTGTGATCTTGCTCATCCCTATTGAAAACCTCGCGGCGGTGACGGAACTTGAGTCGGAAGTGACGTCCGTGGTGAAGGTATGCCCAAGCTTCTACGTCAGTTGCAAGGGTTACCTCTACGGTAACCGTATCCTCGGGGGTGAACCTGGGAATATCGTCCGGTCCGTACCAGTCAACCGTACTCGTTATCTCGAAATCCTCTCCTGAGGTGGAAGTAATCTTTACGCTGGCGATCTCAACCGCAGTGGTGGGATTGTTAGTCCATATCTTAACCGGGGTAATCTTTTCAATCTTCCAGCCTCTGAAGAGCTTTCCTTTCCCTCGGGAGAGTACGATACGACGGTAAGTGCTATCATCGATTGGATGTTCCCATACGGTATCATTCTCAATGTCGCGGACATAGATCGTTCCCTGGAAGTAATTTGTGATAACGGCGAAGGCTGAATCACCAACTACATCGTCCTCGGAGATATCAACGTAGCGACCGAAAGAAGTAATCACTCGTCCCCACTTTTGGTGCCCGCTGTCCGGCATTGGGAAAAGAAGTGCCATCGAAGCCTCGACATCAGCCGTGCTGTCGTTGGTTACTCTGTCTGAGCCGTCGCCGGTGAAGTAAGAGTTCAACAGGAGGTCTCTTATCTGTTCGATGTCCTCGGTGACATCGCCTCCGCATTGCAAACCCATAAGTCCCGTTAATACAAGTATTGTGCAAAGAAGCATCGCAAGCTTCTTCATTCTGTCCTCCTTGGTTGATTTTCATTCTCGAGTTCTTGGTTCCCCGGTTCACCCCTGACGCGGTTAATCAACTCCTTGAGTTCCTTCTCAAACTGAATCTCAAAGACGATGAACCGCGCCTGCTGCTCTACGGTCAGAGTCTGCATTATTTCCTCACGAACGCGCTCAAGTTCCGCTTGATAGGCCTGTTCGCGTTCCTGCATCCTGGTCATGATCTCGCCTATCCTGCGTTCGTTGGGTGTACGCTTACCAAGCTCGGTCTCCAACGATTGATAGTCTACCGACTGTTCCTTGCGACAGGCTATCTCGAGGGAGTCCCGCTCACGTAACCGAGGTAGGATAGTGGCAATCTGTTCGTCACTGAGACCCAACTCCTGAGTCATCCTGGTTATGCGATAGGCGCTGATCATCTCAAGCACCCTGCCTCCGCCTCTATCCATACCCGGTCTCGGTTGTGCAAAACCTGCAACCGCAGCAAAAATCAACAAAAACAACGCTCGTTTCATAGGCTAACTCCTTTTAAGTTCCAGCATCTTCTCTTCAAGCAAGAAGATCAGGACTTCTTCCTCTTCCTCGTCCAACCCCATCAGTTCATTATAAATATCAGTCGGCTTACGCTCGGTATAGTCCAGCATTACTTCTCTTAACTCTTCATCCTCCGACATGATCAACGTGATAAGCTGAATACCCTCGTCCCGGGACAAGGTGTCGCCGTTAATCATCACAAACTCGGCTTCTCTAGCCCCCTCGAATAGAGTCTTCCCACCAAAGACCAAAAATCCGATTATCGCGACCGTCACCGCGGCCGGGGCGACAACCCAGCGCCACCAGCGAATTCGAGGGCGGGAAGGAACAGACCACATCACAGGTTTGAGGTCGGGAGCGGTGTCCACCTTGGTAAGGGCAAGGACCTGTTTAAGACTGTCGAGTTCCCGTCGATAGAGAGCGGATTCCTTGAGCTTCTTCGCTACCTTTGAACGCTCCTTTACATCCAGTTCTCCATCCAGAAAGGCAATAAGCTTTTCCCTTGTCTCAGTATCTATCTTCTTCATCTCTATCCTTACTAATCGACGAATCCCTTCAGGCTCTCGCGGAGCTTGAGAATCGCGTGGTGATAACTCGCCTTGACCGCACCTTCGGAAAGCCCAAGAACCTCGGCGATCTCCGCATGGGGGCGTTCCTCTTCGTAGCGCATGTGAAATATCGCCCGCTGCCTGGGTGGAAGATCGTTTATTGCCCGGGTGGCCGCTTGCTTTAATTCTTGCTGCCGTGCGGAGTTTTCAGGATTATTCGAGGTTTCCACCTGTTCCATATCCATCTCGGTCCGCTTCAGCTTCGAGCCTCTGCGCAGCTTGTTGAGGATGAGGTTAACCGTTATCCGATAAAGCCAGGTAGAGAACTGTGCATCGCCTCGAAATTTCTTAAGCGATCGATAGGCTTTCATAAATGCCTCCTGGACTGCATCTTCCACGTCGGCACGGTTATGAAGCATCCTCCATGCCAGAGCGCACAGCTTTTTCTCGTATCTGCGCACCAGGATCTCGAACAGGTCGGCTTGACCCTTCTTGACTCTTTCAACAACTTCATGATCTTCCATCTCCTCATCACCATTTAGACACAAAAAAAGGCGAATAGTTTAATCGCTCAATGCGGTACATAATCTATAATAGTGAGGTTACGGGCACTGTCAAGTGAAAAAGTGCTCGTTCCCGCCGCAGGCGGACGCTTGCGAACCGGAGGTTCAAAGATCGCAGACGGCCTTCGGATGAGCTCGCTTCTGACTCTGGGAGAGGATTAAAGGTAAGACAAACACTCTTGTTTGTCTAGGACAGGTAAGAGTGCCTTTCCTACATGATTAAAAAAACACACAACCCGTGAAGTTCGCAATTTGCGAGATTAAAAAGCATCAGCCGAAGGCGGAGATAAACTCGCATGCGACCTCCGCCCACATTTTTCAAGGCTGAGGATTAATTAGAATGGTTCGACAGATGCAGGATAGATTGACACCCTGAGAGGGTGTCCTCCATTCTCCGCAGGTTGTGAATAAGATTCAGCTCTGTGTCCTCTGTGATCTCTGTGTTTAATAATACCCTATAGATGAGAGCTCAACCTTAACCGCTAAAACCTGATACTCACCAGCTGTATCGATATCTGCATGGTTGAGGTTCCTGGCGTTGAACCTTCTATCGCATTCCCAGGATACGGACAGTTATCCTCACCCATTGACCAGGTTGCGTATACGGCTCCAGTTCCATGGTTACTTTGCTCCTCAGGCTTCCACCACAGCTGGTATGAGTAGAAAAAGAGCGCCGTGCCCGCGCCCAGGATAGAGCCGGCGATTACGTCGCCCGGGTAGTGCCGGTTGTCTTTTATCCGGGTATAGCCTATCCATCCCGCTCCCGTAGCTAAAAGGGCGGTAATTCCGGATTTGACCGCCACTGCCCATGGATCGTCCGACCGCCACTCGTCCCAGGTATAAAGCGCAAGGTAGGTGGCGGTTGTGAAGGCGTGGGTTGCGTGTCCTGATGGAAAGCTCTTGCGGGCCTTTTTAACCTCGATTCCCTGCTGGATACGGTCATAATAGTCCGGGCGGGGACGGCCAAAAAAGATTTTGCCAAAGTCTTTGATAAAGAATCCTACGGTGAGCGCCTGGATCCCACCTTTCAGATGGCGGTAGCTGCGGTCATTGAGCCAGCCGTCCTGGTTGGGTAAGAGACTAACCAACCCCACTCCGGCAAGCCCGCCTGCAAGCACCCATGAATTAGGTATCAGGTCCTCTTTATAGGGCTTATCACCAGGGCCTTCTATCAAGGGCTTTTCAAATATTGGATAAGATAATGCGCACAAACCACCACCTAAGGTGGAGCCCCCAATTATTCCCCAGTCCAAGGCCTCCCTCTGCCAGGAAGCGGAAACGAGTACAGGTACCAGGATAACGACAATCTTTCCTATCATCAGCGTACTCTATTGGGGTATAAGAGGTTGTCAAGTAATTCGTTTGATTGAAGATTGAAAGATTATACGACTGAAAGATTTGAAGATTATAAGATTCCAAGGTTACTCCTTGTGGTAGCTCTAACATTTACTAAACTCATTTCTCAAACACATGCAAATTGTCTCGTTCATCTCTGAGTTCTCTGTGTTAAAAAAACACCAGCTCCATGGAGACAACTCCGTCGCCTTCACTCGCTTCGACCTACGCCCTCAGCTCGTGTTCCTTGTGGTTAGTCCCTTCCTGTCTTGTGCTATAAGCCGTCGGCTGGTAACCGTGAGCCGGTAGCTGTCAGCGACCAGCGGTTGGCGGTACGCGGTTCAATTGACTTTTTTGACCTGTTTCAGTATAGTCTATTCGTGAGTATCCTAGGAGAGCACGACATCCTCATTTTCCTTTTAGAATTGGCATTCCTTTTGGGTGCGGCAAGGCTTGCAGGCGAGCTTTGCAAGAAGATACATCAGCCTGCACTGGTCGGTGAACTCCTGGTCGGCATCTTATTCGGGCCGACCGTTTTGGGTCGGCTGATACCTCAAGAGACTGCCCAGCTTCTTTACGTGGATTCGTCCCAGATGCTGGATACGGTTGCATGGCTCGGCGGCTTTTTCCTGCTTCTTGTCATAGGTTTCGACGTCGATATAGGCGCTATCTGGAAAAGGAAGCGCTCGTCCCTGACCATCGGCATCGCAGGAGTGCTTATACCCTTGATTATGGGCATCGGTCTGGCATTCTTATTGCCGCAGGCGTACAAGCTGCTACCGACGGGAATCCCTAGCCTTGTTCCAGAAACCACCGAACCCTGGATATTTGCCCTGTTCCTGGGGACCGCGGTAGCAATATCGGCAATCCCTGTGATAGCGCGCGCCCTGCACGACCTTGACATCCTTAAAAGCGACCTCGGACTCGACATACTTTCCGCCTTCGCGGTGAACGACATCATCGGCTGGGCCGCGTTTACCATCATACTGGGTCTTGCGGTACAATCGAGGTTCAACTGGTTCACCCTTCTCAAGGTTCTTGGAGGAACCGCGGTGTTCGTGGGAGTTTGCCTGACCCTGGGCCGCAGGTTCGTGAACTGGGTGGTTCTGAAATTCAACCGCAGCCGCCTGCCCAAACCCGGTATAGTCTTGACCTTTATCTTCGTTCTGGGTGCGTTGTGCGGGGTCGTTACGCATTACATAGGCATCCACGCATCCCTGGGGTTCCTCCTGGCCGGGATGATGGCCGGCTCCTCACACCAGATAAAAGGCCGCAGCCGCGACATCATCAGCCAGCTTGTACACGCGGTATTCGTTCCCCTTTTCTTCACGAATATCGGCATCAAGGTCAACTTCTGGGAGAACTTCGATCTCCTGCTCGTCGGTACGGTCACAGCCGTAGCAATAGGCGGCAAGTTCCTGGGGGCATGGGCAGGTTCAAGGTTTTCGGGTATTCCCAGGCAGGACTCTGTCTCTATAGGATTCGCCCACATACCGGGCGGGGCCATGGAGATAATCGTCGCCTATCTCGCGCTTGAGGCCGGGATCATCAATCCCCCGGTGTTCGAGGCGATACTGGTCGCGGCAATCATCTCCTCGGTCCTCGTGGGACCGCTCCTGACCCTTTCACTGCGCCTGCGCAGGGGATTCGACGCGCGGGAGTTCCTTGCCGAGGATGCGGTCCTGTCATCTCTTCATGCCAGAACGCCCGAGGAAGCCATCGCAGAGCTTTGCGAGGCAATAGCAAGGCATCCCGGGATGCCTCGGGCAAAAGCCTCCTGCGCCGCTGTCGATTTAAGGGAGGAGCTCATGAGTACCGGCATGGAGCTGGGGATAGCCATCCCGCACGCAAGGATGCCCGAGCTTGCCAATCCCGTCTTTGCCTTCGGACGCTCGTTGAGAGGCTTGGACTGGAACACCCCTGACGACCTGCCTGTAAAGTTCGTGTTCCTGATACTCACGCCTGAGCCTGACCGAAAGGACGACCAGGTAAAGATACTGGCCGCTATAGCAAGGGCGTGGAGCGATCCCGCTGTCAGGGAAAAGATGCTCGCCGCCGAGGGCCGGGACGAGATGCTTTCGGTATTCAACGCCTCACTCAGGCGAGACTTGCACCGCTTCCGCGGTCGGATTGGATCCCTAAGATAACCTTCCTTAAGCGACCGATATATTGTGGATTGGTATCATTCTTTTTCGTGACATAGGGTACATGTAATTCCTTTGGAGCGTCCTTGAACTTTCGCAATCTTCTTAACTTCTCCGAGCCTCAAGTGTTCGCGAAATGAAAAAAGGGGCATTGTTTTCGGGCTCCCTGCGGAGTTGCACAGCAACGGCGTAGGGTTTAAAATTATTGACATGTTATTCAGATTGTATATATTGAGCCGTGCACTTCCTTGCTGAACATAACCTTTTGATCTTTCTCCTTCAACTCGTCGTACTTTTGCTCGCTGCCAGAGGGGCAGGGGAGCTTTTCCGCAGACTCAAACAGCCCGCCCTGGTCGGGGAAATACTGGTCGGGATCATCTTCGGGCCCACGGTCATGAAAAGAATCCTGCCCAGTGTCTACGACTTCTTCTTCCTCTTGGGTGACGTATCCAAGCAACCTGTAACAGAAACCGTGAATCAGATAACCCAGCACACGATGTTCCAGACCGTATCCTGGCTAGGGGTGTTGTTCCTGCTCCTGGTAACCGGGTTCGAGGTTGAAGTGGATGCGGTCTACAAGCAGCGTCGATCCTCTTTGACCATCGGTTTCGTGGGTGTGCTTATCCCTTTAGCCATGGGTTTCGGGCTGGCATTCCTTCTTCCTGACCGTTACATGGTCGATGCACAGAACAAGATCGTTTTCGCCTTGTTCCTCGGCACTGCGGTGGCCATATCCGCCATCCCGATCATCGCCAAGGTTCTGCACGACCTGGATATCCTCAAAAGCGACGTAGGGTTGACCATAATCTCGGCCTTTACGGTAAACGACATCCTGGGCTGGGTGGCGTTTACCGTCGTTCTCGGGCTGGCTACCCAACAAAGGCTTGACTGGATCACGTCTTTGCGGGTCTTCGGGGGAACCGCGGTCTTCATTGCCTTCAGTTTGACATTCGGTCGAAAACTCGTTAACAAGGCGGTGGAATGGATAAACCGCAGTCCGCTGCCGAAACCGGGAAGCGTGCTGACCTTTATCGTACTGCTGGGTGGGGCGTGCGGGGCATTGACCCAGCTCATCGGCATCCACGCCGCATTCGGATTTCTCGTTGCCGGGGTGATGGCAGGGGCCTCGCCTGCCATCTCCGAACGCAGCCGGGAGATCATATCGCAGATGGTGTACGCCGTATTCGTACCCCTGTTCTTTGTAAGCATCGGTATCCAGTTAGACTTCCTGGCCAACTTCGACTGGTTACTCGTGACTTCGATCACCGTCGTGGCGATAGGGGGAAAATTCGCAGGTGCCTGGCTCGGAGCGAGACTGTCTGCCATCAAGGGACGCGACGCAACGGCCCTGGGCATCGCTCATATCCCTGGCGGGGCTATGGAGATACTCATCGGTGTCCTGGCGCTTGAGTTCGGTCTTATCAACGAGATGGTTTTCGAGGCCGTGGTCGTAGCGGCTATAGTCTCATCGATTATGGTTGGCCCGTTGTTATCGGCGGTTCTGCGGCTGCGCAAGGCGTTCAATGCACTCGGATTTCTGCTTACAGACGCGGTCGTTTTTGAACTGGCAGGCAATACCCCGCAGGAGGCCATAGGCGAGCTCTGCGGTTCCCTGTCCGATCACGAGGGGATGCCCGGTGCCGGACGCTCGTGCGCCGCGGTGAACCTTCGGGAGGATATCGTGGGTACGGGTATGGAGAAGGGTATCGCAATCCCTCACGCCCGGATGCCTGAGCTCGCACGACCGGTCTTTACCTTCGGCAGATCCGAAGGATTGGATTGGAATACCTCGGACGGCTTGCCGGTGAAGCTCGTGTTTCTTTTGCTCTCACCTGTGGAGGATAAGGAGAACCTTCAGGTCAAGATACTGGCTTCAATAGCCCGGGTGATGTCGGACGAAAGGGTTCGTAACGAGATGCTTGAGGCTCAATCGAGGGAGAAGATGCTCGGCGTCTTCACGGCGGCCCTGCGCCGCGACCGTATGCGACTTGCTAGTCGCAAGTCGCAGTCCTCTCATCCATAATCACGCGATCGAGCACTATACACCACACGTACCTGGAAGTTATTCTCCTACTCCGATTCGGACTCCTCAAGGCTGAAGGTGAAGGTCAACGTGCCCTCGACCTTGATTGGCGTGCCTGAGACGTGCTGGGGAGGATTAAATTCAAACTTCTTCGCCGCCTCCAACGCCGCCTCGTCCAGTTCAGCGTAACCCGAGCTTCGGGCAACCTTCGCCTCCTCAACCTTGCCCTCGGTGTCGATCAAAACCGTGACTAGTACGGTGCCTTCATAACCCTTGTTTTGCAGCTCTTCCGGATATAGAGCCTCAGCTCGCTTTACGACCTCCAGGGGCTTTATCAGGGGCCTCAGGTCGAGGTTCCAGATGTCGGTGGTGTCGGCGGTAGTGTCGGCTGCGGTTGTATCTCCTTGAGGGGGTGTTGAGGTTTCCAGGCTGTCTCGTTCATCCGTTTCCGAAGGCTCCCAATCACCCAGTAAGAAGTTAAAGGGTATCGAGACCCAAACCTTCACCGGCTTGCCTCTGTGTTCGGCAGGGGTGAACGTCCACTTCACGGCGGCATCGAGTGCGGCCTTGTCCAAACTCTCGTAACCTGAGCTTTGCACGAGTTTCGCTTCGGCAATCGTCCCGTCGGTCGAAACCAGGGCTTCAACGAAAACAATACCTTCGTAACCTTCCCTTCTAGCCTCCTCAGGATATTCAGGTTTGACTTCTGTGATAAGTTCAGGTTTTTCTTGAACCTTGGTGAATTTCACCACCTTTGCCTCGCCTGCAAGACACGTAACAGCGGTAACCAACGCGACGAAAAATCCAATTCCTGCCTTATTCATTTATTATCCTCCTTGGTTTTTCTTACCTGCTTTTTTATTCTAACCCGTTTTAACGTACGGTCAACATCTCCTCTATATCGTCACGACAAATACCGACTTGTGCGTATCTTGATTTCGAGGTTAGTGCTCGTACTGTAACTATAGTAGTCCAGCCACTCCTCGGATGCCTTCATCGCCCATCCTCGATCGAATACCTCTTCTCCCGATCTATCCGTTCGCTCCTCTGAACATAATACCCGAACTCGTCCAACGGGCAAAGGTAGAATACCGCATTCCGCTGAGTACTGCGTTGTGTGATATAATCGAACCGGACACCGTCCGCACAGAGCACTAAGGCAGGGATTTCATCGCCTTTCTCCCTTTTTGAACTCAGATAATCATCAAACTCATCGAGGGTCGTGGTATCTCTTTCAGGCGTTACAATATGACCGTCCGGTGTTATCCACACAGCAAGCCAACCGGTGGATTTCAATCTGGTTTCTGGATCTGTATCGATATCCGAAAGCCAGTACGGAAAATCCAGATACCCGTATTGTCTGCTCTTAAGGGAAGGCGTTATATCTTTAAGTTCACCGGGTACGATGCAGAAACCTGTAATGATATCCGAGAACTGGTTGACCGTCTCGACCACTATAACGTTATTACCCAAATCCCTCCATGCGGTAACGACCGGGATTACGTCGGCATAAGTTGCATTCTTGCTGAAAGTTAATACGATGTTGTTGTTTACAAAAAAGAGCTTGTATTCGGCTGCCGTGATCTCCGAACCGTCAAACAGTACCTTTCCGTCCTCTTCTACGCTAACCAGATGTTCGTTGGTCAACAGCAGGTCGATCATCAGGTGATCGTAGTAAAAAGATGGTAATTTCTCATCAAAAATGAAATCAGACACCTTGCGCCTGCTGAACCTTTTCGTTTCGCGAACCTCGCTCGTGTATGTCTGTTTGAGTATACCGTAGAGCTCGTGGGCCTTGTTGAAGTCGGTGTATGAGTAGCCCAGACTCCTGCAGGCCATCCTTGCTCCCCTTTTCATCCTCCTGCGGGTACGCACCCCGTCACTCCCGAACCAGGTACCTACCGCAACGCCAAGTGAACCTGATTCGTAAACCGCGTCGCAAACGACCGCATAGTTCCCGTGCGCGGAGAGATTAGGAAGTTTCCTTTCCTTTTTCTTGAGGAACCAGAAATCGGGTGCAAATTCGGCAGCTAATTGGTAGAAAAAGTCTTCTTTATACTGACCTTCGAGTATAGCCTCGCGGCACTCGCGGTACTCTTCGCGGGACAGGGGGTCAACACAAGCTGCATGAACGAGTATTAAAAGCAGAAATGTCAAAACAAGAGACTTTCTACTCAGCATCGCTGACTTCCTGAGCATCAACGTATTTCTGAACCGCTTCCCAATCTATTCGTACACTCCTCCTGTCATAATACTCGAACTCATCCGGAGAGCAAAAGTAGAGGTATAAAGGGACGCCTGATCCGTGAAAAGGCATTGATTGAAGTTTCAATAAGGTTTCGAACGAAGCCTCACACGCGGTTACTACGAAAGCGAGCTCTGTCGAATCCTTCCTGTACACGTAAGCTGCATACTTATCTAAAATGTCGAGTTGGAGAGTGTCTTGCGAGGTCGTTACGAAACTCGTCCCCGATACGGCATAAAGCGCGACCAACTCACCACCAGCCAGCTTTTCGCCAAGGAAGCTGAGTATCGTGGAACGATCCATAATACCCTCAACCACAGGCCAGGCATCGCTGTATTCAACATCTGCACAGATGTCCAGGATCACTTTATCGTTCATGTAGTTCGTAGGATTGGGAAAGTCAAATGGGAGGGTAATGTCTTCAACCTCCATTACTTCATATTCCTGAATTACCTGCCCCGTACGTTCGGCTGCCGCAGAAGACGCCTGGTATCTTGCGTCTTTATGTTCTTTTAACAGATCGGGTAGTGCTTTTGCATTCACTTTTATTCCGCAGAACCATACTTGTGGACCTCGCTGAATCTCAATTACAGGGTAAGGGTCAAAAATCAAATCAGAGGTTACTGTATCGTAATCGTGGTACCACAGGATCTTTTCCGCGTCATAGGAATAATAAAAGATCCCACGAGGTGGATACCTCTTGTACCCGTAAGCTTTGAGTTCCTGACTGTATGATAGGTTAAGGTAACCGTAAAGGGTATGAGCACTGTCGAACGCCGGATAGGAATACCCCAAGTCCCGACAGATCATGCGAACTCGGCTTTTTAGAACCTGGCGAGGATGTTTAACCGAGTAGGCTTCAGTGAGTATTGAAGGTAACTCGTCATATATCGCCTGGCGGCACTCGCGGTACTCTTCGAGGGTAAGCGGTTCAGATGTCCTGCAACCTGCCCCCAATACTTGCGAGATCAAAAGGATAGCTAAGGGGATATTTCTTTTCATGAGTCTCCTTATTTTTCACAACTCGAAGGTAAAAGTTATCTTAACCCAAACCCAGGCCGGCCTCCCTCTGTGTTCTCCAGGGACAAACTGCCACAGTAAAGCTGATTCGAGTGCGGCATTGTCCAGCGACTCGTAGCCTGAGCTTTCTCGAACCCTTGCCTCCTCAACCAGACCGTCCGTACCGACGAGTGCATTGATAAATACCGTGCCTGACCAGCCGTTTTCTTGCGCATCTCGCGGGTATTCCGGTGTATCCTTTTTCAAAACGATCGGTTTGACGTCCGCCTCATCGTAGTCAACTATCGGTGCTTCATTCCCGTTCCCGCTTGGCTTTTCACCGTCGCATACCGTAACGACAATCAGCGCACACGAAAAGACGCAAGCGATTCGAATTTTTCTCATAATCTTCCTCCTTGACCTATCAAAGTCTAACCGATATCCGATTGACGTCAACGTAAGATATAGCTCCCGGGACGATAAAAATACTGGGTTTGATGACTATCTTGCCTATACCAACGTAAAGGTAAACGATAGAGGTAACCAGCACCTTACAAGGTTTCCATCCTTCCGGGCAGGTGTAAACTCCCACTGTCTTGCAGCCTCAAGCGCTGCATTGTCAAGCGATTTGTAGCCTGAACTCTCAGAGATATCGACCTCCTCGACAAGACCGTCGGTACCAACCAGTACTCTGATTGTCACGGTTCCAGACCAGCCATTCTCGAGCGCGTCGCGCGTGTACTCTGGGTAAACACGCTTTACGACCTGGGGCTTGACATCTGAATCTGAGACAATTGGTGCTTCCTCAGCACATGTAAACAGGCTAAGCGTCACCAATGCAAGCCCAAACAAGTAACTTGTTTTATTCACGTATCCCTCCTTTTTTACCAATAAGCTCTGCATTAGAACAGGCATCCGTCAAAATAGTATCTCTAGATGAACAGCGAACGTATGGCCAGGCGGATCAAGGCGATGATTATTGTTACTATTGAAATTATCGTGCCAACGATGGCCAGAGGCGCAAAGATCCGCTTGGCAAACGCCACAATTCCCAGGATTAAGGCGATGATCGCAAGAACCAAAGCCCCCGCCTCCAGCCAACCCATACCGGGCAGGATACCTATGGCCGCTACGACGAGAGAAATTATCGAAAGAACCAGACTGATTATACCCACAAGACCTCCTTGATAGTCCAGATTGATTCTACACGGCAAGGTTTTCGTGTCAATCACGTAGGCTTGCCAGATACGATAAGTCAAGTATACTACATCGTGTTTTGGAGTGATTGATGAATAAGATTCTCAATAAGGTCTTATCCAAGGGCGTAATAATGATCCTGGCAGCCGTCTCCTTTTTATCTGCTCAGGAGGAAGAACCATCAGGCAACCTCGGTATTACATCGACGCCCGAGGACGTGGCAATATGGCTGGATGGAAATCTTGTGGGGTATACTACGCCTTTCATGGCCGAGCAGATCCCCCTGGGTCTGCACAGGCTCATCCTGACCCATCAGGGCTATAAGACCTGGCGCGATACGGTGAGGGTAAGGGCAGATAAGGTTACAACGGTTGAAGCCGTTCTTGACACACTTATATTCAAGGAAAACATGTTTCTGCCTCACAATCTAGCAAATTTCTACGACTTCGACCACGAGTCTATTAAGCTTGACCTTTCCGCTTACCGCACCTCGCGGGTGGCCTCCTGGGAACTTTCCATTCTTGACATGTACGGAAACGTATTCCGCACACTTGAAGGCAAACGCAAGCCCCCAAAGGTCGTAGCCTGGGACGGCAGAGGAGAAGACAGCCTGCAATTGGCGACCGTAGGTGACATTTACACATTCATATTCCGGCTCCACATGAAAGACGGCTCCACCACAAGTCGTGTAGGAGAGGACATTATCGATCTTAACGGCGCAGTCTCAGGTAACGTCGTGGCGGTAAAGGAAAAAGAATTGACGTATTACGGTACGGTTCCCCCGCCGGGCGTAACTAAGTACTACGACTACGTAATAGAAAGATTCGAGACAACGGGCTACGCCCGTATAACCGTAAAAGCTTCAGCGGTCGAGATAACCAGATCGATAGTACAATACCTGGCTATCGAAGCGCCCTATGCCCGACTCAATACAGCGATAGATTCAACCTTCAGTCGTGTTGAATTCATCCTTGACTGAGTTGATCTGACTTTGGTTAGGCCTCAATCCTTATCTTGTGTTGATGGAAACTCAGACGAGTCGCTGCACTATAAACTCAGGGCTTGACAAATTACCAATTTTAACTATCCTTTTTAATAAGTTAATAAGCAATCAGGAATCGGGCGGCAAGTCTTGCCGCATGGTTAGATTAAAATATGCCAGGGGAAAGCCACCTGTGGTGGCTCACAAAGCCCGATAGATAAGGCTAGTTACGAAAACCTGGTGGCAGGAGGCTATATGAAACGTAAAGCAATAATTCAAGGGATAATGGCAGGGGTAGTGATAGCGTTGTCGGTTCATTGCTCAAAACCCTACAACCTTGATATAACCAACCATTACTTCAACTTCTATGTTCGTGTGGATGTTGAAACAAAACAGGGAGTGAACGATTTCCACGTAATATTAAGCGGCGTGGATACATTCGACGTCAAGTTAAACTACTTTACCATGGCACCTGAACATCCGGTTTCCCCTCAGCCAAAACAGGAATTTTTCTTTAAGGTTCCCATGGACAACGCTTCGCTCATGCTTTGGGAATTCAACCCTCCTTTACAAGAATCCTCATTGTGGAACTTCGGGCTTTCACATACCTTGATGGTACAGAGGGTCAGACCTATAGTGGCGTACTGGACCTATCATGGAGCCAAATCCGCACCGGTTGCTATCCTTCCCTTCCCATTACTGGAATGGCAGGAGTCGGCAGATACGGTAATTGCCATTATCAACAACTCCGCTACATCTAGGGACTCCCTGCACCCTGCCCTGGGACTTTCCGGAGCAAGGGACACACGAGAAGACGTACTGGTCGATCGCAGCTGGGCCTACTCAGAACACAGCATTGACATGTACAATCTGATGTGGGAGCACGAAAAGCTTAAAGCCCTGGAGTGGCACAAGGTGGAAGGTGACCCCATAACCGTGGCCAAGGGCAGTACCGCTTCCTACAGATTCACCGATTATGACCCTGATGACTACCGCTCGATTATTGTTAAATATACGGTCACCAGGAAAGGGGACAAAGAGCCTCTGTACTATTTTATTGACCAGGCGGAGGTCAACAAGGTAGAAAGGCCGAGACAGTAAGGTTTAAGAAACAATAGATTGTAAAAGCGGGAGCCTTAGGGTTCCCGCTTTTTGTGAAGGTTTCCAACAGCGATAACGAAGTGAGCGTGGTATTTATTCGGACTCCCTTTTTTATTGACAGGGGGGTAGAGTCAAGTAGTATCACCCATGACGCCCTACGATTTCATCCGCAGAAAGAAAGAAGGTCAAAGTAATAAGACCGGAGACATAAACCGGTTCGTGCAGGGCTACGTGGACGGGTCTGTTGCAGACTACCAGTTCTCAGCGTGGCTAATGGCGGTTTGCTTCAACGGGATGAACGAGGAGGAGTTGATTGCCTACACCGGGGCGCTTATGGATTCAGGCGAGAGGTTTGATCTTTCAGACATCCCCGGGTTCAAGGTGGACAAGCACTCCACCGGCGGTGTCGGAGACAAGGTATCGTTGGCGCTCGCACCGCTCGTTGCGGCGTGCGGTGTTCCGGTCCCAATGGTCTCGGGCAGAGGCTTAGGGCACACAGGAGGGACGATTGACAAGCTTTCCTCGATCCCGGGGTTCAGAACCGACCTGAGTAGAGGTGAATTCAAGCAATTCCTTGATAAGACTGGCTTAGCCATGATGGGCCAGGGCCCTCGCTTGTGCCCTGCCGACGGAATGATCTACGCGCTCAGGGACGTCACGGCCACTGTCGAATCGATCCCTTTGATAGCGGCGTCCGTATCGGCCAAGAAGATAGCCGAAGGTGCTGAAGGCCTCGTGCTCGACGTCAAGGTCGGTTCAGGGGCGTTCATGAAAAAAGAGAAAGATTCGGAGGAACTCGCCGAGACAATAATCTCAGTGACCGAAAGGTTCGGGGTCCGGACGAGAGCGGTCCTGTCCGACATGAGCCAACCCCTGGGCCGGGCGGTAGGCAACGCCCTTGAGGTTGCCGAAGCGATTGAATGTCTGGGAGGCAAAGGCCCTGATGATCTGCGCCGGCTTGTGTTGGAGCTGGCTGCACAGATGCTGATCCTTGCAGGCAGGAGCGAGGATCAAGCGGCCAAGGAAACCCGGGACGCACTGGATTCCGGTAAAGCCCTGGTCAAGTTCCGCGAGATGGTTGCCGTTCAAGGAGGCAATCCCAGGATCGCAGATGATTGTTCACTGTTGCCCGGGGCAGGCTTCAAGATACAGGTTCGAGCCGATAAGGATGGGATAGTGCAGAATATAGATACCTACAGGCTAGGGATGCTGGGAGTCCAGTTGGGTGCGGGACGCAGGACGAAAAAGGATATTATAGATCCTGGGGCGGGATTTACAATAGAGAAGAAGACAGGAGACAGGGTTCAAACCGGCGAGGAGATAGCAACCGTTCACGCAAACGACGAGAACAAGGGACAAAAGATAGCACGGGAGTTGTCGGACTGCTTTGAGACAGGAGATCACGAAGTTTTGCCATCGCCCTTGATAATCAAAAGAATCCCTTCCTTTTAAATAACGCCCTTGATATCCATTTAACCTGTACTTGCAGACCAGGATAACCCAGGTGATTTTATTGGTCGATCTGCGCTTAAAGATTTGACTTCTGTTTGGGACCGTGTAGAATACAATCTATGAACGACAGCCGGATACAACCAGTATACATAGAAGACGAGGTTCGCTCATCCTTCCTCGATTACGCGATGAGTGTCATCGTGAGTCGTGCCCTGCCTGACATTCGCGACGGATTGAAGCCGGTTCAGCGCCGCATCCTTTACGCGATGAAGGAACTGGGACTCGAGCCGGAAAAGGCCTACCGCAAGTGTGCCACCGTCGTGGGTGAGGTTTTGGGTAAGTATCACCCTCACGGTGACCAGGCCGTTTACGAAGCCCTGGCGCGTATGGCCCAGGATTACAGCCTGCGCTACCCACTGGTGGACGGTCAGGGTAATTTCGGTTCAATAGACGGCGATCCGCCTGCGGCTTACCGGTACACCGAATCCAAGCTCGAGCGCCTGGCAATGTCCATGCTAAAAGAGCTTGATAAGGAAACCGTGGATTTCGTCGATAATTTCGACGGCTCTCGCTCCGAGCCTGAGGTCCTGCCTGCGGCTTTCCCTAACCTCCTGGTCAACGGTGCCGCAGGAATCGCTGTGGGCATGGCCACCTCGATCCCGCCTCACAATTTTACTGAAGTGGCAGATGCTTTGATTACCCTTATCAATGCTCCTGACACATCCGACGATGCCATTTCAGACATAGTAGGCGGGCCTGATTTCCCCACCGGCGGCGTGATTCTTGGGAAGGAAGGAATCCGCGAGGCATACAGAACAGGAAGGGGCAAGGTAACGGTACGCGGTCGGATTCGCTTCGAGGAGCCGAAAAGCGGTCGTGAAGCTATCGTGATTACTGAAATCCCTTACCAGCTTAACAAGGCCCAACTCGTTGATCGCATAATAAAACTCGTGAAATCCAAGAAGCTTTCAGACATCTCTGATCTTCGAGACGAGTCTGATCGTGAAGGGATACGCATCGTGCTGGAACTCAAACGCGGTGCCAACCGTGAGGTCGTTCTCAACCGCCTGTACCAGCACACCCCCTTGCAGTCCACCTACTCCATTATACTTCTGACAATCTCCAATCTTGCACCCAAGGTATACCCTTTGAAGAAGCTTCTTGAGGCTTTTCTCGAATTCCGTTACGTCTCGGTACGCCGCAGAACCGAGTTTGAGCTTCGTAAGGCCGAGGAACGAGCGCATATCCTTGAAGGACTCAAGATTGCGCTGGATAACATCGACGAGGTAATCGACGTAATAAAGAAGTCCAAGGACACCAAGGTCGCCAAGGAAAACCTCGTGGAGAAATTCAAGCTAACCGATGTCCAGGCTCAGGCTATCCTGGACATGCGGCTTGCCCGTCTTACCGGGCTCGAGCGGGATAAGATCGAGGAGGAGTACCAAAAGCTGATCCAGGAGATCGAACGCCTGCGCACGATCCTGGCCTCACGCGCCGGTGTCATGGGAGTAATCGAGCGGGAACTCAAGGAATTAAAGAAGGATTTTGGTGATACGCGCCGTACCGAAATCAGGGACGAAAGACCGGAGGAAATCACACTCGAGGACCTGATATCTGAAGAAGACGTTACAATTACCCTTACCCTGCGCGGCTATATCAAACGGACCCCGGTTACGGTGTACCGCAAACAGAGCCGAGGTGGCACAGGTCGGGGAACCATTGATCTGGGTAAGGAAGATATGGTTGCCACCCTTTTGACCGGTTCCACCCACGATTCGATACTGTTCTTCTCAAACCTTGGTAGGGCATACCTCCTTAAGGCTTACGATATCCCCGAAGGATCGTTAAGTGCCAAGGGGCGTCCGGTGGCACAACTCCTGAGCCTCGGGGAGGGCGAAAATATTACACAATTGCTCCGTGTGAAGGAATTCTCCGAAACCTCCCACGTAGTATTCGTCACCGAACAAGGTACGATAAAACGGATGCAACTTAAGCTATTGGAGAACACTCGACGTTCAGGGATTACCGCCATAGGGCTCAAAGAAGGCGATCGCCTGCAGGATGTTCTTCTAGTAAAAGACGGTACCGATATCTGTCTTTTTTCGGCCCAGGGGCAAGGAATTCGATTCTCCACCGATCAGGTGCGAACCGTGGGACGCAGTGCCGCAGGTGTAAGAGGGATCAACTTGAACGAAGGTGATAGGCTGGTTGCTGCTGTCTTGGTTAGCCAAGGAAAATCGCTGTTATTTGTAACACGCAACGGCTACGGAAAACGGATGTCGTTTGACGAATTGAGAAGCTTCACCAACCGCGGGGGCAAGGGGGTTCGTGCAATAGCAGTAAACGATCGCTCTGGACCGCTTGTGTCGGCCAGGGCAATCCAGGATAATGGACACGCCATCATCGTAACTAAGCAAGGCACAGGTATTCGCATATCCTCCAAACAAGTTAAGCCCTTAAAAAGAGCAAGCTTGGGCGTAAACCTAATATCTCTTAAGGAAGCGGACGAAGTAGCTGAGGTGGCCATTGTTCCTGAAGATGATGATACTTAGAAGTTATCATGCCGTTATCACTGATGGCATTTTTTGAAAGACGAGGAATGTAATGAAAATGAAAAAGGACTACGTAACCATAATCCTTACTCGTTACGGTTACATTAAACGTATGCCGGTCTCGGTTTACGTAACCCAGGGTCGAGGTGGAATTGGTCGCAAGGCCATTGGTTTGGGGGACTTGGATGTGGTTGAGACGATAATCGCCGCCCACATCCAAGATCACTTGGTCTTATTTTCAAGTATCGGTAAAGCTTACCATCTTGAGGTCTCTGATATACCGGAGGCACCTATGAATGACAAAGGAAAATCCCTACTGAAACTCGTTAATATCTCCCGAAGCGAACGTATCACCCATCTTTTGCCCATATCTAATCCAAGGGCTAAGGACTTTGTGGCTTTGGCTACGGAATATGGTATTATCAAACGGATGCCTCTCATATTCTACAGGAACATACGTAAATCGGGTATCGTGGTCATTGGTCTGAAGGAGGATGATAATCTGCGTGACGTAACTTACGTTGATCATATCGGAGATATATGTCTTTTTACGGTAAACGGACAGGGCCTTCGTTTCTCAATGAATCAAGCTCGTCCAACAGGACGCAATGCAATCGGAGTACGTGGAATAGGTCTTCATAAACGGGACCGTCTGGCAGGAATAACCGTTGCAGAAAAAGGGGCATCGGTTCTCTTGATAACCAACAACGGTTACGGAAAACGTCTTTCATTCGATGAACTGCGCCCGTTTACCAAACGTGGTGCCAGAGGGATTCGTGTTATAACCTCGAGTGAACGCGCCGGTCATGTTGTTGCCGTTAAAAGGGTGCGTGATAAGGATCATGCCGTAGTCGTCACCAGGCAAGGGGTAAGTATATCCCTCAATTGCAAACGAATCTCTCTTCAAAAAAGGGCCAGCTTTGGTGTGCGACTTATATCCATGACAGAACAAGACGAGGTTGCAGGCATGGCCATAGTACCTTCGGCTGAAACCTAGTGTGCGTTACCGACTCCTGCTTGACTAACTTCCTTTTGCTAGGATAAGGAATGTGAACAGCGGTCACGTACGCGTCCCTTGGGATGACTATTTTATGAAGATTGCGACACTGGTGGCTGAACGTTCAACATGTATCCGAAGAAAGGTTGGAGCGGTAATAGTCAGAGACAAGCACATCCTGGCCACCGGTTACAACGGAGCTCCCAAGGGTCTACCTCACTGCACCGAGATAGGATGCTTAAGGGAACAATTAGGCATCCCTTCAGGAGAACGTGTGGAGATATGCAGGGGAATTCACGCCGAACAAAACGCCCTGGTTCAAGCCGCGAGGTTCGGTATCCCCTTGGAAAACGGTGTATGTTATTCTACCGTGGAACCATGCGTCACATGTTCCAAGATGCTCATAAATGCAGGCATAGTAAAGATTGTCTATCTCGAAGCTTACGCAGACAAGTTAGGAGCAAAGATGCTCAAGCAGGCCGGTGTCGAGCATCACCAACTCACCCTAAAAGAGTAGTCGATGCCGAGGATTACGGGCGGAGAGTTCAAGGGGCGTATACTGCGTTACCCCAAAGGCAGGCGCTGTCGTCCCACCATGGACAAAATAAAAGAATCATTGTTTTCTATACTGGGAGAAGGTATCGTCGGTGCAAGGGTACTGGACCTTTTTGCAGCTGCGGGCGGTCTGGGCCTGGAAGCCCTTTCCAGGGGAGCCAGCAAAGTAGTTTTTGTTGAAAAGAATCGGATCTCGTGCCTGATGCTCGAGGAAAATATCAATTCCTGCGACGTCGCTGACAGAACAATTTTAGTAAAACAAGACGTACGCATCTATCTCAAACAGTCGGATTTTCCCGCAACTCAAATCTTCTGCGACCCACCGTATAATACTCCATTGGTCGAGGAAACCTTATCTCTCCTGGCGCTCAATCCTGGAGTGTCAGATAAGACATCTATTGTATTTGAACACGCCGCAGATCAAGATTTACCTGTAACTGAACCATTGAAGTTGAAGATGCGTAGAGAATACGGTGACACATGCCTGTCTTTTATTATAAAATCTCGAGATGGAGGGGAAAAATGAGGATTGCGATATACCCGGGAACCTTTGACCCTATAACCAACGGTCATCTCGATGTAATAACCCGTGCCCTGTCCCTGTGTGACAGCTTGATTGTTGCTATAGCAGAACGCAGGGAAAAGGCCCCTCTGTTTGCCCCTCGTGAAAGGGTTCAGTTGATAAAAAATGTATTAATGAGGGAACCTCGGGTGGAAGTCGAAGCCTTCAAAGGGTTGGTTACCGATTTTGCAAAGGCTAAAAAAGCCACTTTCTTGATCCGTGGACTACGTGCGATATCCGACTTCGATTACGAACTTCAGATGGCGTTGACCAACCGGAAGCTTGCCCCGGAGATAGAAACCATCTTCCTCATGCCTGCAGAGAACTACATATTCATCTCCAGTTCTCTTGTGAAAGAGATAGCCCGGTTAGGAGGGGATGTCAGAGAACTGGTCCCGCCTGCAGTGGAGAAACTCCTACTTCGACGTTTTCACAAGAATAAAGCTCACTGATGGATTCAACCTTTTTCATTATCATGCTTTCAATCGTCTGCAACCTCAACCTGAAAACAGGTGCACTTACCGTTGACCGAAATAAAGTTTTGGGTATAATCCGTCCATGACATTGATATTACTGTGGCTTCTTTCAGGGCCAGCTCAACTAGCCGTCGAATTTGAAGGCCGTCAGCTGCCCATCGAGTTGGGAGCGGCCTCCGAGATACCTATCTCGATTGACGACTACGTGCTAAACTCAGGTGATACCATATTGGTGCTGGTGAACGGCAGATATTCCTATAGTTATCCCACCCAGATCACGCCTACCGGCCAGTTGATGATAATGCTCCCGACTTCCAGACGGATGACGACCTTCGGCCTTAAGATGGGAGAGGTAAGTCTAGTTAATCTTGAAGTGGTAGGGTACGCTGAGATTGTTGACCTTCCAGTCAAGAAGGCCCGTGGGGTTGTTGCCGAGGCTTTTTCGGATTTCATCAGGCCGGTAGAGGTGGATTTCGTTCTCCTTGGACCGAGGATGTGTAAGATTAATATCCTGGGTGAGGTTCAATGGCCGGGGAGCTATCTAGTAACCCCGTTTATGCGGGTTGGAGACGGAATAGATCAGGCAGGCGGGTTAGGTTCCATGGGAGCAGCTTCTGACATCAAGCTCATCAGGAGATCCGGTGATACATTGAGCGTGAATCTTCGACGCTTTCTCGAGGACGGCGATCTCCAGGCGAATCCTCTGTTGAGCGATGGTGATATCATATATATCCCAAAGATGCAAAACTTCGTTCTCCTGAGGGGTGCGGTTTTTTCCAAACAAATCCTGCAGGCTTCTGAAATCCACATGAAATCAATCCTTGACACATTACCAGCCCAGGTTGAGATGAGGCAGTGGCTCGAGTTCGAACCTGGCGAAGGGGTTTGCGATTTCATCGATCGCAGGGCCGAGCTCGTGCCGCAGAGCGATCTCGAAAACTGCTATATCGAAAGAGGCAGCGAAAGAATCCCCTTCGATATGCTGGCCTATCTCAACTCGGGGAATGCCAGTAACCCTAAGCTTAAAACCGGCGACATAGTGACCGTCCCGTGGGCGGAACGCTTCGTGTATGTATCCGGAGAGGTCGATAAACCGGGCAGGGTGGTCTATAACGAGAATATGACGATCAACCAGTATCTTGGTTTGGCTGGGGGTCTGCTGTACACATCTGAGACACGAGCGATACGCGTACTCTATCCTGACGGACGGACGAGAAGGGCGCATCCTGACATCCCGCTTGAGCCTGGAGCGACTATCTACGTACCAAGAAAACCACTGTACACGATGAGCACGTGGGTAAGCCTGGCAGCGGTAACGCTCAGCCTGGTAAGCAGTATCCTTTCTTTTGGGGATTAAGATGAAGTACAACGTCATCGATCTTTTTGTATTCATCGTCCGTAGATGGTGGAAGATACTCATAGCCCTTGCCGCGTTCGGTGCATTAGGCGTGGCCCTGGCGTTCATTCTACCTAAAAGGTACAGAGCCGAGGTTAAACTTCTCCCTACAGTTCAGGAAACCGGTCTGATGAGTGTGCTTTCAGGCATTCAATCCCAGCTCGGCATAAGCGGTCTTAGTATACCTGGAGCGGACCCGGCAGCAAGTATCATGCTTACCTATGCCGACATACTTAGATCGCAAACCATTAAGGACGTGGTAATAGATTCATGCGAACTCCTGAAACGTCTGGATGCAGAGGACAGGCTTGAAGTTTACTCTGAATTGGACGGTATGACCGCATTCAATCTGATATTGCCTGAGAACATCTTCGTAATTGAGGTGGTGGGTAAGGACAACGTCCTTGTTGCCGAGATAGCAAACACCTACGCAAAGGCGCTTGACAACTACCTCACCCATTCCAGCACAACACGCGGCAGGCATTTGCGTGAGTTCATTGAGAGAAGGCTAACACAGGTTGAAAAAGACATGCAAGTCGCGCAGGATTCTTTGACCGCATTCCAGCGCCGCCACCAACTACCCCTTATGAATCCTGAAACAGGAGCCGAGATACAGGCATTTGCCGAACTCAAGGCGCAGGCAATCCAGAAAGAACTTGAGTTAGATTACATGCGTGCATTCTCTACGGTCAATAACCCTCAATACGACGCGGCCCGCAGGGAATTAGCCTTGCTTCAGGCAAAACTGGCCACCTTGCCTCCTGTTGCATCGAGATACGTGGAACTCTATCGTGACTTTGCGGTACAGCAGGAGATATACATGATCCTCATACAGCAGTATGAACAGGCTAAGCTTCTTGAAGCCAAGGACACCCCTCTGATAAGTGTGCTTGAATGGGTAGACCCGCCTGCGAAACCTTTTGCCCCTTCCAAGTCTCTCGTAGTGGTTGCCGCATTACTCGTGGGCCTGGTACTCATCGTCGCTTACTCGCTGGTACGCGTGTATTGGGAGCATGTGATCTCTCATCCTTCCCAGCACGAAAAGATGTCTTATCTGCGCGATGAATTGAAGAAGTCGTTTCATAGAAAACGTCGACGTTGAGGTCTCTTACCCTGTGCGGTTGGGATCTGACCCACAGCTCTTCAGATTGTATAATAATCCTTTTGGGGTAATGGACAAGTGAAGCTTAAAGAACTTCGCCTGTACGGATTCAAATCATTTCCGAATAAAACCGTACTAGAACTTTCACGAGGAATGACTGCACTTGTAGGCCCCAATGGATGCGGCAAGTCGAATGTTCTGGACAGCATACGCTGGGTTTTGGGTGAACAGAGGCTTTCCCAGGTGCGTTGTTCGAAAAACGATGAGCTGGTTTTTTCCGGAAGCGCCCGATTACCTGAGCAAGGTTACGCCGATGTGAGCCTCGTTATGGAGAACGAAGGTGAATTCATCGAATTGCCTTCGGAGATCGAACTTCGCAGACGTTTCTACCGCAGCGGTGAATCGAGTTTCTGGATAAACCGTGAAGAGTGCAGGTTAAAGGAGATAGAAGCGATACTTCGCGGAGGTGCTGCTGGCGGACGCCTTTATTCGGTATTCGATGCATCAAAACTGGCAGGAATAGTCGGGGGAGATATCCACAACCTGCTCGAATCCGCTGCAGGGGTTCTTGGATTCAGGGAACGCCGCCACGAGTCGGCACGAAAACTTGATCTGGTAAGACGTGACCTGGTTCGAGTTGAAGATATCCTCGCCGAACGTCGCAGGATCGTACGCAGCCTGTCCAGGCAGCGACGAAGGGCCGAGCTTTACGCCGAGCTCAAACAGATAATCGTCTCACTTGAAGCTCAAAAAATGAAGGCTCGTTACGGTATGTTGGTTAAAGAAATCGAAGAAAATAGTCAAATCATCTCCGAGAAAGAAACCCAGGAACGTAAATTACTGCTCGACATTGACAAGATACGCAAAACCCTCAAGGCCCATGACGAAGACCTGGCTCGCTTGCTGACCGTCCAGAGGGAAAGTAGAGAAATCCTTGACCGCACGAACGCCAGGCTTTCCGAAATCGCAGCCGGGCTATCGGCTGCCAGGACACGCAGCCAGGCCCTTACCGAAAACCTCACCCGAATCGAAGAAGAAACAAAGCAGACCGAGCAACGAATAAAAGATGCTTTCGGAAACATCGAACTGGGCAATCTTGCGCTCAAGAAGGCCTGTGAAGAAAAGGAATCAGCCCAGAAAGAACTCGATGAAGAAAGGGGTAAACTCCGAGCAGACGAGGAGGAGTTAGCTAAGCATCGCAGCCTTGTCCGTTCGCAGAGAGACGCACTCAAGGAGCTCGCCTCCCGGCTCTCCACAGTTATGGAGGAAAGAACCCAGGCTCGTTCAATATCACAAAACTCCCAGGCCCTTGCCGAGACCGCCAACCTGGAACTCGAAAAGCTCAACGACCGCAGAAAAACGATCGCGGGGAAGGTTACCGAAATCAAAGCCCTCTTCAAAAAATCGGATAAAGCAATCGCAAGCTTCCAGGAGAGGATTAAAAAAACAGAGTCATTTCTTTCAGAAAACAATCGAGTCCTCGAGGAAAATGAAGGCAAGAGGAGAGAGGCTATCGAACTTCTCTCAAGGCTCGAAGGACAACGAAATTCTCTCCAGGAAAGGATAGAAACCGAGTCTCGCCAGGCATTGCGTAGAAGATTAGGCCCTTCCTACCGGGGACTGATGGAAGAGTTAATTAACTATCCTTCAAAGCTGGAGGCGGTGCTGGAGGCGGTGTTCTACGACATCCTTGGGTTTGCGGCAGCTTCCAAGATGCCTGATCTTTCCGATCTTTCAATCAAAGGGCAGGCAGGTGTAGTGATAGACCGTGAACGTGAATTTAAAGCCCCCAAACGGCCTTCGGATTCCAAATTCATTTCCTGGTTGGGGGATGAGGTATCTTTTAAGAAGGGTGCACCTAACTTGCTTAAACAACGCATCGAGACTTGGGTGTTGGTTGATCTCAAGGATCTAATTCAGGCTGCCCAATCCTATCCTGACCTGTCTTTCGTTACTGCCCAAGGATGTGCCTTGCGGTCTGATGGGGTCGCTCTCCTGGGTAGGCCGAGGGAAGCTCTGGCAGATCTACGAAGGCTTAAAGAGCTGGATACCGGGATAGTCAGTACATCAAAGAAATTATCCGATCTGGGAAAAACCCTCGAATCTTTGCGTAAGGAACGTGACAAATACACGAAGGTTCTGGATGATGCAAGGAGATCTTACCTCGAGGAGCGAGGGAAAAAACAACTCCTCCAAACCGAACAAGAAAACCTGGAACTTCAACTGGGTGAGGCGGATAAAGAACGGGACCGGCTGCGTCATGAGGCTCAAAGTAAAACCGATGAAGCAGAGGCTGCAAGGGTAAAACTCACCCAATTGGAGACGAAGATCTCTTCCCTGGAAGGCGAACGTGCCTCCGCGGAGAGTGAGCTGAGTAACCTCGAAACCGCACTCGCCCGTAAAGAGGAAAACTTACGGGAGAAACTTACGTCTCTCAATGACAAACTTCTTTCGGTCAGTCATGCAGAGGAACAGGAACGCAAGGCCGAAGAGAAACTTGATCAGCTGAATACAGAACTGACCAAGGACAAAGGGCTGTTAAACTCGAGAAACGAAGAAACCCGCAAAATCCTGAAGGAGTTGAATACTCTTGAGGATAGCTCCGCGAAGCTGGACCAAGAGCAAAAAAAACTTGAAGAGAAACAGGCCGAAGAAACGGCAAGATTCAAAGAGATAGATACATCCGGAATTATCGAGAGCAAACTCGGCCTGGAGGAAGAACTTGTCAAGCGTGAATCCGAGCTTGATGAACTACGCCGTGGGCTTATACAGATTAGAACCAATCTTCTCCTCTCAGAAAGGGAACGGGATGGGCTTGCCTCGGTAGTCTCTGAGGCTGCATCTTTGGAAGAGGCTTTACCCATCGAGGAGGTTGAGGACAGACTGGAAGATACCAAAAGGAGATTAACCGAGCTTGGACCGGTTAACGAGTATGCAGCCGTCCAGTACGAACAAGAGAATCAGGAGTACGACAGAATCAAAGCCCAGCATGCCGACATCACCAAGGCGGCTGAGAGTCTTAACAGCATAATCAGCCAAATCGACGAGGAAGCAAGAAGCCGATTTGAGAGCGCCTTTACTGCGGTGCGTGAAGAATTTAGAAAAACGTTCCACTATTTCTTCCCCGGGGGTGAAGCCGATCTTAAGCTGGAGGCGGCCGATGATCCGTTCAATTCACCCGTACAGATAATCGGACGTCCTGAAGGCAAACAGCTCAAACGGCTTGCCCAGCTTTCCGACGGTGAACGGGCCATGTTAGGTATTTCACTTCTCTTTGCATTCTACGCAGTGCGACCGGCTCCTTTTCTGTTCATTGACGAGCTCGATGCGCCGCTCGACGATGCAAACGTGTTGAAGTTTGCCTCTTACCTGGCACACCTTAAGAACGATATCCAGGTATTCGTTATCACTCATAACAAACGCACCATGGAAAAGGCTGATACCATCTACGGTGTTACAATGGAGGAACCGGGGGTTTCGAAGATAATCTCGGTTCGCCTCAAGGACGTGAAACGTCATCATGTTGCGGTTGAAGAAACTTAGGTCCGGCCTTGCAAAACTCAGAGCACGTTTTACAGAAGCGTTTTCAATGGGCGACAAGGAAGAGCTGGAGGAGTTACTCATCGAAGCGGATATCGGAGTAGAGCTTACCGCGGAGTTAATTTCACAATCCGTGGGCAAGCGCGAGAAGCTGGCTGATATTATCTCGAAGATCCTCGATTCCGCACAGAAAGAATTCAGCTTCCCGGCCCGGCCAACGGTGGTGATGGTTGCCGGAACAAACGGCTCGGGTAAGACTACGACGATAGCCAAACTTGCCGCCTTGTGGAAAGACCGGAAGGTTCTTATAGCGGCAGCCGACACCTATCGTGACGCCGCAGGACTGCAACTCGAGCGCTGGGCCGAAAAAACACATACAGACATCGTTTCTTCCGAGCAGGGTCAGGATGCGGGAGCAGTGGTTTTCGATGCCTTGGGAAAGGCCCTTGCGAAGGATTATGGAGTCGTCATTTTGGATACGGCAGGCAGATTGCACACACGCAGGGACCTTATGGCCGAAGCGGAAAAGATACTCAGGGTTTCGGCAAATGTAATTCCGGATGCGCCGCACGAGGTGCTTCTCGTGATGGACGCCTCGACCGGTCAGAACGGCTTGAGGCAGGTGGAGGGTTTCGCAGAAACACTCGGAGTGACCGGTTTGATTGTTACCAAACTGGACGGAACCTCAAAGGCCGGCGTAATAATCCCGATCGTGAAACGGTTCGGATTACCGATATACTATATAGGTGTTGGAGAGCAGGTCGACGACATTGTTCCGTTCAAGTCAAAAGAGTTCACCCAGGCCCTGTTTGGGGAATAGGCCCCACCGCTACCGGCACAATCTTCCCTTAACCAATAAAATGTTCAACGTTATAGGGATTCGAGTTATGTTGAGCGGGTGTGTGTCTTAACTCAAGTCTTTTTCGGACGTGGGCGCCCCGATCTCTTCAAGTATCTTTCCTATCTGTGCAAGGTCCCACCTGACGATGGGCAGCTTCTCTGCAATGAACTCCCTTCTGCGTGCAATCATCTGGCGAGTGTCGCCGTTGTGTTCGATAAGGACTTCTACCTGACCGAGGAGCTGGTTCACCTCATCGAAAATCGTATAGCTTTCCGTTATAAAGCGTACGGCCTTGGTAGCCTGGGTTGCAGGAATCTGACCGAGTGTGTAAAGCATCACGTCGCGTCCCTGCACGGGAAGGTATTCGAGGTGTTCGCACTGGTCATGCGCCTGGCGCTCGAGAACCACGAGATTACGCCCAAGCTCGCTCTCGTAGGAAAGCAGGAACGAACGAAGCCTGTGCAGGTTATCTTTTTCTGCTCGCTTACGGTCCAGAGCCCTCGATATGAGGTATGCCCCGAGTCCTGTCGCGGCGGCGATTAAACCTCCTGCAACGGGTCCTGCTATTTGCCAAATATGATCCCAAGTCACATGGAAGTATACCTAAGGCTACCTGTTTGACAAGCTTATCAGGCAGTCTGGAGGATGGTGTGTTAGGGGTGTTATATCCTAGAATGCCGGACGCAAGCCCCGAGTAGTTGTAAGAATACCCCGGAGGGATACGGGTATTACGGGTTCCAGACAATATCCCAGGAGCAAGAGGAATCCCCCCGGTGGATGCAGGCGGTTTCTGAAACCTTGGCATCGGGAAGTTTCAATGCTTCTGCTGCAACAACCAGCCACGAGGTAACCATCGGACAGAATATAGGATCTGATGGAAATCCTTTGAGTTCGACGACGCCTAAGCCTTCGCGAACAAAGGTTCCGGCAAGCTTGCCCATTCGGTAGTACTTTGTCCATATCTTGTTGGAATTCTTGAGAACGATCTCTACCGAGAAAAAACCGAGCATGGCCTTAAGGAAGGTTGAAGTCTCACACTCGGCGGCAAAAAGTCCGGCCTCGTATACGGCCTCCAGAGGGTTGCGCGGGTTGAAGTGATTTGCGATCTCCTCACGCAGGTTTCGCTGCATGGAAAAAGGATACCACTGCCACTTCTGAGCCGACAAAATAACCTCGGTGTCGACCGCGGGCAGACGCTCGAAAAGATGTTGTGCCTCCACTCGTTTGAGACGTGATTGAACGTATTCCCTCAAGGAGATGAGGGATATCCCTCTCACGAGCATTTGGGGCAGTTTCTCGGAGGCCATACGCTTGAAGTATGCAGGATGAATCCAGGTTTGTCAAGCTACCCAAGGTCACATGACTAAGGGAAGCACGATACGCTTATCCCTTATTGCGATCTTTCTTCGCCCTCAGCGGAAGAAGGAGTATTATTGTTACTTATCCATGAGACTTCCCAGCGGCAGAGCGCGTCGCCTTCATGTATGCAGGCAGTTTGGACGATCTTCGTGTTCTCGAACCCCATGTTTTGGCCTGCTATCTTGAGCCAGGCATACATGGTAGGACAGAAGAGCTCATCGTGGGCAAACCCTTTAACCTCGAAGCAGGCCGAATCTCCGTTGTAGTTTACAAGTTCCATCCTGCCAGGACGGTAGTACTTATCCCAGATGTCGGCGGTTTTCTTTAAAACGAGTTTAACCGGGAGATAAGCCAGGATCGCCTTGAGAAAGATAGATATCTCATAGTTGGCTGTAAAGACAACCATATCATAGATCGCCTGTCTTGGATCCTTGGGATTAAACTCTAAAACCACCTGTTCCCGTAGATGCTGCTGAAGTTTGAAAGGGTACCACTCACCCTTCTGGGCTGAAAGTATTATCTCCGGTTCACCTTTCGGGAATCTTGAAAAAAAACCTTCCAGACCCTCTTCACCAAGTCGTGACTTCACGTATTCCCTTATCGAGATAAGGGATATACCGCGCACCCACATCTGGGACTCATCGGTGGTCATCCCTGACATAAGATCTTATTATCTGGATTGTCGTCGATCTGTCAAGTAGAATGATTCTAAATAAGAACCTCGATTAACCCGCAGGATTCTTGCGATCATTTTTGTGCGGAGCACAAAAAGAAGCACTAAATTTATTCCCACTCAATCTCCCAGCAACTCAGACTCGTTCCTTTGTGGATTGCAACGGTCTGTTTGACGCTCAGTTCTTTGAGTTTCAGGTACCTTGCTGCCACTTCCATCCACGCCTCGACAAGGCTGCAAAAAAGCCGGTCAGTAGGGAATTCCCTGAGCTCGAGTACTGCTTTCTTGTCGTGTACTAACCGGGCTGTAGCTTTACCTTTCCTGTAGAATTTCGACCAGATCGTCTGTACTCTGGAAGCAACGAGTTTTATAGGGAAAACCCCGAACATTGCGCGTAGAACGGCATTTATCTCGAATTCCGCCAGGTAGAGACCAAGATCATAGATCGCCTTTTCGGGGTGATTCCGGTCAAACCGGTTAGCTATGGACTCGTGTAACTTGACCTGTATCGAGTAGGGATACCACTCACCCTTCTCCGCATTGATCAAGGCGTAGCTTACCTCAAATGGCAGGGGTTTTATGAACAGATCCATCTCCCCGAGCGCTAACTTTGACTGAATGTATTCCCGTATTCCGATGAAGACGATACCTCGCACTTCAGCTGCAGCAGGGTCTTGTGGATGCATATCGATAAAAGTATATCTAGACCTTGGGGAAAAGCAAATGATTAAGGGCTTCTATCGACCCCTGTTTCTATGACTTACTTCGGTCTTACTTTATTGGTCTGCGGTTATAAGGGCACGTCATGCCGTGTCCCCTACCTTCACCCCATGAACCCGCTTCGAGTGTACTCTGCCAGCGTCGTCATTTCATGTCCGCGGGGACCCCATTAAATCTGCGATTTTTTGAACCTCCGGTTCGCAAGCGTCGAGCTTGCTCAAAAAGGAGCGCTACAATATCCACTTGCGCTTGATGTTCCACAATGATGCGGCAAAAAGCACTAGGCAGAAAGCCGTAAGCGCTCCGAAGTCCAAAAGATAGGGAAGCGCGTGTTCGCCGTGAACCGCACCGTGCAGGATGTCGGCGCCGTAAGTAAGCGGAAGAGCGTAGGAAAAGGGTTTTAAGAATACGGGAAGCTTCGCTATGGGAAAGAACAGACCGCATAAAAATATCATGGGGAACCGGAAGAAGTTGGAAAAGGTCTGAGCCTCGAACACCTCGCTTACCGCCACCGCTATGAAAAGCCCCAGAAAGGTCGAACTCATGGCGATGAGTATTATCCCGGGCACGAACGCGGCCCAGGCAATTCCGGAAAGGTCAACAATAAAAGCCGCGATTATTACCGGGACAAAGGCGTTGGCCGTGCCGAAAAGGATTGCACCGCCTGTTTTGGCAAGCATCAAGAGCTCGAAAGGAATCGGGGCCAGAAGCAGGCGCTCGAACGACCGGTTCTTCTTCTCAAAGGTTATGTTTACCGCCAGCATGGAGGTAGTGCCGAACAGGATGGCCACCGAGATCACACCGGGGAGCAGGTTGGGGATACTTCCCAGACCGCTGCCCGATCTTATGAAAAACATGCCGGTCCACACCAGGGGGAAGATGATGCCCCAGCTGATGTTGGGCGGCTTGAGGTAGTATGTTTTCATGTCCTTTGCCAGGATGGCAAAGTACGCCCGCCAGTCTTTCATTCTTTCCTCCCTTTCCTTTCCTTTTCTTTTTCCATCGCCTCGGCCTCGATGCCGGTGACCTTTATGAACACCTCCTCCAGTGAAGGTTTGACCTTACGGGCCTCCGCGACCTCCGTACCTGCTTCTTCTAGGAATCGGACAAGGGGTCCGACCCTTATCTCCTCGCCTGCCTCCACCCTTACGATACTTTGCTTTCCGATACTGAAATCCAGTCCGGGAAATTCCACAGAAAGCGCTCTCTCGATTTTGGCTGTTATTCCAGTACAGGTGATCTCCAGAACGTGTCTTCCCCTAAGAGGCTGGAGCAGGCGGGCAACCGAGTCGGTTTTTACGATGCGGCCTGATACGATAAATGCGATGCGGTCGCAAAGCCGCTCGGCCTCCTCGATATAGTGAGTGGTCAGGAATATTGTGGTTCCCGACTGGTGCAGGTCTGAGATGAGCTGACGCAGCTGTCGGGCCGACGCCACATCTATGCCGGTGGTGGGTTCGTCCAGGAACAGTATTTCAGGCCGGTGGATTATCCCGGCGGCAATGGTTAGCTTTCGCTTCATTCCCTTGGAGTAGGTGGCGAACTTGCGGTCCGCGGCCTTGTCCAGCCCGAAGTCGGCCAAGAGCCTCTGCGCCCTTCGCTTTCTTTCCTTGCTTGGCATGCCGTAAAGCGCGGCGCAGAAGCACAGGTTGCCGAATCCTGAAAGTTCGGGATAGAGGTTGCTTTCGTCCGGAACCACGCCCACCAGATGCTGGGCTGCCTTGGGTCTGCGGGTACAGTCGATGCCGTCGATTACGACCTTACCTGCATCAGGACGGGCCAGGCCGGTGAGAACGTTGATGGTGGTGGTCTTGCCCGCGCCGTTGGGACCCAGGAACCCGAACAACTCGCCTTTCTTAACGTTGAAGCTGATGCCGTCAAGCGCCTGCACCTCATCGAAGCGCTTCTTGATACCCTGGACTGCTATGGCGTCAAACATTATTCACCCCACGATCCTGCTCCACAGTATCGCGTGGATCCCAAAAATAGCATCTGTGAGATGAAATATCGGTCAGACCTTTTTGATTGCGATATCGTTTTTTTTTTCGATCTTTTAACTCTAATAAGCCGCATACGTGTCCCATGGGGTAAAAGAAGCAACTACAGTCCAAATTTCTCGATCAGCTCCTTCTTTTTGAGTCCCAGGATGCCGTACTTCTTGCCGATCTTGGTGAACGCGGCGATGGCCTTATCCAGGTGGTCCTTTTCGTGCGCCGCGGAGAGCTGGGTGCGGATCCTCGCCTGGCCCTGGGGAACTACCGGATAGAAGAATCCGATCACGTAGATGCCTTCCGCGTAGAGATCGCGGGCCATGTCCTGCGAGAGTTTGGCGTTGTAAAGCATCACCGGTACAATCGGCGTCTCGCCCGGACGGATATCGAACCCGGCCTCGGTCATCTTCTCACGGAAATACTTGGTATTGGCTTCCAGCTTGTCCCGGCGTTCGGTGGTTCCGGACACGATGTCCATCACCCGCGACGCTGCGGCCACGATGACCGGGGGCATGGTGTTGGAAAAGAGATAAGGCCTGGCCCTCTGCTTGCACATCTCGACGAGTTCCGCCCTGCCGGAAACGCAACCGCCCGACGCTCCTCCCAAGGCCTTACCAAGGGTAGTGGTGATGATGTCTATCTTACCGACCACCCCGAAGTGCTCGTGTACACCGCGCCCGGTCTTGCCGATGAATCCGGTGGCGTGGGAGTCGTCCACCAGAACCATGGAGTCATATTTCTCACATAACGCAACTATCTCATCCAAAGGAGCAAGGTCGCCGTCCATCGAGAACACGCCGTCGGTAACCACTAACCGGATGCGCTTATCCTGATGCATCTCGAGCTTCTGCTCCAGGTGCTGCATATTCATGTGCTTGAACGAGTCGTAGGCGGCCTTGCATAGTCTGATGCCGTCGATCAATGATGCGTGCACAAGACGGTCCGAGATAATGATGTCTTCCTCTCCGAGTATAGCCTCGAACACGCCCGCGTTGGCGTCCATGCAGGAGGGGAACAGGACCGTATCCTCTGTCCCTAAGAACTTGGTAAGCTTGTCCTGCAGTTCGCGGTGGATGTCCTGGGTGCCGCAGATGAACCGCACCGACGACATCCCGTAGCCCCGCGAATCCAGGCCTTCGTGCGCGGCCTTTACCACATCGGGATGTGAGGAAAGCCCCAGGTAGTTGTTCGCGCACATGTTGATGAGTTCTTTTAATTCCGAGCCTTCTGGAAACTCGACCTTGATTTCCGCATCCTGCGGTGAGTGGATGAACCTCTCCTCCTTGAACAGCCCGCCATCACGGATCTCTTCAATGGTCTTCTGATAATGTTCCTTAACCTTTTCGCTGTAGGCCATTTATTCCCCCTTGAACCGCTTTACCAACTCCACGATCTTCGAGACGGTGTCGAAAGCTTCGGGCGTTGCGTCCGAGTCCGGGATCTGAATCTGGTACTTTTTCTCTAAAAAGACCTTCAGGGATACCATGGAGAAGGAGTCCACGATACCGCCTGAGATGAGTGGAGTGTCTGCAGTCAGTTCATCTGCCTCGTCTTCGTCGTCGATGTACTCATTCTTGACGTACGCGAGAACCGTGTCCTTCAATTGCTTTTCATCAAGCATTGCTGCTCCTTAGTTTTGTTTTCAATTACAGACTGCCTCCCCGCACCAGCGAGTAGTATATTTGATTATCGGAAGGATGCAAGAGGGGATTATACCCGACGGAAAGAACGAAGATAACCTCTTAGGTTGCTCTTATGGACTTCCTTAGCTCATCAATCAGGCGAGCAGCGAATTCTGCTAGTAAATTAGGATGGTTCTTTAATAATCCTAGTAACTCCTCTAGAAGAAGTCTTGGATTTTGCTTATGCTTAGAGACGAGTGTGAACTCCAGGATTTCTGCAAGTGATGTTTCAAGGGCATTTGCAAGTCGGTTGACTGTGGTAATACCGGGTATCGTCAGGCCACGCTCAATTTTACTTACATGTTTGAATGTGAGTTCAGCCTCCTGTGCTAATTTTTCCTGAGACCAACCTTTAATTTTACGTCTTCGACGGATTTCTAAACCCAACTTTTTCAGGAATGACGTATCTTTCTTTGGCATTCGTTAAATATAGATAAGATACGAATTTGTTCTATCCTCTCTAGATAGAAATGCTCTTGATAATTCTATCTAGAGGTATAAAATAAAGGGTAAACTATCTAACCTACAAGGAGGAAAATATGTGGGGCAAGTCATATAGGACGTTACTTCTAGCCACCATTACATGTTGTGCATTTCTTGCTAACTGCGATTCAAACGTTATAACGATCGACAGTGTGAATATTACACCACCTGGTGGTTACGATGTAGCTACACTCACTGCCGAAATTCATGCTTCAGCTTCAGGAACTCATACAATAAAAGCAGAATGGAAATGGCATGGGCAAGGAAGCAGCGTCGAAGAAGTAGTGAAAACAGAATACATAACCATGGATCACGATGGTAATTACTACTCAGAATATTCTGCGTCCAGTGGTTATGTGTTACTAAACTATTATTGGATTGAGCTTTTCGATGATGATGGGATTCTTTTGAAAAAAGCCAGTGAAGTGTTCTGTTATTAGCTATATCTTCAATCCTTACTGAGTAAATTACTATAAAATAGCAGAGAGACCTACTTAAAGGTCAACCCGTTATAAATGCTTTGGTCTTACCTGACGCGAAGCGATGCGGATGCATCCAGGTTATCCCCTGCATTTCCCCTGCGATCTTTTGAACCAAAGGAACAAAAGGAACAATTTCAAAACACCCTGAGAGGGAGCGCTCCATGCTACCTTATCTTCCCCAACTCCTCCACGAACGCAGGTCTGCGGGCGTAGTCAGTCTCAAAGGTTTCAATCAGTTTTAAGGTTTCCTTCTCGAATCCCTTTATTCCTTTCATAAGCTGCAGATATCCGGCGACTTCCCTGTAGTGTGCATGTCCCATGTTGTGTTTTACAAAGGGAACTATCAGCTCCATGTAAGCCCTGAAGTACTCTGCGGGATACCTTGGGGCAAGCCGCTCGTGGTACTTCTCGAGATAATGAAGACTCTTCTTAGCCAGGACCATATCCAGGGCTTTATCGTGCATATCTTCACGCAGATACGTTTCGAGCAAAACGTCGTCACGGTCGATATGGTTCCGTTTGAGTTCGGCTGTTATATCCTTGAGTGTATTGTTCCATTCTTCCGGAGTACATAACGCCTTCAACTCCTCGTAGTCCCCCCAGTTCCTCTTTTCGAGAAACAAATCAGTCAGGTTGCATTTGTACTTCTGCGGATCGCTAGACTTGTAGAATTCCCCCAGAAACCTACGCAGGTCTTCCCTGAGATGTTCGGGGAAGAGCGTAAGACCCTCCTCGGCGACTTCTGTAGCCTGATCTGGGCGTCCGTTTTCTGCCAGACGCCTGGCATACCACAGGCACAACTTGTAATCGTTCCTGAAGTCCCTTTCCATGAGTGAATAGAACTCATCCCACGCCCCCAGTCCTTCCAGGATATGAAGCATCATCGAGCAAAGCCTCCACGCCCTGAAGTGTACGATAAAATCGTCAGTGCTAGGGAGATTGGGTGGCATGTGTGGTTCGAGAAGCCCTCTCCAGTACTTCAAGTCATCGGTATCGGTACAGACCATCTGGAGAGCGATATAGTAGTACTCCTCGAAAAAGTCAGGGTCGTTTTCTATGAATTTCTTGAACAGGTAGCGTATCCACGGCCTCCTCTGCCGGTGATCGGAGCCTGACTCCTTGAGGACATTGGCAAGATCGTGAATCGTGTCCGCGAATTCCCCGCCGTAGTAACCGTCCGAATCGTCCACCCAGTCCATCTTCTCGGCGATAACCTCGGAGACCGCCTGGTTGATCAGAAGGGCTTCGTCGTAGTCGCCTCTGCGAATGTAAAAGTTGGTAAGGTCATGAAAATCCTGAAAGTTAACCTCTATTCCATAGCGATGATACCCCGAACCCTTTAACGCCTTGCGGTACAGAAGGCGGAGTTCGCTTTTATATTTCTGAAGCCTCTTTCTTGCCGATTCCGGAAATTGGATATATATGTCCAGCAAGCCTGAGACATAGCGGACCTTTTCAAAAACTCTGGAGGCAAACATTCGATCTGAAGAATCTGGAGTAAGTGCCGCATCCTGCGGCTCCGGGGCGAAGGTCTCCTTATCTGTGGATTTCTCCCCCTCTCCCTTATAAAACAGGTGGAGCAGCACGGCAACAACATGTTTGCAGTAGCCTCCTAGGCTGTAGGGACACGTGCACGAAGCAGTAAAGTCGTCTCCGTAAAGACGTACCGTCACCTTGTAAGACTCTGTTCCCCGCACCGTCGCGGTTATCCTGTCCCCAAACCGCTCAACCGACTCAACCCTGCCTTCCCGGAAATACCTCACCGCCCTTTCGTACGATGAAGGAGTAGAGACCGATTTTATCTTATCAAGACCGGGTTTCATCACCTTTTTGTCCTTCCGTTTGACTCGATCATATTATAGTTTATTCAAGATTTCGGGACAGGCAAGCAGAAGGTTGAATTAGTGAGATAAACCCAGTCATAACACGAGGGTGTGGCACAGGTTCTCCAACCTGTGCTCTACAGATCACCATAGACTGAGAGTCTGTGCTGCACGGGTACCACCAACCTAATTACTGGCAAAAAACAAGTTGATTTATTCTCCAGGCTTACCTGACGCGAAGCGATGCGGATGCATCAAGGCAAGCCCCTGCGTTTTTCCTGCGATCTTTTGACTCTTCCGAGCCGCAAGCGTTGAGAGAAGCTCAAACAGAAGCATTCAATACACGCAAAACCATTCGCCCCGCGAACAAAATTTCATAGTATTTGCCGTCGTGATACTACACCCATTTGACAAGTTACATATTTTCGTTAACATAGTAAATACATGGTTGGCATGAAGGTTGCTTACTACAAGGCAAGTTAACCTGTAAGCCAAGGAGGCGTATATGCGAAGATTCTTTGTTTTTCTCGGGGTAGTAAGTGTAATAATCCTTTCTTTAACCCCGACAAATCTCAGGGCCGGGTGGCTGAAATACTACGGGATAGCAGACACCTCCGAGATGGGCTACTGTCTGCTGCATACCGCGGACGCAGGCTTTATCATGTCCGCCTATGCCGTACAGATGGGAAAAATGTGGGTCATCAAGACGGATTCGGAAGGCGACGTGCAGTGGAACTCTTACTACACTGCCGATTTTCCCAGCACCAATAAAAACTGCATTCGAAAAACCGCGGACGGCGGCTACATTCTGACAGGTTCAGGTTTCAAGCTCTTGAAGATTGGAAGCTCCGGCGACAGCTCGTGGGCATATCAAATAGAGGATCACTACTACACGCAGTGGGCGGAGCAGACATCTGACGGAGGGTACATCGCAATCGGACACAGGGATACCACTTTCGGAGCCGAAGGATACGCCACAAGGATATGGCTCTTTAAGACCGACGCGTCGGGCGCAGTCCAGTGGGAAAAGACCTACGGCATACACGAATCAGATTCTCTCTATTTTGGATTCTGTATTCAGGAGGCCTCGGACGGAAACTACATCGCCTGCGGGAGCTGGATGTATAAGGTGTGGCTGGCAAAGATAGACCAGGCAGGCGATACCATGTGGAGCAAGACCTTTCCCGAACCGGGATACGGAGCCTATTCACTGAGAGAGACCTCAGACGGCGGCATAATCATGTGCGGTTACGCCTCTCCGTCAGTAGGTCTCCTGGTGGTCAAGACCGATGCTTCGGGCGTGGTGGAATGGTCGACTACCTACGGCGGGGAATCGTTTTCAGCCCAGGATATTCGCGAGACACCGGACGGCGGGTACGTACTCACAGGTATCCGCGACATAAATCCTTACAAATTGGACGTTGTTGTACAGAGGTTATCCTCAGCCGGCGACATCCAGTGGACAAAGATTTACGGCGATACCCTGAACAACGAATTAGGTCGCAGTATCGAGCTGACCTCGGACGGCGGATATGCGATAGGAGGAAGTATTTACTGGGATAACCCGGGTCCGGGACACCAGCACGATCATTACGACGTACTGCTGCTCAAGCTGGATGAGAGCGGAGATACGATGCCGACTTCGATTTCCGAGGTCGAACCAGCGCGTGAACCCGGTTTCGAAATCCTGACCAGCACAGGTTCGAAAGTGCACTTGTCTTCTCTTCGTGATGAAAGGCTGCAGCTCAAAATCTTCGACGCTTCAGGCAGATTAGTGGATGAGTTGGCTCTCGATGGTCACTCAAAGGCAACCTGGGGCAACGGGTTTTTGCCGGGGATCTATTTCATCAAGGGAATATCACTAAACCAGGTTCCCTGTAAGGTGATTTTGATTAAATAGACTCGCGTGATATTCCGGGGTCCCCTAAAGGGTACGAAGTAACCTTCAGGGGTGAAAAGAAGGTTGTGCTCGTTCGGTAATCCCTCCGACCGCTCTTACAGAGCGGTCACCTCTCTTGATAAGGGAGGCAAAGCTGTCCCCCTTACTAAGGGGGAATAGAAGGGGTATTATAATAACTTTTTGAAATTCTCAACAGTCAAACCAGCATGGCGAATTACTGCACGCAGCGAACCTTTATCCAACTTCTTATGGTCGGGTACTACCACTTGTGCAAACGGTTCATATCGTCTGAGGATAATATGACTGCCGTGCTGTCTCTTTACAGCGAAACCGACTTTAGCCAAGGCCTTAGCATATTCTTGACCAGAGATTTGTGGAAGTTACGTCACACCGCGACTATAATGGTCTCAAAGCCTCTTCAGAAACAGGTAGACCATCCTCCTTTAATGCTTCGATGTATCCCTGAATCGCTTCTTTGATATTGGTAATCGCCTCTTCCCTGGTTTCCCCTGGCTAATGCATCCGGGAAGACTTGGACATTCAACGACCCAGAATCCGTCCTCACCCGGATAAAACGACAACTTGTCTCATAGATTTATAATAAGCGTGGTTATGTTTCTGTCAAGCTGGGTTTCACCTCGTTATAAGCCGTGAGACGGGTGGGGTTTCAACTGCACAGAGGATGGTGCCGGTAAGGTAAACACCGACCGTGTGGTACAGGTTGGCTAACCTGTGCTCTAGAGATATCCACAGACTGAGAGTCTGTGCTACATGAATACACCCCACCACCTAATCACTGGCCAAAAAGTTCTGCTGTCAGAACAGCCTTTTCCATCTCAAGGTAACCTGCCACATCCCTTAAGATGTAATCAGGGTTCCTATCTTCACTAGTGACTGGGTAGGTATGGTGATACGGTGTCCATACCCCTTTTTTGTAGATGTAAACCTTATATGGTTTCCTGTTTGTCGGATTATTTTATGTTCGTGTCTGGAAAGCAGTTTGGCTAACTCTACACCCCTAAGATCTCTCGGGATCTTAGACATAGTGCATCGTTTCTTCCTTAACTATACGCGAGTGGATGATTTGAGGAACTTTGTCCCCGAAATGGCATGTTACTGCGTCCCTTATATTCCCCTTAAGCTCCTGTATGGTTTCACCCTGGGTAAATATGGAGTGCCCTATCGCCCTGGCTGTCCAGCCTCCTTCCGCGTCTTCTTCCACGAGAAAGGTTATCTCGTTTATTCCAGACTACTCCTGCCTCCTTTATCTTCGCGGAACCTCAGGTATTGTTCTCATTCTACGCTCTCCTTAGAATTATAACATCCCTGGCTTTACTGTTAAGCCTCCGGGGTACTTCTTGGAGTCGAATAACCACAGACTGAGAGTATGTGCTGACCAGTCCTTACCCAATTACCGGTTATCCGTTCCTCCGACGTCTCGATGCGTTCGTGGTGTGAATTCAAGGATAGAATCGTATCCCCATCTTGAAACCAAAACCTGAGCCCAGCCAGCTTGCAGCGATGGCGTAAACGTTCTCCTCCTCGGGCTTCAGGGTCTTGAACCCTCCGCCCGCGTCCAGGAATACCGCCATGCGATTCGAGGTAAAGAGCTCGAGCCCGAAGTAGCCGAATACCCCGAAGGTTATATTAGGTCCAACCAGATTGCCGCAGTCGTAGATGAGGTCGTCGTATGGGGTGAATGTATAGCCAACCAGGATGTCGGTTGCCCCGTAAGGTCTCATGAACCCGTGCATTATCGGCCCTGAGCCGCCGAAGGAAACGATACCTGCAGCGGCCACCGGGTGGAACGAAGCCTGCTCCCCGGTCTCCTGGTCGATGAACGTAGCCCAGGTCAAGGAACTGCACATCCGAGCCTTGATACCAATCTGGAACGATGAGCCTATGGTCGGCAATGTGACGCCTGCCTGCATGAACGAAAGGCTCCCCATCACACCGGGCGCAAACTCAAGACCGAGGGATCGGCCTGAGTTTAGGGTGTCGATCTCAGCCGCTGCTGGGACTGCTGCGAAAAGGGTCAATATAAAAATCTGGCAAGATTTGTTCATTTGCGCTCCTTTTGACTTAAGATCAGCAGTTTCTCAGTCCAAGTGAAATCTTTATGCTGAATTCCAATAAAATACACCCCGTTACCCGCCACTGCCCTGTCCCAGACGACTCGATGTTCGCCTGAGGTTTGAATCCCTTCTGCCAGCGAGGCGACCCTCCGACCGCACGCATCGAAGATACTTATGCCCACCCGGCCAGCCTCAGGCAGATAGTAACGAATCGTCAGAGCGCCGTTAGCATAAATGACTTCTAATCGAATGTCAGATTGCTCCTTGTCAAGCCCCTCCTCTGCTCCCTCGCTCCATCCAAGTATAAAAGCAAAGAGCCGCCAGAGCGCAGAGGCAACTCGTTTCCGTCCCAACCCGTTGAGGCGGGTGCCGTCGATCGAGTAATCGTGCCACATTCCCTCGAATCCGTCAACGTCTTGTACCGGCTCCCCCAGGGTGTCGTGGGATTCGATGTCGGCAAGGTCAAATAATACCCTCCCGTTGTTCGCGCAGTAATTCCTGGCAAGGGTGTTGAATACCCCCTTTTCGTCGTTTCCCCACCTGTCGTTCAAAGGGGCGGTCCACCATACAAACGTAACCTCGGGGTAATCGGCTTCCAGGGCTTGCATGGTTGGCTTGTAGAATGTGTGCCATATTGAGTCAGCAGGGATTTCTCCCCACCAGTCCTGGCAGATGAAATCCTCGACGCTGAACATGAAAAAGGCAATATCGACCGAACCTCCAAAACCCTGGTCCCTGATCTTTTCGTTGAATTTGGAGCACTTCGACTCAGGGAGAAAATCGAATCCGTATGAGAAGTGCCCTATGCCGCTGTTTTCGTAAAACCAGCCGATATTCGGTGTATAGATAGTGTCAATAGAATACCTTGCCGCATTTTCGACTGCAAGGTCTGTAAAACCCTCCATTATACCGTCACCGATAAACCTGTGCATAAACAGGATGTCAAGCGCTTTTATTGAATCAAGGCAGGAAAGGGGAATCTTATCGGGATCGATGCAGTTGTGGTCGATAACGATCTGGGCTGAAAGGGGATTCATTAGGCATATCGAGAAGATAAATCCACAAAGGAAGACACTCATCCTGAGGAAATGTTTTTTCTTCACAGCTGCCTCCATTTCGGGGTTCCTTAATGCTGGCGATTTAGACGATATTAAGCGCCAGGCGGGTCTTGTCAACAGCTGAGAGGACTTACTGAAAAAGCGGCGATGCATTAATACGCCTCAAAGGGTTGAATCAGTGAAACCAGTCATCTATTGTTACTCATCGCCTTCCGAAATCTTCGAGGTTTACTCATAAGATTCCTTTGTACGTAAGACTCTGCGCATGATCGTGCCGGACGGAATAATTGACAATGTCGCCTTGGCGATGTATAATTATACATGCTAAAGCGTGTTATAAACTTACTCAAACAGAGAGTTACAGTCCTTATTGAATCCGGAACGTCCTCGAGGACGCTTCATCTCGCCTTGCCCAAGTGGGCGCTGCTCACGGTAACCTTGATCCTCGTTTCTATTGTGGGCCACGGCGGCAGATCGATGGTTGTCTGCATAGGTAATGAAATTGCGACGTCCCAGCTTAACCGCCAGGAACAGGAGAATCTCAAGCTTTCAGAAAGGTTCTCCGATCTAAAGTATGAGGCGGATTCTATCGAGCAGCTTCTGGCTTTATTAGAAACACATGATAATCAGTTGCGTATCTACGAGAACATGGAAATAAGTCCTGCTGACGCCCGGGCATTGGGTGTCGGCGGTCCGGCCCAGGAATCGGCTGAGTTGATCGAGTTGGGAGAAATGGGGAGCGGATATTACGCGGAGACAGTTGAACTCGATCAGAAGATCGACATGCTACTTCGCAAAGTCCGGTTCCAGGAAGAAAGCTTTACAGAGATTGAAAATAAGATATCCAAAGACCAGTTCATACTCGACCATACACCATCGGTCAATCCGACCGAGGGCAGGTTGACTAGTGGTTTCGGTTACCGCATCGATCCTTTCCTGCACTATCCCCAGTTGCACACAGGTGTTGATATCGCCAACGAACCTGGGACTCCGATACAGGCCAGTGCCGACGGCGTCGTTTCCTTCACCGGCTGGCTTACGGGTTACGGCAACACGGTAAAGATAGATCACGGGAACGGAATCGAGACCCTTTACGGACACCTCGACGAGTTCTGTGTCAAGCAGGGGCAATCTGTCTTTCGCGGTGAAGTTATCGCAACCATGGGTAACACCGGACGCTCCACCGGCCCTCACCTTCACTACGAGGTCAGGGTTGGGGGAAGACCTGTCAACCCCAAGGGGTATTTCCTGACCGAAGAAGAGTAATCGTATCCCTGCAAACAATTTATGAGTGTGCGGAATTCCGAAGGATGCAAAAGGATGTATTCCCTCTCCCTTCGGGAGAGGGATAAAGGGTGAGGGGTACTTGACAATCCCTAACTGCCTCTTATACTAAAACATAATAAAAAAGACCCTTCGGGGTCTAGATGGGAGGTCTACATGAAGAAAGTAACCCTAATCCTACTGATACTTACCATAACCCTTACCGCAGGCTGGTGGAGAACGTATGGAGGGGAAGATCCGGAGTACGGCAGTCATGTGCTTCAAACCAAAGATGGGGGGTACATATTCACAGGAAGGTCATATACTTATGGAGGGATATGGGTTGTTAGAACTGACGAGAAGGGGGATTCGCTATGGGCTAAAATTCTCGGTAGCGGTAGTGGAGTATGTATTCAGTCGACAAAAGATGGAGGTTATATCATTATTGATGGATCGATGAATTTACTTAAAGTCGATCCTTTTGGGAACCTGCAATGGGAAAAGTCATACGGTTGGGGAGATGGAGGATACGTTCAGCAAACCGCTGATGGCGGTTACATATTAGTAGGCAGCACTACTTCAGGTCCCACCTTGAGTAATATTTTATTAATAAAAACTGATTCATCAGGCGACTCGCTATGGAGCCGCATGTTCTACAAGGATTGGGGAGATCCTGATGAAACAACAAACTTCGCCAACTATGTCGAGGAAACAACAGATGGCGGTTATGTTGTTATGTGTGAATCCGGTTACTGTTACGAATTAGCTGGGGAATGGTACTATTCAGGAGGCCCATGGTTGATTAAAACGGATTCCCTGGGGGATAGTCTTTGGACACGGATGTATCGTGGTGAGTGTGCTTCTTCTGGGCAGCTGACTGAGGATGGAGGATATATTATTACTGGATATGATTGGTACGAAAATCTCCTTTTAATCAAAACGGATGAAAATGGCGATACCGTTTGGAGTTGTACCTGGGGTGAGGAAGGTAAAGATTGGGGGAGGTGTGTGCGCCAGACAAAGGATGGTGGATTTATTGTAACCGGTACGACCAATTACATCGAACACTATGGCGATTGGGATACGTATCTCGGCGATCTTTGTTTGTTGAAAGCAGATTCGCTAGGTAATATTGAATGGACAAGAAGATATGGTGGAGATCAGACGGATCACGGCAGGTGTGTTCAGGAAACTAACGATGGTGGTTACATAGTTATAGGTGATACATGGAAGCTTGGCGATTACGAACACGACATCTACCTCCTCAAAACCGATTCCCTCGGTTTTCTGGCGGTTGCCGAACCCGTAACACACGAAATCCAACCAACCTTCGAGGTGGTTACGGGTTTGGGGGTACAAGTTCAGCTCGTATCCTACAGCGAGGATTGCCAGATGCTTAACGTCTTCGATGCCTCTGGGCGGCTTGTCGACGAAGTAGTTCTCGACGGTCGAGTAACTGTCTCTTGGGGTAACGGTCACTCTCCGGGTGTCTATTTCGTAAAGGTGATGGGGGAGAGGGCCGCAGCGCACAAGGTGGTGCTGGTACGGTAGTAAATTTAACCTTTGCATTGCGCGATAGCGCGATTCTGACCCACTTTTTAACAAGTTTTTTTTAGCCACGAAGAATGGGTAGTTTTTGGGTATCTTTTGAATAGCTTTTGAGTAGCTTTTGGGTACTATTTGGGTGACTTTCTTTGACGAATCGGACTCAAGCCTGACGCGAATCGTGGCACGAATTTTACAAAACGGGCCGGTCTCAAGACCGGCCCCTACGTTTTTTAAAATCTGATTTTATTCGTCCTCGACCAGAGTCGAGATGTCGCCCAGGTCCTCGCCCCACTCCTTGGCTCTGAGCACGCGGCGCATTATCTTGCCCGATCTCGTTTTTGGAAGGGAACTTACGAACTCAATCTCCTGCGGCATGGCCAGAGGCGAGAGCTTCTTACGGATGAAGTTCATGATGTCGAGTTCCAGGTCGTCGGACGGCTCGAACCCGGGCTTCAAGGCCACGAACGCCTTTACCACCTCCATGTTAACCTCGTCAGGCTTGCCTACTGCGGCACTCTCGGCCACTGCCGGATGCTCAAGTAAAGCTGATTCAATCTCGAACGGACCCACAAGATGACCGCCTGTGTTGATTACATCGTCGTCGCGGCCAACGAACCAGTAGTAGCCGTCTTTATCTATCGAGGCCCTGTCGCCGCAGATGTACCAGCCCTTGTCAAACTTGGATTTGTAGACTTCCTCATTTCTCCAATACTGGCGGAACATAGAGGGCCAACCAGGCTTGAGGGCAATCAACCCGACCTTGCCAGATTCGACGACTGGCTCGTGGGTCTTGAGGTCTAGCACGGTCGCTTCGATCCCGGGGAACGGCTTACCCATGGAGCCGGGTTTTATCTCCATCCCAGGATAATTCGAGATGACTATCGAGCCGGTCTCGGTCTGCCAGAAGGTATCGTGGAAAGGCAGGCCGTATGCCTCTTTTGACCAGTGTACGGCCTCGGCGTTGAGCGGTTCACCAACGCTCGTGAGATACCGCAGGGAAGACATGTCAAAGCGCTTGACAATCTCGGAGCCTTGCTTCATCAACATGCGGATGGCTGTTGGCGCCGAGTACCATACGGTAACCTTATGATCTTGTATGAACTTATACCAGCGCTCGGCAGTAAAACCCGCGTCTAGCACGCACTGGGTGACGCCCAGAGACCAGGGACCGATAATCCCGTACGAGGTACCGGTGACCCAGCCCGGGTCTGCGGTGCACCAGTACACATCGTCGTCGCGAAGATCAAGCACCCACTTGGCTGTGACGTGTTGAGCGAAGATCGATGAATGCACGTGCAGCGCGCCCTTGGGCTGGCCTGTGGTGCCTGAGGTGTAGTGGAGCAAGGACGGGGTTTCCAAATCGGCGGCAAAGCTCTCGAATTGCTCCCCCTTTTCTGCCGTCTCCAGGTTGAACAGCGCTTCCCAGTCCTCAAGCTTCTTTGGCTCGCCTTCGACTATTACGACCTTTTCCAAAGCCGGAAGGTCGGCTTTTATCTTGCGTACCTTGGAGGCGTGCTTTTTTGTCGTCAGCACAACCTTGGTCTCTGCGTTCTCGAGCCGGGTGATCAAGGACTCCGGTCCGAAGGCTGAGAAGAGAGGCTGGGCGATAGCCCCCAGTTTCAAGATACCCAGGGCAGAGATGTAGAGATCGGGGATCTTGTCCATGAAGATGCACACCCGGTCGCCCGGACGGACACCCAAGCTGCGCAAATAGTCCGCATATGTGTTGGAAAGCACGCGGATGTCATCGAAGGTGTATTTCTTTACGGTGCCGTCCATGCCTTCCCATATCAGGGCCAGCTTGTCTTGTTTGCCCTGTTCGCAGATACGGTCGGAGCAGTAGTATCCGATATTCAAAAAATCGCCTTCCTTGTATCCCAGGATCTCGCGCGCCTGGGACCAGTCGAAGGATCTGTACTTTTCCTCATAATTGCCAATATTAGTCATTTACTTTTATCCTCCTTAGCGTAATTGAGGTCTTTATGTAACATCACCTGTTTTTTCATGCAATCTTCTATCAGGGACAGACTCTCCAGTCTGCGCTACACTTCATTTCTCACCATGAAAACGACGTACCCTTTCATCTTTTGCTTACAATCATTTGCTTTCGTTTAAGAACTCGAGTATTCTCCTGTTGATTTCTGCAGGTCTCTCCACATTCATCAGATGGCCAGTGTTTGCAAGTATCTCTACGCTAATGTCTGATATGGCTTTTTCCGCATAATTTTGGTTCTTGATTGGACTGCCAATTGGATTATCATCTCCACCCAAAATCAATAAAGTAGGAACCCCGATTCTTTTCAATTCAGATTTGCTAATACGTTTAGGAACACCAATCCTGCCTTCGCAGTTCATTGCGGTATTCAGATAATCAGATAAAGCATCGTTAACTTCCTCGTTATCACCTAAAAGCCAGTGTGTTAATTCTGCTTTATTCTTTTGAGAGGGATTAAGGATTATCTTAGTTAACTTTGAGATAACCTTAAATGTATTTGCTTTAAGTCCCATTGGACCTAAGAGTATAAGATGATTAACCTTATCAGGCGAATGAATGGTAAAGTTCATTGCAATCCATCCACCCAGGGAGGCTGCTATGACATCGGTTTTTTCGACACCCAATTCGGTTACCACTTCTCTCAACCAATCGTTGTAGTCTTTTCCTGTTTTCGGGTAGTAATCCAGGGCGTATAGTTCGCTTTTTCCCAGATCGCCTATGATGTCAATCGCATAAACCCTGTACGAACTGCTCAGCGCCTCGATGTTGGGTAACCACATCGTTGCCGTTACGCCCATTGCGGGTACCAGAATTATTGAAGGAGCTGTGTCAGGACCGCTTGCGATAATATTTGTCGATCCGTATTTGGTTCTGACTTCTACAGCTTCATACGGAACCGGCCACTCAGTTAGTTTTCCGTCGTACATGGCCATAATTTTTGATTTATTTTCTTCATTCTTGTAGATAGTCATCTTTTCAACTTCTTTTCCTAAACTAATACGTGAAGCAAGAAACACAGACAATATAATCAACGGTTCGATTCTCAGCGCAATCTTCTTATCCACAATCAATCCGCCGCGGGCATGTCCCGTTTTTCTTCCATCCTTTCCTTCGCCGCGGCAAGCTCGCCTTCGTCCGGAAACAGCACTATCTTGGCCGCTTTGCGGGGCTCAGCCAGGAGCATCTCGAATCCTTTCTCATACTCCACGAGCCCCATAACGTGGGTAACAACCGGCGAGATATCCAGTCTCTTGGACCCCAGAAGGTTTCTCATCCGGTACCAGGTGTCGAACACCTTGCGGCCGTTTACCCCGTGAATCTGCGCGCCCTTGAACACTATCCCGTTGTTGTAATCTATCGGTAACTGGGCTTCTGCAGCTACGCCGAATGCGGTCAGCCTTCCCCCCTTGCGCAGATGGGTCAATGCCTCTTTAATGGGAACCTCGCCGCCCACCATCTCGAGCGAGATGTCGACTCCGTAACCTGCAGTCTCGGCAAGCACGAAATCCGAGCGTTCCTCCATAGAGGTTTCCTTGATATCCAGCACATGGTCGGCACCCATCTTCTTCGCTAATCCCATGTTGAAATCCGAATAACCTACGAGTATTATCTTTGCAACACCCGCGGCCCTTGCGACCCCGGTAGCGAATAATGCAGTAGGGCCGTCGCCAATGATGACCATCGACTTGCCTGCCACGTCTGCGTCCTCGCCAAGAACCGCATATACCCCGTTACCTAACGGTTCCTGGACAGAGGCAAACTCAGGGGGAATGGAGCGGTCGTTAATCCAGCACACTCTTTCGGGCAGCATCACGTATTCTGCGAACACCCCGTCGCGGTCAACACCCAAAATCTCCATGTTCTTCCCGATATGGCGCTGGCCAAGAAGGGACTGCAAGTCGCCTGGATTGAAGATATGAGTTTCTGAGGAAATGTAGTCACCCTTCTTGATGTTTTGTACGTAAGGGCCGACCTCCACAACCTCGCCTGCAACCTCGTGGCCTAGAATCTGTGGCAGCTTGTCTCGACCAATCCTTCTTTCGGCCCAGGGGTTCCATTCGTAGATATGCACGTCTGTCCCGCATATGGAAGTTGCCTGGACTTTTACCAGCACCTCGCCCGCTGCGATAGTGGGAATGTCTACGTCTTGTAGCTCGGCGCCCCCTCTCTCAGGTTTCACCTTAACGACCGCTTTCATCTTTGACATCATCTCTCCATTTCGATGTGTTCACGCGTGTGCGCCTTCTTTATAAAAAAGGCTTGCTATCTTACCGAAATTAGCACGGATTGTCAAGTTCAGTTCCCTAGCGAATCAGGATAACTTTTCCGAAATATGAAAAAGATGCCGTAGATACTCTTATGAAATAAACCCCTGGACTTACCGGGTTGCCGTACATGTCCTTCCCGTCCCAGCGAAATTCCTGTTCCCCGTAGCCGTATGTCTGACTCGGGTAATGAAGTATGCATCTGCCGTCTGAATCAAAAATGTCCACGTCTATCTCACTCTCCCAAACCAGATTGAATAAGAACCTGACCTCATCTCTAAAAGGATTGGGACGGCAAGGCGAATATGGCGTAGCAAACTGAACCGCCGAATCAGTCGTGTCGCGCCTCGAAAGCATTACTTTTTCGACTATCTTATCGGAATCGGTTTTTATCCTGATAAGATAGAACCCCTGGAGTGCTGGGTCTCCGTCTTCTTCTTTTCCGGTCCAGCACACCCCATGTACGCCTGCGGGATAAGATCGATCGGCGAGATTTCGTACCGGATACCCGCTTACATCGTATACATCGACTTTAACATTGGATTCCTCCGGCAGTGTGTAGATGATTCTTACGTATTCCTCGAATGGGTTAGGCGCACAGGATACGACCTCAAGTTTTTCAATCGGCTCTTTGACGTATCTTGTTGGCGGTTCAATGTTTAAGATTCCGCCCCTAACCTCGTTGTATTCAAACGGTAAACCTTCAGGTAATACGTACCAACAATCAGGGTAAGGTTGCCAGTAAGTTCCCCATCCGTAGTTAATGTGCCATTCCTTGTCCACATAAGTTTCACGATATCCGTCACATACTACCGAGTGCAAACCAAGAGAGTGTTGACCATCTACCATTAGTAAAGCAGGCTTTGAATCTTTCATATTATCTTCTAAGGTTTGGTAAAAACTCAATCCCTTACCAGAGGTATCTCCAACATTTATCTCATCAGCGTAGAGAAAACTAAGGTGTTTTAAAAAAGCTTCTTGTGTTGGCCATGCGCCTGAACCAGTTGGTGAATAATCCATTTTCAAACTTACACCGACTGCAAAGCAAATAGCCGCACACATTTCTTCCGAAGGTTGTCCCTTATTATAATCAATCAGAGGTATACTCGCATCAGGTGCATGGATCGGAATAACTGAGTTATTTCTGCTGCTTATATAATTGTCATCTTCAGTAAATTGAACTGAACTCGGATACTCCCAGTAGTTTACTATTTGAGCCATGGCGGTACCTGTACAGCCCACGACACAGCGTTCTCCTGTTTCAGGATCGATTGGACAGAGGTCATTGTAGGGTGAGTGCTGATCCCAGGCGGTTTCCACCCATCCCCCTGTCCAGGTTGAGCCTTCGGGCGGCCAGGAGTCTCCCGGTTCGAGATATTCTGGCTCCCCTGCAATCATGCCTTCCCATTGCCGGTGGTTGCGTTCGCTAACCTCTTCGTCGGTCAATGGCACAGCCTCGAGGCGCAAGCTCAAATCCTGCCTCAACATGTTAAGTAGGATGTTTTCAGAGTTTTCTTCCCAAGGAAACGCACAATGTTCAGAGTAAGCTATTACAGGCACTAAAGCATCGTCTGCGGTAACCACCACGAAGCCCTCCGGTTCGAGAGGGAAAACGTAAGCAAGGAGAGTTTCGCCTGTCTCATCGTATAAAGACTCGGGTTGTGTAGGAGCTCGGCTGTAAGTTACCGACGAGAGACCGGCTTTATTGCATCGCGCGTTCATCACGATGGTCTCAGATACTGCAACCTTTGATGCGGTATGGACGTTCACCCGCTCGGCATAGATGAAGGGTACGAAAACCAACCAGGCGATTGATATGACTTCCAGCCTTAACATGATACCGCCTCCTATTTGATAAACACTACTCTTTGAGTCAGGCACGATTCGTTCGTTCTTAAATTGATGAAGTAACACCCGTTTGAAATCCTGCTCCCTCCTTCGTCTCTTCCGTCCCATATGATGCAATGCTCACCCTGTACCTTGGTCTGGTTTGCAAGCACCTGCACGCAACGGCCTGCTGCGTCCCAGACCTTGATAACAACATAGGTCGAGTGCGGCAGATGATAATGGATGGAGGTATAATCAGATGATTGTACGATAGAGCACTCAAGCCGGGATCGCCCGGTCTCGGGCTGCTCGATTATACCCGAAACGGGTCTGTGTGGGGCTGCGATATCGACTATCGCCTCGTGAAGGGTCGTGAGTCCCATGGGCAGGCCCCCAGGCATCACGTACCAGGTCTCTAACACGGGAGCGGGCAGGCTTGCGCCCCAGCCGAAGTTCATATGCCATTCCGGGTCTGCCTCAGTCTCGCGAAAACCGTCACAAACGAGGGTGTGGCCTCCCGGCTCACCGACTATCACAATGATGGCGGGCATCGAGTCCTTCATGTTTTGTTCAAGAACGCTGTAGAAATCACCGCCATCGCCTTCCCGGTAAACGGCCGAGCTGTAATCGAAGTGCTCGAGCAGGGCGTCGGCGCAAACGTCGTTGGTGAAAACGCCTGAAATCTGGCTCGTGTAAACCGTCTTGGTCCCTACGCCGCAGGCGTATATCAAAGCAGCACTTACCTCGTCCGATGGATCCCCGTTATTGTAGTCGATTGATGGAATCGATGCCGCAGGCGCGTCGATAGGTATCGTTCGTCCCAGATACTCGCTCGTGTAGCTGTCCTGTTCGGTGAATATGACCGATGAGGGGTACTGCCAGAAATTTATTATCTGACCCATGGCGACCGACGGGCATCCGGCCTGACAGCGTGCATCGGTTACCGGGTCCATGGGACAGGAAGTGTTATAAGGCCAACCTTGATGCCAGAGGGTTTCAACCCAGCCCCCTGTCTCCGTAGAACCGGCTTCAGGCCACGAATCGCCTGGATCGAGGAATGCGGGGTCGCCTGCAATCATCCCTTCCCACAGCCGGTGGTTGCGTTCGATAACCTCTTCGTCTGTCAAGGGCAGAGCCTCGATGCGCACACTCAAGTCTTGCCTCAACATGTTAAGTAGGATGTTTTCCGGGTGTTCCTCCCACGGGAATGAGCCGTGTTCGGAGTAGGCTATTACAGGCACGAGGTCATCGTCGGCGGTAACGACTACAAAGCCCTGGGACTCGAAATCAAACACATACGCTAATATCTCATCCCCGGCTTCGTCGTAGAGGGGTTTTGACGCGTCTGAGGGAATTGCAAACTCACCGGACAGGCAATTTGTTTGGGCAAGACGTGAAGACATCACGTGCATCTGCGACGAGGCAACCTTGAGTGCGGCTTCCGGGTCAACCAGCTTTGCCGCAAGCAACGAAACGAGAAGTAAGACTGCCATAACTTTAAACTTACACATAGATTCCGCCTTTTTTCCAATCCTACGAACACAGGTGAAGATGTCAATATAGAATGTAGCCAAATTCAAAAAAAGGTTAAACCACAGAGGACACATGAACTGCGGGTGAAAGTCGCAGTTCGTGAAGGCGACGAAGTTGTTTACAAGGTGCACAGAGATAATTAATGTATTAGAGGAAATGGAGGATTGCGAAACTACGTTTCGCCGTTCTCCAATCCGTCAAATACCTGAGTGGGTCAAGTATCCTGGATTGATACTCGGTGTCCCAATGGACGTGAAATGACGACGCTTACAGAATTATGCGAAGTGCGTACGTGAAGTTTCAGCAGATTCGCGGCAGCTGCTCACCCTCAAGGATCAGCAGAGGTCTCTCTGAACCCAGGATTGTTTCGAGCCATAGACCCTTGGGATCTGCGCGAACCTCGCCGATAATCGACGCATCCGCACCCTGTGGATGTGCCTTGAGGATTTCAAGTGTCTTGTTTTTGTCGCAAGGATTGACGATGACTATAAGCCGTCCCTCGGATGCAAGGTAGTAAGGGTCCAGCCCGAGCATCTCGGCTGCGGCTTTAACGCCTTTACTAAATGGGATCAGGGTTTCCTTTATAAGCATTCCCAGACCTGTTACGTCTGTGAACTCGTTCAACGTGGTGGCAAGTCCGCCGCGCGTTGGGTCGCGCATCGCCTTTACATCAACATCGGCCTGGATTAGAGTATTAACCAGGGGCCATACGTTGGCTACATCAGAGGATATAAGGTGTTCGAATCCGAAATCCTCACGCGCCAGGAGCACTGAAATCTCGTGATCGCCAAGGTTACCTGATACAAGGATTACATCGCCCTCCTCGATGCGCTCGTGGGCAAAAGTCCGCTCATGTTCAACAACGCCGTAGCCTGTGGTCGTTATGTAGCACTCAGGGGTATCACCGGCTTCGATGACCTTGGTGTCTCCTGCAATGAGCTGTACGTCTGCTGCATTCAACTCGCAAGCCATTGACTTGACTATTCGTTCGAGAACCTCCAAGGACATCCCGGCCCTCAGGATAAAGCCTGCAGTCATGAACCGGGGCCGCGCTCCTTTTACTGCAAGGTCGTTCAGGGTGCCGCATACCGAAAGCTTACCTATGTCGCCCGAGGGGAAGAAAAGTGGTTGAACGACGTGAGAGTCGGTGGTCAGACATATTCGCCCGCGGTCCGAAGGCAGTTCCGCCGCATCCTCTAATCTTTCGAGTATGGGGTTACCCAGGTACTCGCAGAAAAGCTCACGGATCAACCTTCTCGTCTTGCGCCCGCCCGAACCGTGGGCTAAGCTGATCGTGTTATCTTTCATACTTGTAGTATGCCGAGCACGCGCCTTCCGAGGATACCATGCACGGACCTATGGGGTTTGAAGGGCTACATTCTGAGGCAAACAAGGGGCAGTCAGGCGGCGCTATCTTGCCTAAAAGCACCTCCCCGCACCGGCAAGCATCTCTGAGGGGATTTTTTTTCATTAAGGGTTCAGGAAGCTCGTATCTTTGTTCCGTGTCAAAGGATTTCCACTCGGGCTTGAGCTTGAGACCTGTTTCAGGGATCGTGCCCAGCCCTCTCCATTCCGATTCTACCTTGTCGCACATATCTTTCATGAGATCGAGCGCCTTTTTGTTCCCCTCCTGGGTCACGACCCTCGAGTACTGAATCTCGAGATCTGGTTTCCCTTTTTCGAGTTGACTCGTAATCATCAAAAGTGCCTGCAGGATGTCTGCACCCTCGAATCCTGCGATTACCGAGGGCTTTTTGTACTCATCGACCAGAAACCTGTAGGGTTCAGAGCCAAGGATTGCTGATACGTGCCCGGGAAGGATGAATCCGTCAATTGAGATATCAGGGTGAGAGGCTATCAATCGCAGGGCCGGCGGGATGAGCTTGAACGACGCGTAGATGGAGAAGTTGTCGATTCCCCGGTTCCGGGCCTCGGCAACCGTTGCAAGGATTGCGGGAGCGGTGGTCTCGAATCCAACGCCAAGAAAGCAGAAGTGCTTTAGAGGTTCACTTTCCGCCATCTTCAACGCATCTAAAGGCGAGTAGACGATGCGTATATCTGATCCCTTGTCTCTCATCTCCGCAAGAGAGGTACTTGAACCAGGCACGTGCAACATATCCCCGAAGGTGGTTACAACCAAGTCCTCAATATCCGTGAGTTGGATGAATCTGTCGATGTCTGCATCGGCGGTAACGCATACCGGGCAACCAGGTCCTGAAAGAAGCCTGACCTTGCCTGCCAGCGCCCTTCGTATTCCTGTCTTGGATATGGCGTGAGTATGGGTGCCGCACACCTCCATGACCTTCAATGGCTCGCCTATCCTTGCGACCAGACGTGAAACCATCCCGGACATGAGTGCTCGATCCCCTTCGAGTTGTGCAAGGATTTCAGTCAGGTCAGTCATTTATTCTGCCGCTTTGAGCATTTCCCTTATGAGTTCGAGGGTTTCTGCGGCTTCCTCGGCTGAAAGCTTCTTGATTGCGAATCCTGCATGTAGAATCACGAAGTCACCCACCTCTGCCTCAGGCAGCATGACGAACGATGTCTCCCTGACCACCCCCTGGTAGTCGACCTTGCCCATCTCGCCTGAAAGCTCTGTCACTTTGGCTGGAATTCCTATACACATGGAATGAATTATAGCACCATAGAAGTAGGGGTCAAGCTCGAATTAAACCACAGAGCACGCGGAGAGGATTCGAACATTGAAAGATCGGAAGATTTCAAGATTCGATGGATGTCTATGGAATGCAACGACCGAGTCGTTGCATAGTCACAAAGTCTATACTAACGCGCAGCGAATGCCAAAGGTTGTTCATGCGAAACGAACTTACTATTCTATTTGGCGGGTGGATACATCCTGTTCAAATCAGCAGCAGTCGGAGGGCACAGGGAATGGAGAGACACGCTCTTAGCGTGTCTGAACACCTTGAGAGGGTATCCTCCGTTCACTCTGTGACCTCCGTGATCTCTGTGTTTTAATTCACCTTGTATGCTCTGCAACCTTTGTGGTGAGAATAAAGTTTTCCGCTAAAGCTGCTGTATTATTGACAAACATGGAAATATCTGCATATTATAATTGATGAGCACACCTGAACTCGATCCCAAGCGGTACAAGCGCCTGTTCAATGAACGAGCCGCAGGGTTGAAACTTTTTGCAGAATGGGAGAAAAAACAAACCCATAAGATGACCGTGGCACAGGCATTGGCAGCCATAGGTGCAATCTATGATATGATACCACGGGAATCCCGAAAAAAAGATTTCGACGCCAAGGTAAAGGGAATCATCGCAATGCGCAGGGCTCTTGCAGTAATCAAATGAGGGGACGAATGAATTCTCTTGAAGATACGCTGATAAGACTCGTCGGACTTCTTAAAAAAACAGACATTCCATACATGGTTATCGGTGGTTTGGCAAATGCTGTGTGGGGTGAGCCTCGCTCGACTCTGGATATTGACATTACAATTCAGGCCTCTAAAGATGATACGAAAAAGTTAATCGAACATCTGAAGAAACTCTGTCACCCGCGTATTACAGATTCCGAGGAATTTGTACGCAAAACCTCAGTGCTACCTATGATAACTCAAGAAGGTGTGCGTATAGACATCATCTTTGCCGGCCTTCCTTTTGAACTGGAAGCAATAAAGAGGGCTGTCGAAATAAATATCCAGGGGACCAAGGTTGGATTTATTACACCTGAAGACCTTATTATTCACAAGATCGTATCGGAAAGGCAGAAGGATTGGGACGACGTTCAAGGTATCATAAGAAGATAAAAAAAGAAACCTGGATTTTGCCTACCTCGATCAGCTCATACGACAGATTTCCGAACTACTTGAACGACCGGAGATGTGGCGCTCCTGGCTCGAGTGGAAAGAAGAAACCCTTTCAGGATGTTGATTCTCGAAATTGTAAAGTAGGGACGACACCCTGAGAGGGTGTCCCGAATACGCTAATTCTTTATATGGAAAACTGAAGGCATACATTACCTCCCCCTCGACGGTGGAGGGTAGGGAGGGGGAGTACTCTCTGAGTATGCAAATTCGTAACGACTGCACTTCACCCTCCCCAGCCAGAGGCTGTCCCGTCAAGGGAGGGGAAAATGAAAGATCACAAGATTCGATGATTAAAAAAGATTAGAAGATTCAAAGAATATCACCTATTCGTCCTAACTATTCTATTTGGCAGGTGGATACATCCTGTTCAAATCAGAAGCAGTCGGAGGGCACAGGGAATGGAGAGACACGCTCTTAGCGTATCTGAACACCCTGAGAGGATATCCTCCGTTCACTCTGTGACCTCTGGAGACAACTTCGTCGTCTTCGTTCGCTGCGACCTGCGCCCGCTATCCTCGGAGACAACTTCGTCGTCTTCGTTCGCTGCGACCTGC
>JAFGSK010000045.1 GCA_016934635.1 Caldifarciminota bacterium
AGCATACAATAACAAGTATCATCCAAAGGAGATAGCATGAACTTTGTAACACTCCCTTCGGAACGATTTATTTATGAGGAAAGACGGGCTACCGCTATCATCCATTCGGTGACGTTGTGGAGTCTGCGGAGCCTTCAGGCGTTCGCAACTACCGCCGTTACACGAAGGGGTTGACCATAAAAAAACCGAGCGGCCAAAGGCCGCCCGAAAATCTCAAGAGTACTCTGTTACCTGCCGAGTATCCGGTAAAGCAGGGCCTTCTGCATGTGCATGCGGTTTTCCGCCTGGTGCAGCACCACCGAGTTGGGTCCGTCAAGAATGTCATCCGTTATCTCCTCACCTCGGTGCGCGGGCAGGCAGTGCATGATCATCACGTTGGGTTTGGCATGGGCAAGAAGCTTGGAATTCACCTGGTACTTTTTGAACAGAGTTTTGCGTTTGGCCGCCTCTTTTTCCTTGCCCATCGAGTACCACACGTCGGTGTAGATGGCTTCTGCATCTTTTGCAGCTTCGTCCGGATTTTCCGTAACGGTAATGGTCGCCCCGGTCTTTTCCGCATCTTTAGCGGCCATATCCAGGTATTTCTTCTTGGGTTTGTAATCCTTAGGCCCGGCAATCCACATCTTGGTTCCCATCTTGGCTGCCAAGAGCAGAAGGGAGTTACACACGTTGTTGCCGTCACCGAAGTAGGCAAGTTTGATACCCTTGGTCGTTCCGTGAATCTCCCTAATGGTCTGGAAATCGGCAAGGGCCTGGCACGGGTGTTCACCGTCGGAAAGGGCATTGATGACCGGCACGCTTGCATGCTCCGCCAGTTCCTCGACCGTCTTGTGGGCAAAGGTACGAAAAGCTATAACATCCACCCACCTGGAAAGATTCCTTGCCACGTCTGCAACCGGCTCCCTTTTCCCCAACCCTATATCTCCCGGAGCAAGGTAAATCACGTATCCACCCATTTGACCCCAGGCCACAGAGAACGACACCCTGGTTCTGAGTGAAGGCTTCTCAAATACCAGAGCCAGGGTCTTACCCTTGGCGATATCGCCGTGCCTTGGCCTGCCTTTGAGTTCCTTCACCGTTCTAAACAACTCTCCAATATCCGCACCGGAGAGATCAGAAATGGAAACAAGGTCTTTCTTCATCATGCCTCCTACGTACGCTAGATCTTTTTACAATTCCCTTGTCTACTAATCCGTCAAATCTTTTTACTCGGCGACTGTTCGAGGAACTTATTTTAATGAAATATACCCCGGATGCAAGGGGTTTGACACTCAGTATCCAACAAGGATGGTCGTATGATTAAAGATACTCGAATCACTCTATTACGCGACTCGACTGACACTTTTTTAGATTGGTGTAGATCAAGCCAGCGTATGTCTCCGGTCGACTTGAGGAAAGGTCGGGCAGAAGCAGGCGGTACAGAACCGCCTGCAAGTCTTTACGAGCCTTTCATTGTTTGCATACCATCTTGTAGAGAATCGCCTTCTGGACGTGCAGGCGGTTCTCAACCTGGTGCAGAACAACCGAGTTGGGACCGTCAAGCACGTCGTCGGTTATCTCCTCGCCGCGGTGAGCAGGCAGGGGATGCAGCACCATTACATTTGGTTTAGCCTTGGCCAGAAGCTTGGAGTTAACCTGGTATTTCTTAAACAGAGGTCTGCGTTTTGAGGCTTCCTTTTCGTGTCCCATGGAGTACCAAACGTCGGTATAGATAACGTCGGCGCCTTCCGCCGCCTCGTCCGCATCGGCGGTAACGGTTATCGACGCCTTAGTTTTCTCTGAATCTTTCTTGGCCCGCTCAATGTAGTTCTTCTTAGGCCAGTAATCTTTGGGTCCTGCAACCCAGAGGTTAGTACCCAGCTTGGCAGCGGTAAGCAACAGGGAGTGACAGACGTTAAAGCCGTCACCGAAGAATGCGATTTTTATCCCCTGCGTCGTTCCAAGCAGTTCCTCGATGGTGAGGAAATCGGCAAGGGTCTGGCAAGGGTGCTCGTCATCGGTAAGACCGTTGATAACCGGCACGGTCGCATGCTGAGCCAATTGCTCTACTGTCTTTTGTGCATAAGTTCGGACGGCAATAGCGTCCACCCAGCGAGAAAGGTTCCTTGCTACATCGGGTACCGACTCCCGTTCGCCCAGTCCGATGTCACCGGGCGCAAGGTACACCACGTGTCCACCCATCTGAGCCCAGGCTACAGAAAACGAAACCCGGGTACGCAGAGAGGGCTTTTCGAAGAGAACGGCCAGGGTTTTCCCCTTTGCGGCATCGACCGATCTGGCTTTGCCAGTCTTATGCTTTATCTCCCTGACCGATCTGAATATCTCTCCGATATCAGCGCCTGAAAGATCGGAAATTGAAATAAGATCTTTCTTCATCATGCCTCCTTCATACTAAATCATTTATTGCGGCCAAAACTTTCAATCCGTCAACACGATCTTTGTACTCACCTGGCGCTCCGATGAAAGTATTTTAACAAAGTATACCCCGGATGTAAAGGGGTAAACGCCTTGTTGTTTCATATCCCAGGTGAAAGGCAGAGTACCGTTGGTCTGGGCCACCTTACAGCCCAACGCATCGTATACCTTCACTTCTACCTTCGTACCCTCGCGGCCTCTAAAGTTCAGAACTCCGGAAGTTACGCTTTCAACGCCCCTTAATACTCCTCGAACGTCCACGAGTTCGGATGAACCGCCATACCCTCCGAACTGGCCGTCGTATGCGGTAAGCTGGATGTCATCAACGTGCCAGCCGTCGTCCTCTACGTGAGCATCTGTGAAAAGACTAAGTCTGAACTGGACGTCATCTGCTCCGCAGTATCCGGATAAATCGAATCGCTCTTCGCGCCACTCGGGCTGAATCCCTGACCAGCGCTTAAGCGGGGTCCAGCCCGTACCAGCACTTCTGACCTCCAATGCCCCCCAGTCCCAACCCTGCTCCATCGCCACCTGGTGCCAGAAGCCCAACTCGGCATAGGTCTTATCCCCAAGATCGATACTGGAGGAAGGCCTTAATTCATAGGTCCTTCTGCCGTGGTAATCTGACCCCGGGGAATCGGTTATCGAATGAGTGCCTGAGTGGGAATCCTCGCCGGTAACCGCCCAGTTGGTCGACCAGTCGTCGGTGTTAAAATCCTCGAAATCCTCAGCTATGAGAACCTCATTGTTCCCGACCGGAATCGTAATCTGATATACGAACTCCTCATCCCCTTCAGTGATTGACAGGTTAAGGTAGAAGAACGAACTGTCGGGCGTATTTGAAGAAACCTTGACCCTCAAGGGATCGGATTGGTTCGTTCCCGTTTCCTGAGGTCCGAGAGAAGCCATGGACGCGCTGGATTCGAGTACTTGGATATAGCCGTTTGTACTTTTGAGATCGAGGGTTATGTTTCCGGATGGATCCTTAACACTCATATTGCGTATCCGGACGATGAGATCAACCGTCTCACCAGGCTGGATGTTTCCGTCCTGGTCTAACCACTTGAACCATTCAAGCTCAGGAAAGGTTCCCGCAGCCTCTGCTGCTGAAACCAGAAGGGGAAAATTCTCTTCTATCTGCTGGTCTATCCTCCATTCCTGCCAGAAATCCTCGCCTACTTCAGGTGTAATCGAAAAGATTCGAGGCTTTTCTTCCGTCTCCCCGTACATCCAGTCGTCGGAATCACCGTTCGTAATGTAAAGTTCATACCCTCCTATAACATTGTACCAGGAAAGCCGGGTAGCTATCTCGCCCCACGAAAAAAAAGCCGCCTCATCTTCGCACTTCTCTTGCTTATATCCCCACGGATACAGAAAAAGATCCGAATAGCTGTGGAAGTTAACTGCAGTAGTGAACTGGTGAGCTTGGCAGAGTTTCATTATCGACTGGACTTCAGGTTCCGAACCTGGAGAAGGACCTCGATAGACGTCTTCCTCAGGATCAGGAGAAGAACCCACGTCGTCAATACCCCACATGTACGGGTAGTTGCGGTTCGGATCGACCCCTTGATTGTCCGCGCCAGTTGGTCGACGGTTCTTGCGGTGCATCCCACCGCCTCCAGGCTCTATAAGCTCGTTGTAAAGGTATCCGTCAGGATTAGCGACGGGCACTATCCATATCTCGCGATTCGAGACCAGATATCCGGCTAGGGGGTCGGAATCGTAGTTATCCAGCAGCCAGCGTGCCCATTCCACGCAGATATTCGCTCCGATGGGTTCACGCGCATGGTGAAGACCCGTGTAAAGGATCTCGGGTTCACTCTCTTCAATCTCAACGTCGTCCGAGATCTTTACCGCCCACACGTAGTTGCCGTCCCATGTAGTATCACCCAGGCTATCGTTCGGAAGAATCATCCTTTCGGAGATGAGGGTAGGGTATTTCTCATGCAAGGAGTCAAGTATCGCGTTAGCTTCATCGTAGGTATAGTAATCTCCGAAATTCGACGCTGCACTCATCCTGGATGCGTAGTAGGACTCCAGATCATAGGTGATTACCTGGTATTTGACCCCCGCCTGATCAAGACGTTCGAGATCTTGATCGGTTACTATCAATTCAGCCGACTTGCCGGGCTGTACGTTCGTCACCTCGAATCCGGTAAGATAAGGCGCAACATCGCTTCCAAGATCGACCCTGACCTTATGCCAATTGGTTGCAATAACTGAACTTACACATAGAACCAAACCCAAGAACCTCTTCACGCTTGTCTCCTTTCAACGCCCATTTGCTGCCTCAGGGACACGAGTGTCCCAGAGGCAATGTTATCCGTACTTCTTTACCGCTCACCTGCTATTCTTCCCATAGGTTTTTCCGCTTCCTTTCAGGTAGCCTCACTCGGGATTTACCTTTCACTATCAAGACGTTCAAGCCTTCCGGGCTGTTGCTAGGAATACTTACAAGAAGAATCAACCTCTCAAGAGTAACCTCTTTAGGTATTACCAGCAGCCTTTATACTGGAGAATAACGAATTATGTCAGTCTGTCAAGACAATCTTACGGGCAGTCTGACGGCTCGGTGAAATCGTGTTGACGAAGTATATGCCTCGAGGAAGTCGGATACCTTTCAGATCGCTCATCTGCCAGCTAAATGGCGTAATACCTGCGACTTGTGCAACCCTGCGACCTGAAGCATCGAACACCTCGACCTTGACCTCGGTACCTTCCGGACCACTGAAATAAAGGTTTCCTTTTGTTAAGCCCTCAAGCGGACCTAACATTGGACGGATATCCGTGAGTTCAGAGATTCCGCCGGTCGTAACCTTACCTCGGAACGCGGCAAGTTCTATATCATCCAGATACCATCCGTCCAGAACTTGAGTCGCCGTATCAGCGTAGAGTCGAAAGCGCATCTGGAACTCCTCTGTCCCGCAGAACCTGGTAAGGTCAAAATGCTCTTCCTGCCAGGCATCCATTGAACCTGACCAGTGTTTCAGCGGTTTCCACTCGGCGTCAGCGCTTTCCTTAACCTCGAAAATACCCCAGTCGCGGCCTTTTTGAAGAGAACCTCTATGCCAGAAGCTGAACTCGGCAAAGACATACTCGGATAGATCGAGTTTCGGACTCCTGAAGTAGGAGGAACCACTGTCAGGATATGTGGAAAAAGGAGAATCAGTCATCGAGTAGGAACGCGAATGACTGTATGAATTGGTAAACCCCCAATCCCCGGTGGCGTACCAGCCTTCACAGTTCTGATCGTCAAAGTCCTCGTTTATGAGCAACTCGCGGTCCCCGACTGGCAGGATAACGGTATGTACATACTCATGACCTGCTGCCGTCAAGATAAGGTCAAACGCTATCGCAGAATCCACAGGCGCCGCAGTCAATACCTTGACCTGGATATCGGTCTGGATCAGCGAACTCTGTTGAGGACCAATGGAGGGAATCGATGCGGAGGATGTAAGCAGTTCAATCCTCGAATCCTCACCTTCCAGTTCTACATTAATGCCCCCGGTTTCATCCCGCAGATTCATATTGTAGATACCAAGAACCAGGTTTAGCGTTTCCCCAGGAGAGATGTTTCCATTTCCATTCTCGTCGACCCAGCCTGCCTTCTTGAGTTCCAGATAAGGCCCTGCAGCCTTGGCTGTAGCAATAAGGAGAGGGAAGTTCTCGGCAACATGCTCTTTTACCGCGTATTCCTGCCAGAACTCGTCTCCAACCTCGACCGTGGCCGGGAAGATGCGGCTCTTAACCTCGGTATCACCGTACATCCAGTCAGTAGCATCACCGTTAGTTCTGTATCCTAATCCGTCGGGTGTCACACCGTAGAGGTTTTGACGAGTGCAAGCCTCTCCCCAGTTATAGATGGCCACTGAATCCTCACACGCCCCGCTTCTATACCCCCAGGGGGGTATAAATAGATCGGCGTGGCTGTGAAAGTTGATGGCCGCGACGAACTCGTGCTCCTTGCATAGATTCATGACCGACTGGGTCTCAGGCTCTGAACCGGGTGCAGAACCCCGATAGGTCTGCGATTGCGGGTTGGGCGAGGAACCTTGGTCGTCCAACCCCCACATATACGGGTAGTTTCTGTTAATGTCTACTCCCCGATTGGGATATCCTGCCGGATTGCGGTTCTTGCGGTGCATCCCTCCACCGGCAGGGAATGTTGATTCGTTGTAAAGATAGCCGTCAGGGTTGACTATCGGGATCATCCAGATCTGACGGTTGTTTACAAGGTAGGTGACTAAAGGGTCGGTCGTGTAACATTCGCAGAGCCAGCGTGCCCATTCCACGCAGATATTCACCGTGATAGGCTCCCGGGCATGGTGAAGACCGGTATATAGAACCTCGGGTTCGTCCTCTTCAACGTCCACATTATCCGAAATCTTTACCGCGTATACGTAATTGCCGTCCCAGGTCAAATCGTCAAAGTCGTCGTTAGGTAAAACCATCCTTTCGGAGATGATATCTGGATACTTTTCGTGTAAAGAATCGAGGATCGCGTAGGCTTCTGTACACGTGTAGTAGTCACCGAAAGGACTTGTCCCGCTCATCCGGGATTCATAGTAGGTTTCCATATCGTCGATTACGACCGTGTAGGGGATTCCTTGCTCGGTGAGCTTATCAAGCTCTGATTCGGTCACGACTATCTCGGCTTCGAAACCAGGCTTGAGATTAACTACATCGAAGTCGCCCAGATCGTGTACGGTTATTCCCTGGTTTAAGGGCACCTTGACCTGGTACCACTTTGCAGACATCAATCCAGCGGTTAATAGCAAAAAAACGGGGATTCTTCTCATTGCTGCGCTCCTTTCGCACCTGACCCTGGATGCCTTTGGATGAGGTGCGTGCAACCAAAAGCCCTGACCCAAAGAAGAGGGTTCTTTATCTGAAGACTCGGTAGAGGTTCGTGATTATCCAAAATCAGATCATCTACCCTAAAATTTTCCGCCCGTTTGTTCCCGACCCTGAAACTGAGTCGAAAAATTAGACGCAAATCAGCTGTAATTGTTAACATAGACCGACTCAATCCCTCTCGAACACCCTTCCGGTAAGGGTAAGAAATACCCGTTTTATCTTTCCACTAGGTTTAATCCAGAATATAAGGAGAGGTCGGGTTTCGACTATCCCTTCAAGGACAGCACGCCCTGCCATACTCCAGATAAGTACGTCGGTTTCAGGATCGTATCCTGACAGCATAAGAGAACCGTCCTCGACCCAGGCATCGAAGCCCAACTCCTTTACCAAACGCTCGAGACGGTTTTCCTGTCTGGATAACAAGCGATCTACCGACTCTTGGGTGGTTCCCCGATCGATTGCAATCTCTTCCCAGTCGAGGAGTTCTGAACGAATCATGTAGCCTGTTATACCTGTCTGGATAACGCGGATTCTGGCATTTATTATCCCGCCCTCGTAGGGTGTAATAGGCTGGTCAAGAAGCAGACGGCCTTTACGAACCGCACTATCGCCTTCAATCTCGACAATGTCCAATGCCTGCAGCTTATCTGAAAGCATGGTAACGGTTCCTGTAACCACTGTATCAGTATCGGGCAGCGCAATATCATCCTTAGGAAAAACAACCCTTTCGTTTTCGCGGAGCATTATTCGGGGCATGCATGCCGTAAGCATTAACCCTGCCAGGATCAATCGCACATAACGCATTGATAAGTATATTGCCTCCCGTGTTCCGGTCAAGCAACCATTCGAGCAACCACGATATGCACCGTCCCGATCTTTGACAAACCCCTTCTTTGTACAGTCTTCGGACCCGCTTTCACAAGGGCAGGTTCCTCCTCACGCGGGTGATCCCCGAGTATGTGCCATAACCGGTTGATTGCCCTTGAAAGAAAGGTTGGCTTCTGTGAGGACCTGCGTCGACGATCACGAACCTGCCTCCCGGAACAAGGCATCTGGCAATCTCACGGGCCGCCGGCAAAAGATCGGATGCATGGGGAAAGGTTGCCAGAACACAGTCGAAGGCATTGTCGGAAAAGGATATATCGAAGTATCTTGCCGCGGCCCGCTGTTCCTTAGCCAATCAGAATAGCGGAAGTTCAAGGAACATTCGGTATAAAGGGGCCAGGAAACTTTAGATTGAAGAAAGCCTCACAGAGGCAGGGAACAGCCCTTGCCATTACGGTAGACCTCCACCTCCTTGAAACCCACGCTTTCAAGGAGCTTGCGCGCCCTGCGGTTGGCATAGGCTATCTCAAGTGTCTTGTGCGCGTCCGAACCCACCGTAACCTTACCGCCCAGCTTTTTGAATCGGGAAAAGACTTCTTTACCCGGATAAGGCTCTTCGGTTGCGTGCCGCCAGCCAGAGGTGTTTATCTCGATTGCCGTACCCTTCTCCGCGCACGCCTCGAGTATCTTGCCAATGATACCTTCATACTCTTGGTGGTTGTACTTCTCCGGGACAAGCAGGTACTTTCGAACGTAATCCAGATGACCCAACACCTGAAACAATCCGCTCCGGGCGGCTTCGAGCAGATCCTGGTAGTAGGGCATGAATGATGCCCCTCTCAGTTCCTGCTGTTTGGTCCAGCTTGAAACCAGCTGTCCTTCAACGTAATGCACCGATCCAATGGAATAATCGAAAGGCAGAGAACCCAGGAAGCGGGCGATCTCCTTCTCCATCCCGGGGATGAAACCCGCTTCAACCCCGAAGAGTATCTCGATCTTTCCATTAAACAACTCGCGCAACCTTTCGACCTCTTTTAGTATCCCCTGGCCGTCGTAGCAGCCGACGATATAGGCGTCGTCTTCCGGAACGAACTCGGCGTGGTCGGCGAAACCTACTATCTTGAGTTCCCGAGCCTGGGCCACTCGGCAGGCCATCTCCGCATCGAGACAAGAATCCGGAGAAAACGAGGTATGTATATGAAGATCAACCAAAACTACTCCTTACCTGAGCTTTTGTTATTTTATCATCTCCATCGATCACCCTGCACGAGAACAGGATATAGGTACAGAATGTCAAGTAGCTCGTATCCTGGTCCAGCGCCCTCAAGGTCTCAAATCTTTCCGGCGAGGGGGCTTTCAGGCAAAAGAGTTCCAAGACCTCCTCGGCCCGGTTTTCTATCTCAAGCGGTACGTAGGCCGGGATCAATATAACGCTGCCGCTTGGGTAGATTGCAGGCTGCTGTTTTCCCAGTTTCAGGCTCAGCCTGCCTCGCAATACCGCGATATAATCGTTGGAGGTGGTCTGCTGATTGAATATACCACCACCTGGTGGAACGACCATGTGGTTCAGACAGAGATCGGGATCTCCTACGACCTCTTCCGTTAACACTCGCTGGGCTGTGCCCTGGGTGAAGTTCTTAACCCTTTCAATCACTCATCACCCCCGCCGAAGCTTTCACCTCTGACCCTTTTTTTATCCCTTGGTATATCATCTTCGGGTTTACTCTCTTCTTTTAGGCCAGACTTCTTTGTTAACGATGTTTGAGGGCATCTGGCCACCGAACACCGAAAGTACTGCCTTGCTGCAGAGCGCGGCCATTGCCGAACGTGCTTCGTGAGTGGCGGACCCGATATGGGGGGCAAGCACCACGTTCTCCGTATCGAGAAGTTCAGGCGTTATCTGGGGTTCGTTTTCAAAAACGTCCAGCCCTGCCGCTGCGATCTTACCCGCCTTGAGCGCCGCTGCAAGGGCCTTCTCGTCCACCAATGCCCCTCTGGAGGTGTTCACGAGGACTGCGGTCGACTTCATACGGAATATCTGGTGGGCGTCTATGAGATGGTGGGTGTATCGGGTAAGTGGAAGGTGGATGGAAACGAAGTCGGAGGCGTGGAGAAGATAAGATATGTCCACTCTCTTTGCATCCAACTCCTGCTCAAGGGTATCGTTTCGTTCCTCGTCGTAGTAGAAGACCTTCATTTCAAAGCCCTTGGACATGAGCGCGAATCTAGTGCCGATGCGTCCTGCACCGATTACTCCCAGCGTCTTTCCACGAACACCCTGACCAAGGAGAAAAGTAGGCGCCCAGCCCTTAAATTTCCCTGCCCGTGCAATCCGCTCACCTTCTCCCAGGCGGCGGGTCGCGGCGAAAAGAAGCGTCCAGGCAAACTCCGCGGTGGCGTCGGTCAGAACGTCAGGGGTATTGGTGACAACTATGCCACGCTCGGTTGCCTCCTCTATGTCTATATTATCGTAGCCCACCGCGTAATTCGCTATCACCTTAAGATTCTTTCCGTAGCCAAGGATGTCGGCGTCGATCTCGTCAGTTAGAAGCGAGATGAGCGCATCTGCTGTACGAATCTTTTCAACTAGTTCATTGTGGGATACCGGAGTATCTTCCGCGTGAATCTCGACCTCGTGTTCGGCCAGCGGTGTGATCCCTTGAGCAGGGATACGCCTGGTCACGTATATCTTCATAATCCCAACTCTCCTGTCGACGTTCGCTTCGGGGTTTTACGTTTTTTTGCAGGATACTCGTCAAGATGCATACAAGCCTCCTCGGTAACCATCCTGCCCGAAGGCGTACGGGCAAGGAATCCTATCTTCAAAAGGAACGGTTCGACCATATCGACGATCGTATCCTGCTCCTGCTGCAGGGTGGCGGCTATAGCCTCGAGTCCCACCGGACCGCCCCCGTAGAATCTTATGATTGTCCGCAGCAGGATTCTGTCCAGATCGGTAAGGCCTATTTCGTCCACCCCTTCAAGCATCAAGGCTTCCAAAGCCACCTTCGAGGTGATACGGCCGTCTGCCCTGACCTGTGCGAAATCACGCACTCGCTTCAAAAGTGTATTGGCTATACGAGGGGTTCCCCTTGCGCGCCTTGCGATCTCAATCGCCCCATCATCTTCAATCTCAACGTCGAGTATCCCTGCCGAGCGCTTGACAACCTTAGCCAGCTCTTCGTCCGTGTAAAACTCAACCGCACGCGTTATGCCGAAGCGTTCTCTCAGAGGAGCGGAGAGAAGCCCGGGACGGGTCGTGGCTCCCACCAGGGTAAACCTTTCGAGCCTGAAACGGTGGGAACGTGCATGGGCTCCCTTGTCGAAGATGAAATCAACAGCAAAATCCTCCATCGCCGGGTACAGAAACTCCTCAACCACCTTGGGCAAGCGGTGTATCTCGTCGATGAAGAGTACAGATCCCAGTTCAAGCCCGGTGAGGTAGGCGATAAGGTCACCGGCACGTTCGAGGGCAGGACCGGAAGTGGTAACGATCGGTACGTCCATCTCACGGGCGATGACGTTTGCAAAGGTCGTTTTACCCAGTCCTGGCGGGCCGTGCAGCAGGATGTGGTCCACGGGTTCGCCCCGTTCGCTGGCCGCCTGGATCGCAATGGACAGGGTCTCTGTAAGCCTCGACTGACCGATGCACTCGGCCAGACGCTTGGGCCGCAGATCCCACCGAGCCTTCTCATCAGACGTCTTATCGGTGAGCAGGTGTTCTCGAGGTTCAGGATCGTTTGGTTCGGTAGACCGCATCGAAAAGCTCCTCCGGTGTTTGGATCTCGGGGTTTTCTTCGAGTGCCTCATCGACCATCACGGTGGCCTCGGCGCGCCGATACCCAAGTTGTGAGGTCAAGACCTCGATGACCTGAACTCGCAGTTCGTCGGTGGAGACGGGCTCTGCCCGAGGTTCTTCCTCGGCAATCATCAGGGCGAACTTGGCCACCTTGCCGTGAAGGCTAGCAACGATGCTTTCAGCCTTGCTGCGGCCGATGCCTGCCAGTTTCGTAAGTGTTGTAATGTCGCGTTCCTCGATTGCCCGGGCTATTGTCCGGACAGGCAAGGTCAAAGCCTTGGCCGCGGCGGTAGGCCCGATATTGGGTACCGAGATGAACCGCTCGAAGAACTCACGCTCCACCTCGCTCACAAAGCCGATGAGCATGGGTCTGGGTGAACGTTCGGTCTGATGAAGATAGATAAACAATTTCAGCTGGCTGTCTCCATCAAGACTCATGCGGTTAACGCCCAGTTCCCGCCATACGATCGAGGGAAGTTTGATCTCGTACCCTACCTGGCCCGCAAGCAGGGTAACGGTTTCTTTTTCCTCATCGCGCCGGAAAAGGTTTCCTTCAAGATAGGCAATCATCTTGAGCCAAGTCTATCCACAATTGAGGCCGCAGTCAAGGCAATTGCCGCCGCGTCGGCCACGTGATCAGGTCTTAAGGGTTCTTTGAGTTTGAACCTTACCTTGACCGCACGCTCGATCTGTTCCTTGGTTGCGTTTCCGTAGCCGGTAAGGGTTTCCTTCACCTCACGAGGTGTTACCTCTTGCAGTTTGAGCCTTTTACGGTGTGCAGTAAGTATGACTACCCCCAGGACCTTGCCCAAAGACAGACCGGTCTGGGGCGCGTCGCGGCGGATGAATGCGGACTCGAGTGCGAGCAGTTGGGGTCTGAAGCTGTCGATGATTCGCTCAATTTCTTCGGCAATGGTTCCCAACCTTGACGCTATATGTTCACCTGATTTAGTACGTATCATCTCCTTGTGGAGGATAGCCAGCTCCTGATCTGCTTCTATTACCACCGCTCCAGTCGAGGCCAATCCCGGATCGATCCCCAGTATACGCATGTATTAAATAATATCGGAAAACCCCTGGAAAGTCAACGTAAGATAAATCGAGGGCTCGATAGCGAAATCTCTAGATTTGAAGATTTAAAGATTAGACTGCGCGGTGAAACCAACCTGTGTGCGTTTTGGGATTTGACGCGTAGGATAGACATTAATGTCTATCCATCAACTTGACAAAACAAAGTAACCTTATATCATAGACCTATGAACAAGGAGTGGCGCAACCGGCTTTACTTCGGTGATAACCTTGAGGCGCTGCGGAATAAGATTCCGGATTCCTCGGTTAACCTTATCTACTTCAATCCGTCCGTAAGGATTGCGGGCCGACCTGACGCGCAGCGACATCGTAGATGTAACGTTGGCCAATCCGTTAGGGTTGCGGGCCGACCTAAAGGGGCTGCGCCAAAAGTCAAGAAAACCAGACAAGGGGTTTTAACCCCTTGTCTCAACCTGGTTTTTAGCTACGTATTGAGGCGACTTACTAACCAAATTTACTCTGCGTTGTCGGACTAAAAGCG
>JAFGSK010000046.1 GCA_016934635.1 Caldifarciminota bacterium
AAGAAGTATCGTACCCTGAATCCAGCTGAGCTAAAAAGAGAAATCACACGGTGTCAGAATAGACTAATCAAGTACGCATCAAGGAGAAGAAGTATGAGCAAACATGAGATGGACAAACACCTAATTTCAGGTAGAATTTAGGTGAGGCAACGACCACCTATTTCAAGTGGATTTTTATATGAGGCAATAGGTAGGGATTAGTCGAAAGAAAAGGGCACCTCGGGTGCCCTTTCTAATTCGTTTTATTAAGTTACTTCAATACAGCCTTTACGGAAGCCGTCTCGCCCGCAGCTACGAGACGGAAGAAGTAGATCCCGGGCGCCGCTTTAACGCCTTGGTCTGTGATACCGTTCCAGGTAACCGTGTGTTCTCCCTGCGATTGTGAACCGTAGACCAGGGTTTTCGCAAGACTACCTGATGCGTCGTAGACCTTTACCGAAACGTTTCCCGCTTGATGTACCGAGTAGCCTACGGTTGATGCTAAGGAAAAAACACCTCTGTCGAGCGAGATCGAAACGGGATTTGGCATCTGTTCAATTTCTTCTATGCCTTCCATAATCGGCGTATCGCTGCGTGCCATGTATATTTCATTGTCACCGTCCGAGGAGTTCCAGAAAAAGATATAACCGAAACCCTGGCCGTCAGGGATGAAGAATCTTCCAAGTATTACTTCGTCATGTACACTGTTGTCGGTAACCCGGCCAATATCCCATACGCCACCGACATTGTTGGCGTAAAAGATTTCTTTGTCAGCTGCTTCAATAGCTTGGTATGCAATGTGGATTTTTCCGTCAGGGTTAACGAAAAGGGTGGGATAGGCATCATCGTAATCATTCGTTGTTACCTTGCTTTCTTGCCAGTCGCCGGTTACGTTATTCGCGTAGTATATCTCGTAGTCGATGCCGTCGTTTTTTGCGTAAGAAATATGAGCGTAGTCTTCCCTGTCCAGCACGAGGTAAGGATACGAATTGGTTCCAAGACCACTCATTATAGAAACAGGAGTGGTCCATATGCCTGCTGTCTTTTTTGTATAAAAAAGGTTGGAAATATCTGTATAAACGATATGCGGATTACCATCAGAATCGAGAGCCATCCATGGGACCAAATCCTCAACCCCGTTGTCGGTTACCTGTTCGACATTCCAGTCTCCGGTTTTGTTGTTTGCATAGAATATCTCGTTATCTCCACCGGTGTTTTTTTGGAATACCATATGGACGAAGCCGTTTTGATCTATTTCGATCGATGGCCAGGCGTCAGCGTTTGCATCATCGGTTACTCGCTGGATATTCCAATCCGATGGGTTTCCTCCGCAATATGATATTTCCCAGTCAGGCGTGTCAGTCCACCACAGCGCAATATGGACATCTTTTTTCCCGGGCCATGACGCGATGTCTAATCCGACATCACTGGTTGAGTTATCGGTTATCCTTGAGGAAGTCCACGAACCTGAGACATTGCTGGCAACGAAAGCCTCTTGGTCTCCATCGTTGTGGGCATAGACGATTGTAAAACCTAATGGAACTCGAGTAACAAAAGGATATTGATCGGATTCTGTGTTTTCGGTAATCTGTTCTACACTCCAGGTTTGTGCACGGGATAGAGTAAGGGATCCTGCTGTCAACAGCAAGGCTGTCAGTATAATGTTTTTACGCATACCTTCTCCTTTATGTTTTAAACTTTACTGAGTCACTTAACCATAAAAGTCTAACAGAAGTATGCGGATTGTCAACGTCCTATCCAGATTTTTCAAAAAAGGACACATGAACGTGCCCTTTACAATTTGAAAATCTGTGTTATTTCAATACACCTTTAACCGAAGCCGTCTGGCTCGCCGTGATCAATTGATAGAAGTAGACACCAGGGGCCGCTCGAACACCCGCGTCGGTAACCCCGTTCCAGGTAACGGTATGTTCGCCTTCGGGCCGTACGCCATCAACGAGTGTATTAATCAAATTGCCCACTGCATCGTAAACCTTCAAGGAGACGTATCCTACACGAGGTATCGAGTAATTGACGGTTGCGGAGAGAGACGAATTCAACTTGATAGATATTGGTGATTCTTCAGGGATGGTCTCCTCGACGGCCGTAAAGAGAGGTGAATTGCTGTAGGCATGGTATATCTCGTCGTCTCCGTCCGAGTCATTTTTAAAGAATACGTGGCCTATTCGATCGGAATCAACGGTAAAGTATCGTCCGAATTGAACAATATCGTCGGTGCTGTTATCCGTTACACGGTTTGAAATCCATATTCCAGCTTTATTGTTAGCATAAAAAATCTCATCATCTACCGTTTCGTGGACCTGGTACACTATATGCACCTTGTCATTCGGGTCCATGTAAAGGGTAGGGTTTTCATTGTCGTAATCGTTGGTTGTAACCTTAGCTGCCTGCCAGGAACCGGTTACGTTGTTGGCGTAGTAGATACAGTAATATCCTTCCTTTCTGGAATATGTTACATGACAGTTATCGTCTGCATCCATGACGAGGAACGGATAGGAAGCCGTGGTTACACCACTGGCAACCAACTCCGGGGCAGTCCATATACCTGATATTTTTTTTGTGAACCAGAGATTCGAAACACCCGTAAAGACTATGTTTGGATTATCGTTTGAATCCAGGGCAAGCCAGGGTGAAGCGTCACGCGTTGAGTTGTCGGTAACCTGCTCGGCTACCCATGAACCGGTTGCGTTGTTTGCGTAGAATATCTCGTAACCACTGCTGCCTGCTTTTGCATACGCCATGTGAATGTTGCCTGCCTTATCAATCGCAAGCGACGGCCATTCGTCGGAATCTGCATCGTCTGTAACACGCTCTAAATTCCAGCTGTCTGGATTACCTGTACAGTAGTTGATCTCCGCGTCGGGAATTTCCTCCCACACGGCCGAGATGTGTGCTGTCTGGGAGGAGTATTGAGCGGCGATATCGAATCCCACGTCGTGGTCAGAATTATCCGTTATACGGTTTGTGGTCCATGGACCCATGAAGTTGTCTGCAAAGAAAAGTTCGTCGTCTCCATCATCATGGGTGTAGAGAACCATGAGACCTGACGAAACAGCGGTTGCCACCGGATACAAATCCGGCGCAGAATTGTCTGTTACTTGTTCTACGGTCCAGGTTTGTGCAGGGGATGTGAGGTAGAACCCGGCTACGAGCAGCACAGCTGAAAGTGCTTTATATTGACGCATACCTTCTCCTTGGTTGAACGTTTATTTACACTACCGTATGAGTCTAACGCAGGTTTGGGTGGTTGTCAAATATACTTATATAAAAAAGGGCACTTGAACGTGCCCTTTTTATCCAGAACCTTGTGCTAGTTTAACACGCCTTTCACTGAAACGGTCTGACCAGCAGTTATGAGCCGGTAGAAGTAAACCCCGGGAGCGGCGCGAACACCTGCATCTGAGAAACCATTCCAGGTAACCGTGTGTTCGCCCTGTGACTGCAAATCCTTGACCAGGGTTTTCACAAGACTGCCAGATGCGTCGTAGACCTTCAAAGAGACGTTGTCCGCTTTAGGCGCCGAGTAGTTTACGGTTGTTGAGAGAACTGAACTCAGAGTTATAGATATCGGTAAATCTTTAGGAGCCGTTTCCTCGACGCCCGCAAAGATGGGTGAGTTGCTGTAGGCGTGGTAAATCTCGAAGTCACCATCGGAGTTATTCGAGAAGAAGATGTGACCGATGCCGCTTTGGTCGGCGACAAAATAACGTCCGGATTTGGCAATGTCAATTGCACTGTTATCTGTAATGCGGCTTGTCGTCCATACTCCTGCAGTATTGTTCGCGTAGAAAACCTCGGGATCAGCCGCTTCAACGGTAATGTAGGCGATGTGGATTTTGCCATGAGGATCTATGAGAAGGGTCGGGTAGGCATCGGGGTAATCGTTGGATGTTACCTTGGCTTCCTGCCATGAACCGGTTACGTTGTTTGCGTAGTATATCTCGAAGTCGGGTCCGTCACTTTTCGCGAAGACAACATGACAGTTGTCGTCGGAGTCAAGGGTAAGGAAGGGGTATACGGTGGGGAAGATTACCCCTGAAGCAACTTCCTCGGGCGCCGTCCATATACCGGCTACTTTTTTTGTAAACAAGAGATGTGTCCCGTCGGTATAGACGATGTTCGGGTTATCGTCCGAATCAAGTGCAATCCAGGGCAAGGCGTCAAGTGAACCGTTGTCAGTAACCTGCTCGATGACCCAGCTGCCGGTAACGTTGTTGGTGTAAAAAACCTCCAGGTCACTGCCGTCATCGCCAAAATAAGCCATATGAGTATGGTTCGATTTGTCAATTGCCAAAGATGGCCATCCGTCGTTATTTGCATTGTCCGTAACCCTGTCAATGTCCCAGGACCCAGGGCTGCCTGAACAGAAGGAAATTTCCCAGTCAGGGGTATCGAGCCAGTATATAGAGATGCGTGCAGTCTGTTCGTTGTATCGGGCGGCGATGTCTATCCCTACATCTTCTCTTGTGTTATCGGTTATCCTCGAAGTTGTCCAGGAGCCTGAAAAGTTCGAGGCATAGAAAACCTCAGCGTCTCCGTCGAAGTGGGTGTAGCCGATCATGAGACCTGATGAAACCACTGCTGCAAAAGCGTTGGTATCAGGTTCGGTGTTATTTGTTACCTGTTCTATGGTCCAGGTTTGTGCCGGGGCTGCGAGGACGAACCCGGCTACGAGCAGCACAGCTGCGAGTACATTATATTTACGCATATCTTCTCCTTGGTTGAACGTTTATTTCCGCTGCTACAAAAGTCTAACGCAGGTTAGGGTGTTTGTCAAATATACTATATAAAAAAAGGGCACGTTCACGTGCCCTTTTTTAGTTGTAGAAACCTTCTTTTATTTCAATACACCCTTTACCGAAGCGTTCTCGTCAGCCGTAACCAGATTGAAGAAATAAACACCGGGGGCTGCACGAACACCAACGTCTGTAACTCCATTCCAGGTCACCGTGTGTTCGCCCTCTGACTGCGAACCCTCAACCAGGGTTTTCACAAGACTTCCCGATGCGTCGTAGATCTTTACTGAAACATTGCCTGTTTTCGGCACCGAGTAGTTCAGCATGGTTGAGAAGGAACCTTCCTCGAGACTGATCGAGACTGGAGAAGATACCGGTGCCGTCTCTTCTGCGCCGCCGCCGGTAAAGATGGGTGAGTTGCTGTAAGCGTGATATATCTCACCGTCTAAGGGATTGAAGAACACGATATGGCCGATGCCTGAGGCATCCGCGGTGAAATAGCGCCCGTATATAGATACGTCAGGAACACTGTTGTCGGTTACCCGATGGGTGGTCCAAACGCCTCCGACGTTATTGGCATAGAAGATCTCTGGATCTGTTCCTTCAGCCGCCATGTAAGCGATGTGAACCTTGGTATTAGGATCTACGAAAAGGGTAGGATAGAGGTCATCGTAATCGTTTGAGGTAACCTTGGCTTCCTGCCAGGACCCGGTTACGTTGTTCGCATAATATATCTCGAAATCGACGCCGTCGTCTTTCGAGTAAGTAACGTGGCAATCGTCATCTTTATCCAGCACCAGGAATGGGTAAGAAGTCATACTAACTCCCGATATTACATCTTCCGGAGTAGTCCAGATCCCGGCTGTTTTTTTAGTATACCAAAGTGTTGTATAGTCGGTGTAGACGATGTTGGGATTTTCGTCAGAATCAAGGGCAAGCCAAGGGTAAGCGTCAGTTGTTCCGTTATCCGTAACCTGCTCTGATACCCAGTCACCTGTAGTGTTGTTGGCGTAGTATACTTCTAGATCTCCGCCAGCATCACTGTAATACGCCATATGGATGTGTTCTGCGTGGTCTATTGCAAGTGAAGGCCATCCGTCATTATCGGCATCGTCCGTAACACGCTCAATATCCCAGCTTCCGGGGCTGCCCGAACAGTAGGATATTTCTGCATCAGGGGTATCCTGCCAATTGACCGTGATGTGTGCCTTTTGCTCGTTGTACAGGGCGGCGATATCGTACGGCTTGTCAACGCGTGTATTGTCCGTAATCCTCGAGGAAGTCCACGAACCTGAGAAGTTCGAGGCAAGGAAGACCTCATCGTCTCCATCGTTGTGGAGGTATACCACCATAAGACCTGATGATACAGACGCGATGAAAGGAAACATATCCGGTTCGGTGTTATCGGTAATCTGTTCTATGGTCCAGGTTTGTGCAGGGGATAGAGAAACGAGCCCGGCAACTAACAGCATAGCTGTCAGTACAATGTATTTACGCATACCTTCTCCTTTATGTTTTAACGCTTTATTGCGTTACTTAACCAGAAGAGTCTAACTTAAGATTGCAGATTGTCAAGACCGCTTGTGCTAATTTGATAGGCCCTAATCATCTGGCTGATACCGTCAGCCGCCATCATCAAAAAAAGGGCACTTGATGTGCCCTTTTTTAATTGTAGAAATCTTCAGTTACTTCAATATACCTTTCACCGACGCGGTCTCGCCGCCCGCAACCAGCCGGTAGAAGTATACCCCGGGTGCAGCGTGAACGCCAGCGTCTGTCAGAGCATTCCAGGTAACGGTGTATTCGCCCTCTGACTGTACGCCGTCAACAAGTGTCTTTACCAAACAGCCCGATGCGTCGTAGACCTTAAGTGAGATGTTTCCTGCACGAGGTACCGAGTAATTTACGGTTGAAGAAGCGAAAACACCCTGATCAAGACTGATGGCGATTGCAGGTACCGGAGTTGTTTCTTCGATGCCTGAAGCTATCTTCTCGTTGGTTCGTGCAACGTATATTTCCGCGTCACCGTCCGAGTTGTTCCAGAAGAAGATATTGCCATGGCCCTGCGCATCAGGGATGAAGTACTGTCCGAGTAAGGCAAAGTCGTCTAAGCTGTTATCGGTTACACGGCCGATATCCCATACTCCTCCGACGTTATTAGCGTAGAAGACTTCTATATCTGCCGCTTCACCTGCAAGGTATGCAATGTGGGCTTTTTTGGCTTGATCGACAAAAAGGGTAGGATAGGCATCTGGGTAATCGTTCGATGTAACCTTACTTTCCTGCCAGTCGCCGGTAACGTTATTTGCGTAGTATATCTCGTTGTCGGTGCCGTCATCTTTCGCAAAGCAGATGTGCGCGTTGTCTGCATTATCCAGTACGAGAAAAGGAAGGGAATTGGCTCCAAAACCGCCTAATATAGGTTCAGGCGTAGTCCAGATGCCTGCTGTCTTTTTAGTGTAAAAAAGCATTGAACCGTCGGTATAGACGATATGGGGATTGCCGTCAGAGTCAAGATCCATCCAGGGAACCTGGTCAGGTGTGGCGTTATCCGTTACCTGTTCTGACACCCAGTGGCCTGTGACGTTATTGGAATAGAATATTTCCAGGTCGCCTCCTGTATCTTTTTGATACACTATGTGAGCAAATCCACTCGCGTCGACTTCGATTGACGGCCATGCGTCGTTATCTGGATCATCGGTAACACGTTCGATATCCCAACCAGATGTGGGGTTGCCTGTGCAATAGGAGATTTCTCCGTCAGGGGTATCCTGCCATTGGAGGGCGATATGGACGTTATTATCTCCAGGTCTCGAAGCGATATCAAGTCCATAATCGGCACGAGTGTTATCGGTAATCCTTGAGGTAGTCCAGGAACCTGAGGTGTTGCTGGCCGTGAACGTCTCAAAATCCCCATCGTTGTGTGTATAGACTACAGTAAGACCTGACTGAACTCGAGTGGCAAAGGAAAACCCGTCGGGTTCTGTGTTATCGGTTATCTTATCAATAGTCCAAGTCGCTGCTGGGGATATAGTTACTATCCCTGCGAATAAGATAAGTGAAAAAAGTATAACATACTTTCTCATTACCTTCCTCCTTGTGTTGAAGGTTTTACGCTCTGCTCCCGATGAGCTCGAGTACTATTACCCGATCCTTTCTTGCGAAAGAGCGATTTAGTGTAAGGAATTTTTACCCTTTGTCAAGCAATCGAATTTCCTCATCAAAGGTGCATACTCATTGGGTCAATAGATTGGATATGTTTCAAGAGTTATGTATAATTCTTGATGATGCACCCAGGATCGGCTTCATACTCAATAAAAACAGGTCGGTAAAGGAGAGATTGACTTGAAACCTGATATTTGGAATCCTGAGAGGGCGGAATCGTTCAAATCCCCTGACACCGTTGCGGCATATCGATTCCGTGCACCGTATCCTGCTGAGACCTTCGAGATACTCTCAGGGTTGGTCACAGATTCTCCCAGGGTAGTTCTCGACGTCGGTTGCGGCAGGGGAGAGATAGCACGTAACCTGGTCTTTAGGTTAGATCGTGTCGATGCGGTGGATTTTTCATCACCCATGATCGAGGCTGGCAGGAAACTGCCTCTGGGTAATCATCCACATCTTCACTGGATACACGGAAGGGCTGAAGATGCCCCACTTAATCCGCCCTATAATCTAATCACCTGTGGGATGAGTCTGCACTGGTTAGACTGGGACGTGGTGATTCCAAGGTTTGCAGAGATTCTTAAACCGGATGGTTTTTTAGCAACGGTGGCTAACTTGTTTGGGGATTTTCCCTGGTCAGAAGAGCTTCGTTCGCTCAGGGTCTCCTACCGTGGATACGAATCAGCAAGACCCCACAAAGCAATCGAGGAGCTTGAGAAGCTGGGTTTATTTACCACGCTCGGTGAAAGTGTAACCTCTGAGGTTGTCCATTCAAATACCGTTGAAGAATATATAGAGCAGTATCACTCACGCAGCGATATGGCCAGGGTGCAGCTCGGTCGGGAAGCCTCCGAGCGCTTTGACGAGGAGTTCCAGAAACTTATCGCTAAATATACCTCGGATAAGATAATCAAGGTAAGATACCGCACCAAGGTCACCTGGGGAAGGCCAAAACAATAACTCTCTTTTTTTGACCTGAAGGGTCAAAAGATCGCAGAGAAAGATACGATTACGTCGTCTTTGATACTTCGGGAATAATGATATCCGATTACTCACATGCAATACCTTCCCGGGGTCCCCGCACCGTTACATAGCAAAGGTGTGGTGTATAAAGTCGGGGAGAGAGGATTCGAACCTCCGAAAAATGCTCCTTTTTGGCTGCACCAAAAAGATCGCAGGACGTATAACAAATCGTCTACCTCAGTTGCTTCGGAAAGAAATATACCTGTGTGTTGGCCCTCTGCTTGTGAATGCCTCAATTTTTTCTGTGCGGTTTTTCCGAGATTCCATTAATTGTAGGTTGCAGTGAATTGCGAGAGTTTTCATTCTAGATATATGGTTATTTTTTAAGGGGTCCCCACGCCGTTACGTAGTAACGGTGTGGGGTAAAAAGTCGGGGAGAGAGGATTCGAACCTCCGATCTCCTGCTCCCAAAGCAGGCGCGTTAAGCCGGACTACGCTACTCCCCGGATACGCGTAATTATAATCGTCATGCAAAGGGAGTCAAACGGAACGGTGTGAACGTAGTCACCACCCTTTCGTTCTTAACGGCTGAGAGCAGTAATTGAGACCTGCCGCCGAAGAAAGTGGGATCTCTGATTGACCTCAATCAGGCATCGAGTATAATGCTTTAATTCCAAACAAAAAAGGAAGCGTAATGTTAACTATAGCACTTTTGTTGGTTTCCAACATTTTCATGACCATCGCTTGGTACGGACACCTGAAGTACAAGGATGCTCCGCTCTGGATAGTCATCCTCGCCAGCTGGGGAATCGCCTTCGTCGAGTACTGCTTTCAGGTTCCCGCGAATCGAATAGGACACGCCCATTTTTCGGCCGCCCAGCTGAAGACCATCCAGGAAGTAATCACCCTGGTTGTGTTCACCGTATTCTCAGTAGTCTATCTCAAGGAGCAGTTCAAGTGGAATTATATAATCGGTTTCGTTCTGATCGCCGCAGGGGCGTTCTTCGTTTTCAAAAAGTGGTGAGGTAGCGCCAGGAAACCGCATAGGTACGCTACACAGATTGCGTAGGGGTATGCTCTCAGCTTGTAATAGACGGATTAGATAACCTGTACTCCACGTTTCTGTGGCGGTTAAGACTCCTCTCTCTTTAGGTGTTCCGCCAACTTACGTATCGCCTTTGCCCGGTGGCTTATTCGGTTTTTTATGACCATCCCTAACTCTGCATTGGTTCGGGAAAACCCCTGAGGTATGAATACAGGGTCGTAGCCGAAGCCCTCGGTCCCCTTGTACTCGAATCCTATCCAGCCCTCGAGCACTCCCTCAAACGTTTCTACCTTGTCCGCATCAATCAGGACAATCGTTGCGCGGAACCGTGCGGTGCGGTCGTAGAGTGCAACATCCTTCAACTCCTCCAGGATCTTCCGGCACTTCTCCGGATGTGGTAAATCCTCGCCGCCGTAACGTGCCGAGAGAGGTCCGGGTCTGCCATCCAGAACGTCAATCTCCAGCCCTGAATCCTCACCGCATATCAGTCCATCGAAGTCCTTAACGTAAACCCCGGCCTTTGCACTGGCGTTCTCAGCATAGTCGATCCCTTCCTCAACATCCCTGATCTCGAGACCGATTTCATCGGGAGAGACAACCTCCACAATACCTTCAAGTATTGCCTTGAATTCGCGCAACTTTCCCTTGTTGCCCGTAGCTACCAAGAGTCTACGCAAAGGCAACCCTCATTTCTCCTGCTTGCGTTTTCATCGGTGGCGGCCCGACGGATTTATCGGGCGGTTTTCCCCCATTGGAAGGTCTACTGAGCGCTGACCTCTGTCTGGACAATCCAGGCGTCCGAGTAACCTACGTTGCGCGCCTTTTCCCGTAAGATTTCCGCATCCGAGCGGTTCTTGTAATCACCTACCCGGACCTTGTAGTAGGGGGCATCGTATTCTACGTAAACCGACTCGGTGAACTTGAAACGCGCTTCACTGGCAACCTTGTTAGCGCCTTCGTTAGTGCTGGAGGCGAATATCTGTACCCTGTAGCCCGATACCATGTTACCTGAGGGTGTAACTTGGGTGGCGCCGTTATTGCCAACCTCCATGTCATACAGGGAGTAGTCGTCACCAGGGGAGACCACCTTTGTTGTCTTACGCGGCAAACAGCCTGCCAAAGCGACTACCACCAAAGCCAGTGCAATTATTCGTTTCATTTATGCACCTCCGAGGGTTTTTAAGGGTCTCGCGTCGATAAAAGTTTTTTTATCTCCGCGGCCCGATCTTTTACACAAACCAATACCTTATCTTTCGTTTTAACAACCACCAGATCGCGTACACCAAAAAGGGCTATCTCTCCATCTTCAGCTATAGCGATACATCCCTCACTATCCCTTGTAATAAGTTTACCAATATTTACGTTTTTGTCAAGACTGGGTTCCAGATGCCGCTCGAGAGCCGTCCATGAGCCGACGTCGTCCCAGCGAAACCGCGCAGGTAATACAGCCGTGTTTCCTGCCTTCTCCATAATCGCATAATCGATGGAGATACCCTCCAGCCTGGCGTAACTCTCCTTTGTTGGATCAGTAGTTCCAGGGGCAAGAAGACTTTTATAGATTTCCGTATGATGCATGCGAAAGGCCTCTGTAATAACATCCACCCTCCATACAAACATACCGGAGTTCCATAAGTAATTACCGGATTTCAAATAACGTCCTGCTGTCCTGCGGTCGGGTTTCTCGCGGAATCGGGTGACCTTGAACCCTCGATCCCGAAGCGGCTTGTTCCGATCAATCTCGATGTAGCCGTAGCCTGTCTCAGGTCTATCAGGCGGTACGCCGAAAGTCACAAGGTAACCATCCTGAGCCAGACTTGCAGCTGCCTTTAGATCGGAAAGAAAGGTTTCCCTGGGGGAGATTAGATGGTCCGCGGGAAGTACGGTCATCACCGAGTCGGGTTCAGCGTTCAAAGCTCGTGCAGCAAGAGCTATTGCCGGTGCGGTGTTCCGGGCCTCAGGTTCAATAATCAGGTTGCGTTCTGTCGTTCCAAGGATTTCTTCTTTCAGTATATCAACCAGATGAGGGGGAAGCACGAAATGAATTCGCTCCGGAGGAATCAGGGATGAGATCCTGTCCACGGTCTCGGCAACCATTGTTTTATCTGAAAATATCCGCAGAAACTGCTTGGGTCGTTCAGGCGTACTCAAAGGCCAGAAACGCTCGCCCTTGCCGCCTACCAAGAGAATGCCGTGAATTTCCGGTGCCCTGTTTGCCAATATATATCCTCCATATGGTTAGTTAGACGAATCATAAAGAATCCAGTCAAATCCTCCCGCCTATTAGAAGGGGTGTGTTACGGGTTATGGGGTTAGTTTTCACTCCACGACCATTTGAGCCGTGCGGAAAGTGAACCAAGGGTCATAACGGTTTTGATGAGAGTAGGTCTGTGTGAATCATCGTTGGACAGGTAGAAAAGGAGATTCCCTCCGGAGCCGAACGAGCCTTTTCCCTCGACGTCAGGAACGTACTTCGTGCACATCAAACTGCCGGTTGGAGAAGAGGTCGTGCGGACAGCAACTTCCTTGATCGCCTTGACCGTTGCCTGCTCGGTTATTCTGTCTGCGTGCAGGATGGCCTGGGTTTCTTCACCGACCTTCAAGGGATTCAAGCGGAAGTAGTAATAAATCGAAACTATGTCCAGGGTTCCGGGCATCAAGGGATAAGAAGCGCCGTCCTCGTAGAGTATCCTACCGCCTTGCCAGTCATAGTGCACCTTTATCAGAGTATCGTAGTTGGTTTCATGCATCCTTTTCTCGAAGTAAAGAACCTTGAACGAATCCTTGGAAACGTACGAGATCAAGGTGTCGTTGAGGGTGAAGAGCCAACTCGCACTCTCAAAGGAATTAAGTATGGAACGGAAACGGTAGCAAGGCTTACCGTCGTAGGTAGATTCGGTAACGATGAGCTTCATGGTCCCTGCATGTATCGGCCCCATATACACGTCGTAGGCCAGGACTTCCTTAGAGGGGAGGGCGGAAAGCAGGAAAAGAAGTAGTATCTTCATCTTGATATAGTCTAGCAATAAAAACATGGTTGTCAACTCTTTACCTCGCGCGTATGCTGCGCATCCGCGCGAAAGCCTAGGGAATCGGTCGAAAATGTCTTCTGTTTTCCATATCAGTCTATTCAGTGTTAAGTAGAAACCCCACACAGGAATTTCCTTCCAGTGTGGGGTTCAAGCGGAGGGTGAGGGACTCGAACCCCCAAGCCCCTGTCAAGGGGCGGCAGATTTCAAGTCTGCTGCGTTGCCAGTTACGCTAACCCTCCAAGTCGCGTAGCGACTTGGAGGTCGCATCGGTGCTTCGCACCGTACGCTAACCTCTCATCTTACTACGCATATCCGTGTTACCGTCGGACGAGCCGTACGCTAACCTTTCGCATTGCCGCGCTCTGTCGTGTTACCGTACGAACGAGTCGTACGCTAATGCCATATTATAGTCCCTTTCTGAAAATAGACAAGCTCTCGTCAGACACCAGAATGCATAATACCCGGGAAGAGATGACACACAATTGACATAGTCTTATATTTACAATGTAATGAGGCAATAATGATTGACGAGGAAATAATGGTCGAACTGAATCAATCCCTGGGGGATTCCCTTTGGTGATTAGGAAATCAAGACCTCCCGGTAACACATATTTTTTTAAAGATCGCAGCAGTATTCGTGCTAATAATCTGGCAATCATGCTTTTTATACTGGGGATTCTTTGTCTCCAGACAGGTTTCCTTCAACTCTATCTTGCTTTCCTTAATTGCTTCTCCACAACCCTGGATTATCCGATTTCTGTTCAGCCTGAATTGTTTGCAATTTTTACCTCAACCAGGCAAGGGGTCTGGAAGTTGTTTGGGGGTAGTTTCTCTTGCCGCATCGATTTATGCTCGTTCTGTGTGGAAGCGAAGGGTTTTATACGGGCAATTAGGACGACCAAGGCATTTAAAGATCGTATTTACAGTCTTGAAAGTATACCTGATCGCAGTAACCGTATTTGCGATTTTGATAAACGTTTCCTTCATTATTTATATGGCATTTGCTAGAGCTAGTTACACCAACTTGATGTAACAACGCAGGCTTTCTTACGTCTAAATTTAAAGTATGAATAAGCAAAGGAGGCTGATATGATGCCGATAAGAGGAATCATTTCATTTGGACTCGGACTTGTTGCGTTCATCTATTATTTCATAGGTCCCAAGCATGTAGGCAGATACGAGGTATCGATTTGGATATACATCTTGGGCTGGTTCTTTTGGGCTGCGGCTTTAGTTTCGGTACTTCTAGGCGTAGAGAGCTTGATACGCGAGAAAGGGAAAAGCATAATCTGGACAATAGCAGGACTTATCCTGGGTGGTTTGGCGCTCCTGATTCTCCTGACATGGCTTTCCTGCGCCCAACTTCCTGCACCGGCCTGAAATCAAGCAGTAATTACATTTGATCGAGGCCCCGGCTGATTCAGTCGGGGCTATTGTTTAGTTTCCTATTTGAGGGAGTAATACTATTTTTTGAGAGAATAATCTTCCTGAAATCTGTGCGACTAGGAAGTACACACCTGGAGGATGATCGAGACCCGAATCGTCCTCTCCGAACCAATAGGCATGGCCTGATAGATCGGGGTGAATTGTACGAACCCTCCTTCCCAGACGATCGTAGATGAATAAATTTATGTTAGATTCTTCAAAAGACGAGGTTGGGATGTGAATATCGAAGAAATTATCTATCTGATTAACAATAAAAGGATTACCACCTAGTTGCCAATGAAATTGTATCTCGTTCAATAAAAGCGAGGTCCGCATTTTGTTTTTAAAAAGAAGTCTATATCGGTAAGCGCGCCCGAGGAGTGTAGGGAGTATTACGGATTCAAGTTGTATCCAATCACTCCACTCCCCATCTTGTACTTCTTTGTTAACACATATCCAAACGGACACACAAGTGTCGATTACGGGAAAATCACTTTGCCAATCCTTTTCGATATCAATTGTGTGACCTTTGAATAACGCCAGAGAATCTGAAGATTCCGTCAGTGAGATTTTAGGAGATGTAAACCACGTCTCGTCCAGATGGTTAAGAGGATTACCCATATCTCGCGTGAGACCTCCATCGATTCCTTTGAGTGTAAGAGTGTCCTTTTTCCAGCCATTATTGGTCTGATAAAGTACATACAAAAATGGGTTCCAAGCCTGGTTTCCCATAACTATATCTTGAAACCCATCGTTGTTGAAATCGGCTATATATGCACAAGTAGCTGCATTTACAGATAAGGTTTCAGCTTCAGTGAACCCATTTGGTGAGCCCTTGTATAGCAAAGAATGATTATCTGCCGAACAAGCGAAAACGATGTCAAGCCACCCGTCGTTATCGACATCGGCGACACTTGATGCCCAAGGACCGTGAGCATAGAGTGAGTCCATCCTGAATCGTCTGTTACCTTCTCCGTAATAGATATACGAATAGTCGTAAGCGGTCCATTCTGGCGGCGGTTCTGAGGAATGGTTAGGGATTACGATGTCCAATAAACCATCCTTGTTCAAATCCCCAACCGATATGTCATCCCCGGGGCCTACGGAAGGCAGTTCCGTGATACTCTCTTCATTGAATCCATCCATCCCACCCCAAAATATCTTCGAGGATCTTCTTGTGGTATCATAAGGCACATAGTAAACAGCCCAGAGTATATCTGCGTAGCCATCGGAGTCGAAATCTGCTACGATATTACCGTGTGCTGGACCTGCAAGGAAGGAGTCTACGTCCTCAGAATTGAATCCCTGTTCCGATCCCCAGTAAATCCTTGTGTAGCCTCCGCCTCCAATATACCAGTCACTCCAAACCAGGTCGAGCCAGCCGTCTCTGTTCAACTCGGTTACTGTAATCGAGCCGTGGTTGGACTTGGCCTTAAAGGAGTCTCGTTTCGCATCAGTGTAGCCCTGAGAAGATCCGTATATCAAATATGAGTACTCGTGCGTACTGTTGGCAACAACGATATCTGTCCAGCCGTCTCTATCGAAATCAGCCAAGGCTGCACATTCAGCCCCGTGCGTTTCGAAAGAATCGCAATTTGTCCTTTCAAATCCATCTGGGCCGCCCCACAATACATAAGAGTAGGTGTCGTGGACCTGGTTACCTTCTTGCCGTTCGAATTCGTTGATTATGACAATATCTAGATAGCCGTCGTCGTTGAGGTCCCAGTCGTTACCTAAGGTACGTAGTTTTCCTTCAGGGGTAACGTAAAGTGATACGCCGTAGCCTTCACCGAACTCGCCTTCGAGGAAGTCGTTCTGTCCTTGCGATATAATTGTTAGTAACGAGATGATGATCCTAAATATCATATTTCTTACTCCAATCCATTTTCCCTAACAAATGATAGTCACCGGTAGACGAAAGTCAAATTTATATAGTAATGTCGTGAAACCTTGATACCTGACTCGCGTCTTCTCATATATACCAGGATACGTCTGCTTGACAAGTTCAAACGGATGTGTAGGTTATTGAAAGCAAACAGGAGAACAACTATGAAAAAATTCGTTTTAGTTGCGTTGGCTCTTTTGATGCTTGCAGGCTGCACTAACCAGCGGCCACGGGGTATAAAGAACTGCCAGTTCCATCTGGCGGACATGAGGACTACAGAGAAGGAACTGACCTATGCCAAGGTCGAGCTTTTGATAGATGCAACCAATCCCAACGGCGTTGAGGTCATAATCGACAGGATGATTTTCGACCTTTACGCCAACGGAAACAAGATAGGAAGCGGCGCTTCGAGCTTCCAGCAGGGCATCCCCCCGGGAGAGTCGGTCAAGCTAAAAGGGAAGATGTCCATAGATTACATCTCAGGCATCATGTCCTTATGGAATATGCTTGAGTCCTCCTCTGTTTCCTACAGCCTTGGGGCACGTGTATACTACGAGACACCGATGGGCAACTACTACCGACACTCAACTATCTCCAGTGCAGGGTTTTCCTTCCCCTCTTTCCTGCCTGATAACGATTAGGCAAACCTGATTCAAAAGCATAGCGATTACATGAGAGCCGATGCACGATGCATCGGCTCTTGTCTTTTTTCGTGAATAAACGTAATCTGTTGTATGTATTTAAAATAGAAGGAACAGAGATGAATACGACTTGGATCCTGCCCGATAATCACTTGACGTACAAATGTATGCTCCTATAGTTAATCCGATGAAGGAATCACCCACAATATCCGGAGAAGTGTGAGATGCTCTACGACGATTATATGAAGGATATGCGAAAAGAACCCAAGCCTGTAAGATTCAAGCGCAAAAGGATCTCGACTTACCTTAAGAGTGAGAAGATAGATAAAGATCGCCGATTGAAAAAACACAATCGCAATAAAGGAATAGTCTTTTCCTTTATCGTTGGTGCTTTGATCCTGGCTGCAGTTATTGCATTTGCTTTCCTGTTGCAGTCTCTTGAGGTTTTTGAGTGGTTGTGGCATCCAATGCTTTACATCGGCCTTGCGCTGGCGATATTGCTTTTGCCCATGACGATATGGTTGATAGTATCTGCAGGCGGTGGAGGGGATAAGGCACGAGAACGCTTCGAGGACCGGGTGCGTAGACTCAGGGATGAAAAGAGGGCCAAAGAGCGAGCGGCGAATAGTAAAGAGACCAACAAGTAAGGCAAGTAATGCTTATAGGCGGAAGGGCTTTTGGAGAGGTCACGGAGAATGGCAAGGGTGCTACTTTGTGATCTTTGTGGTTAAATCCCTCTTCAGGTGAGGTATGGTTCATGACTATTAGACCTTGACAGTTGGGATGCTCCTCGTATAGTGGAGAATGCAAGAGCGAAAGCTAGGAAGAGGGATTGGGTTATTACTAGTTATCATCGGTGCGCTGATTGTGGGCGGGGCAGTAATAGGGGTTATATTCTGGCCTCAGTTGTTCCCCAAACCGGAAGTCAGGAGTATGCGCGAGGCGTTGGGTCTGCTCGAGGAAAGTACGGCCCATCTGCAATTTTACAAGAAACCTCTGTACAATATCGAGGATACGGGACTTTCCACGGAGGTTACCCTGGGTATCCAGGCTCAGGAGGTCAACGATCACGAAGCCGCCTTGGAACATTTTTCCAAGGCTTTGAGTATAGTCAAGTATACCGATTCAAAACCGACCTCAGAAGAGGGGATCGATCTCAGTCTCTTATCCCTTGTTGGAAGAAGCCAGGTTCTCAGAGGCAATTACCATGAAGCAAGGGGAACGTTTGAGAAGATGGTGGCCGCTGCTGAAGCCCTCGATGATAGTTATGCCCTCGCTATTTCACTGGCCGACCTTGGATTCGTCTATCTTAAACTGAAGGATACCGAGGCCGCTCTCCGGTTCTCGGAGCGCTCCCTTTCGATTGCCAGGGAACACAAGTATAAACAGGTTGAGGCTTACAACCTGGTAGTAATGGGAGTAATCTATTATAGTTTAGGGGAAGAGGAGAGATCGTTGGGACTTTATGAAGAAAGCCTTGGAATTTCAGCCAAACTCCGTAACCTTAAAGGCCAGACACTTATCCTGGGAAACATCGGAACGTATTATCGAGAAGAGGGTGATTTTCCGAAAGCACTTGATTATCACCGCCAGGCGCTTGAGTTGGCCGAGAAGACGAAAGATCGGAGGGGGCAGGCCGAGCAGCTCCAGCATATCGGAGAAGACTTTCAGAAACTTGAAGACGCGGATCAGGCGCTCTACTACTTTCAGGAGGCCCTGGACATCTTCGATGAACGAAACGACTTGTACGGGATCGTGGAGACCGCATACTCTGTGGGATATCTCAGTTCACTCAAAGGGAATGATGAGAAGGCATACTCCATGTTCAAGAAAGCCCTGGGAGCCGCAGAACAGTTGCAGGACATCGAGTTGATGGGGGATCTTAATAGCTATACAGGTAACATAGCGCTTCGATTGGGGAAGGTAGATGAGGCTTACGAATACTTCACCCGCTCGCTTCAAGTGGCACAGTGGACTCAGGACAGTAAGTTAGAGGCTACGAACCTGTTTGATCTAGGAAGGGTGTACGGCGATGCAGGTCAGTTCGAGGACGCGCTTGAATACCTGGGAGAGGCACGTGCTCTGTATGAAGCGCTCGGGGACACGGCTGCTGTCAAGCACGTTGAGAGGAGCATGGGAATTGTTCGCAGCAAGATGCAGTGACGGTTCTCGCCTTCCGCGGACCGCGTACGGCTGACAGCCAACGGCAGTTAGATATTAACCACAAAGATCACAAAGGGCACGATGGGGTCACAAGAATTTGAAAGAGATTGAGGGTCTGGCGCTCCAATCCGCAGATCATCCTGTATATGAATCAGATTCACCAGCCTATCTGATAAACATCCACAGACTGGAAAACCCGTTCTGGATACCCTAATCCGTGCATGCTTTGCGACGAAGTCTGTGAAGGAGGGCGATTGAAAGGTCCCCCAATTCGCGGCTTACTCGATATTGAATATCCCAATGGTCAGCGCTTCGCGTCGGTCCCGAATGTTTCTTAGTATTCATCGTAGTACTTTTGGGATGTATAACTCTTCGAAGCACGGCGAAACGGCGTGTCAAACTCGTTGGAAAATACTATTTGAAAGTTATCTTATACCTCTGGGTATGTAGATTTCCTCAAAGCATCTGACGGGCTACGGTGTGCACGAATCAAATATTAAAAGAGGCGTAGGAACTTGCTCATCTGATTCCTCTGGGAATATAAAGCTCTTCGAAACAGCGCACCGCGTAATTATCCGTCATGCCCGAGATGAAGTCCATCACCACCTGGGCAGGTGCGGCATCCTGTTCGCACTCGGTGTATCGCACGAAGTAGTCCAATTGAGTGAAGACGCCAGGCTTAGGCACCTCCATCTCTTGGATTACCGTGAGATGTTCGTAGAGTCTTGTGAACAAGAGTTTGAGTATTCGGTGTGCGTTTTCGCTGTAGCGCTTCACCCTCGGGTTCAGATAAACGCGTTCGTAGTTGAACTCGTAAAGCGCCCGAACCGCCTGGTTGATTTTTTTGCTGAAACCCACAGCTTGAGGGTGTTTCTGATTGCCCTCGATCATATCTTCAACCAACGTACCTATTATCTTACCGTTGGTTTTACCCAGTGTATCCTTCACTATCCCGGGAATATCGTCTTCTTTTATCAAATGAGCCCTTCCTGCATCCTCAAGGTCCCGCCCCAGGTAGGCAATCCGATCGACCACTCGAACTACACAACCCTCCAGAGTCGAAGGCTTGTCTTCACCGCGTTTCGTCTGGTATAGGTTCTCAGGTTTCTTACCCAAATCAGGCTCCACCAAAGGTTCGGCTGTCTCTCCGTAGTGTGATACTATACCGTCGCGAACCTCGAACGAAAGGTTCAGACCGGCCTTTTCCTTGCCGATGAGCTTTGCCAGATAGTCCACTGTCCTCAAGGAATGAAGCTCGTGTTCGAATCTCAATCCATACTCTTTTGCCGCGGTGTTTAATGCCTTCTCACCTTCATGCCCGAAAGGCGCATGCCCCAAATCATGGCCCAGTGCGATTGCATTGACAAGGTCCGTATTCAGACCCAAAGCGCGTGCTACAGTCATCGAAATAGAGGCTACGTAAAGCGCATGTTCCATCCTTGTGGAGATATGGTCGTTTTCCGGAAGCAGAAAGACCTGGGTTTTATGCCTCATCCTTCGGAATGACAGGCTGTACAGGATGCGCTGGGAGTCTTGTTCAAAGATGGTTCGGACTGGGTCGGGAGGTTCTGGACTCAGTCTGCCTTTGGAGTTGCATGAAAGAGTTGCATGGGGATGAAAGAAAATCTTTCGTTCAAGCTCTTCCCTGCGTTCGCGGATGGACTGGCTCATGTAATAGTCTAGTTAAGGTAACAAGTTAGTCAACCTACGGTTATTGTCTGAAATCGGTGCGACTTGGTTACGTTACCTTTTGAAACAATCTTAGTCAGCATATCCGTCTTTCCTCATAAATAAATCGTTCCGAAGGGAGTGTTACAAAGTTCATGCTATCTCCTTTGGATGATACTTGTTATTGTATGCT
>JAFGSK010000047.1 GCA_016934635.1 Caldifarciminota bacterium
GCCGTCGCCGAAATCCCAGGCCCAGGAGGTAGGATTATTGGTCGACTGATCGGTAAAAGAAACGGTCAGGGGAGCATTGCCCGAGGTCGGATCGCCGGTAAACTCCGCTTCCGGTGGAGCAGTAGTGCCAACATGAATATAGTCGGTCTTTGTTTCGGTATCTTCCTCTGTTGCATTCCGCACGGTAAGGGATACGGTATAGTCACCTACGTTATCGTAAACGTGAGTGGGATTTTGTGTCGTTGACGTCCTAGAATCACCAAAGTCCCAGGACCATTCTGTAGGATTTCCGGCGGACAGATCGGTAAAGGATACCGCCATCCCCGTAGGTCCTGAGGTAGGTGTAGCTGAGAAATTAGCTGCGAGTCCTTGTGGGGAACCGGGACGTCTGGGAGACTCTATATTCAACACTCCGTCGTCTATCGCGGTATAACCAGCCGGCATGCCTGAAGGTAAGAGATACCAGGCGGTCAGGATCGGATCAGGGCTGCTCTGTCCCCAGCCGAAGTTCAAATGCCATTCATCGTCGGCTGTGGTTTCACGGAAGCCGTCGCACACTATCGAGTGACCAATGCCACCCGATATCCCGAGTATTGCAGGCATACTGTCCTTCATGTTCTGCTCAAGTACGTAGTAGAAATCCAGATCGGTTTCAGGCTTCCACTGTGCGGTCGTAAAGTCGAAATCAAACCTCATCGCGTTGGCGCAGTCCCAGTGGTTGGCGCCTGATCCTCCGCTTGTATAATCCATCTCGACCGAAACCCCGGCCGCAAAAGACAGAGCCGCAGCTACAGCATTACTCGGAGATCCGCCGTTGTAATCAATCGAAGGGATGCTGGCCGTGGTGGCATCGATGCTTATGCCTTGTGTTTCGGTTACATAGTCGTCGGAATGGGCAAATGTCACCGCATCCGGATACTGCCAGAAGTTGAGTATCTGGGCCATCGAAGTAGCCACGCAACCCACCACTGAGCGATCGCTTGTTACAGGATCTATCGGGCAGTCGTCGTTGTAAGGGCCGCCCTGATGCCAGGTGGATTCGACCCAGCCCCCGGTCGATGTTTGCCCGTCCGGTGGCCAGGAATCACCCGGTGCAAGCGGGGCTGTCTCGCCGGATAGGTAGGCATCCCACTGTGCATGGTTGCGGATCATCTGCGGATTTGGAATCTGATCCAGGGCCTTGAATCGCAAATTCAAATCCTTGCGAAGCATGTGCAATAAGGTGTTCATGGGATTCTCATCCCAAGGAAAGGAACCTTGTTTCGAATATGCTATGACAGGAACCAGATCGGTATTGGCCGCAACGACCACGAAGCCCGAAGGATTCAAATCAAATATGTAGGCAAGTAAATGACTACTCTCCTCATTATACAAGAGAGTCGGACTTTCATTAACCGGAGCATAACTTGACCCCATAATTATCTCTTTGTCAAATCGCGAACTCATCACAGCACTTTGGGTCGCTGCAACCTCGAAGGCCATTCCACGATCAACCGGTGCAGCGCTAAGGGCTTCGGCAAATATGGCAAACGCTACTATGACCACCCTCAAATCCTTCCTGAGTTTTTCCCCATTATTCATTTTTTTCCTCCATCGTTTTCTCCCTAAGTTGTTCGGCACGTGCATGGAAAACCTATGTAGTCCTTGCCTTATGCCCTAAAATATGTTTATATAAGTCTAGCGATTTAGCGAAACTTGTCAACCCCTACTTGTTAATGAAATCGCATAATGAATTATCTTCCCACCACTTACAAGAGGTCTTCGTCTCGATCGGTTTTATTACTTCAATCGAGGACTTATCTGATCTTCTGCAGTTCGTGCCAGTCCAGCTTCTCCTTTCCCATCGCTATCACCTGATTGGGATTGAGGATGATTTCCGCGATACCCTTTTTTGATGTTATCTTCTTGCGGATGTTGCAGTTTTTCAATAAGAGAAATGAAGGATTAACTTCCCACCCCTCAAGACTCTCACATTCGATCTCGATGTCGTTCATACAGTAAATCCACATTGCTTGCCTCCTTAGTTATCAAGGGAGTCTAACATCAAGTCAGGATAATGTCAAGATAAATCCTCTGATCAGCTGGTTTTGAATCGATATTGGCGCGTGATTTTGGTTGACCGTCGGAGTCCTCCGGAAAGAGAACTTGTTACCTTTCCCTCCAGGCCCCGCCTACAACCAGGCCGTATATCTGAGAAGCTCCTGCATCAAGAAGAACCTTTGCCGCCGCATCCAGGGTAGAGCCTGTCGTGATTACGTCGTCGATAAGGATTAGCTTTTTACCTGCGATGATTGAAGATTCAACCTTGTTCCTGAGGCTGAACGCTCCTTGTACGTTTTTCAATCTTGCCTTTGGTGATAACCTGGTTTGCGTCCGGGTCATCCGATTACGCCTGAGAAGGTAGGCGACCCCTAAGCCTGATTCTTTGGCCAGGGATTCGGCAAGAAGTGCACTCTGGTTGTACGAACGCCACCAACGCTTCAAGGGATGCAGGGGGATAGGTACTATCATATCCGCTGATCTGAGAAACTTGTCGCTTTGAACCACCGCCTCCAGACGGACTGAAAAGAATGCAGACAGCCCTTGACGACGATTGTACTTGAAGGCCTGGATCAACTCGTCAACCGGGTATCGATACATGGCCCAGGCGCGAATCCTTGCAAGGGACAGAGGTCTCTTAAGGCACGCCGTGCAAAAGGATGTATGCACGGGACCTCGAATCGGACGCCCGCAGAGTTCACAGAAGTCGCGGTCTACAACCCGGATTCTTGCTAGGCACTGAGTGCACAGAGGCAACGACTCAGTATCCTTGCCGCATCCGAGGCAAACCGATGGATAAAAAAACTCCACCCCTGCCTCCCATGCAGCCTTCCATAAACTCTTCGAGACCTTACACTCTCCAGACAATACTCTCACGCGCGCGTTGAATCCCCGGAAGATAATCGGTTCGGCTACCTGCGGGATTTCTTCTTTTTCTTTCGCTCCTTCTTCTCGGCCGCTTCGGCTAACCGCTTGCGCTCCTGGGCAATCCAGGCTACTTCGGGAATCTCCTCCTGGGTTTTCTGGGTAACAAAGAAAAGCACGGCGCCTGCGAGGAACAAAACTGAAGCAATGATCTGGTTGACCCATAAATCAGAGACAGGATCGTACCAACGTAAGAAGTTTACTCCGAATCGCAAGGCCCCGAACCCCACAAGAAACAGGGAGAAGAGCTGACCCTTGCGCAGCGTTACAAACCTCAGGACAAGAATTAGGATAACGAAGAGTAGAATCCCGCCGCCGGACTGGAACAGCTGGGTGGGCCAGATGGAGTGAACATCGCCGTAGGTTTGGGCGGCATACGAGCCTGGTGGGAAAGTAATTCCACAGAAGTCGGTAGGCTTGCCGAAGCAGCAGCCGTTAAAGAAACACCCGATGCGTCCTATGCCTTCACCCAAGGCAATTGCCGGGGCAATCGCATCTAACATCGGAAAGGCAGGCAGTTTCTTTAGCCACACGAAAACGGCACCGAACACGAATCCGAGTAAGAATCCTCCATAGTAAACCGCTCCGCCCTCCATGATATTCAAGGCTCTTAAGGGCTGCGAGGCAAAGTCCGACCAGTGCAATAATACAAACAGCAGGCGGGAACCGATAACTACCCCGATGATTACCCAGAACGCGAGGTCGGTCACCAACTGGTAATCTACCAGTGTTCGACGCTTAAGAAGGTATCGAAGAACCAGCATCCCGACTACGAACGCCAGCAGCAAAAACAGGCTGTAGGTGCGTATCGGAAAGTTACCTATCTTGAACAGTATCGGATACATTATGCAATCCTAGGGAAAAGCGGGAAAAAGTCAAGCTCTTGACGCTCCTTTTTGAGCGAAGCTCAAAAAGATCGCAGCGATGAGGTTGGATGAGGCTGGTGGTAATTCTAATGATACTAACAATGCTTTGAATCTCAGATAGAGAAGAAACGAGAGTATACTGTCCCGGACTTCTCTACACGGTCTATGTAATCTTTGAAGGTTCTGTGGTTGTTTAGAGCAGAGTCATTACACTTCTTATCTGGTCGTCCGCCAAAGCGGTCAACCTAGCGGAGATATATTCACCCCCTCTTTTATTCTCCCCCGTCAAGGAGGAGATAACTTGGCTTGTAGGCGTGTGAGGTTTGTTGAAAATTATCAACAGTGAGTGTGCCGAATCACGAAACACAGGAAGCTCGGTTACGTCGCGTAACTCGTTTTTTGCCGGAAGACGAACAAGGGAGCAGGGAGACGACCGCAGGGTGGACTTAGTCTTTTAATCTTGTACCGGAGGAGAGCGACCGCAGGGAGCTCTAATCTTCGAATCTTTAATCTTCAAATCTTTTATCGATCAATGTATGGGAACCGGCATAACGGTAAGCACCAGGATCGCAAGGGCTACTGCGGCAATTACGGCATCGACTCTGGTGAGCGGTGTAATCTCGTCTTCGGATGGAGGATGTCTGAAGCCTATGATCAAGGTTATTACACCCCAGACCAGCCACATTGAAGGCTGATTGTATTTGAGTAAGGTATAGATCACCGCCGCAGCCATCAAAGCGTAGGTGGCAATGGTCAACCAGATGCGCCTGCGGCCCAATACACCGTAGGCTATGTGCCCTCCGTCGAGCTGGGACAGGGGCAGGAGGTTGAGTGATGTTACCAGAAACCCCAGCCATCCGGCAAGGGCTATTGGATGGATGTGGAGTATTTCCCCTGCCTGAGGCAAGGCCTCTGGATTTCTAAACAGATCGACCAGCCACATAAGACCCTTGAAAATTAGCGGTTCATCGAACATGAGGCCTGCGGCGGTCTCAGGGATTTGATAATAGGAAAGAGCAAGGCCCACGATGGTTACCGGTAATGCAACGATGAATCCCACGATCGGGCCTGCAGCACCAACCCTTACCAATGCCCGGCGATGTGGGGTTATACCCATCCTGATGATTGCCCCCATCGTGCCGAATGACGGGGCAACGATCCATTGTCCTGCACTCATCCACCCGAGGAAAGGCAAAAACGGTATGAAGAAGGGAGGTGTGGCCTGCATCTTGTAGTGACGGCAGGTCAAGTAATGACCGAGTTCGTGGCTGCCCAGGATCAGGAGTAATGCGCCTGCGAAAGGCAGGCCTTTATAAACCAGAAGCGGGTTCGTGAATATATCGGCTCCGAACCATATCGCGCCCGCGACGGTGGTCGTTACCGCCGTTATTCCCAACAAGAGCCAGTTGAGCCAGAAACGCTGCCTAACCTTGCGCAGGGAAAAGAGGCCTATCTTGAGCTTGTGAATCGCTGAGTCTGATTCCCGGTTATTCTCGAAGAACGGCGTATACCCGGCGTCTTTGACGATGGCGCGCATGGCCTTGATGTTATCCGCGTGCGGCTGGTGCAACTCTCCTTCGATATATATGAATCTGACCCCGGTCTTTACCTCTGAAATGAACATGTAATCCCTGAGGCGTGGTATTAACGCTGCGATACTCATAATTAGTGGTTACTATAGTAAGTTAAATCCGGTAGTCAAGGTCTTATTGTCTGAGAATTGGGAGAATAGACCCACGCGGTCGTCCAGTTAAGTTGTCAGGTTTAAGGATAATGAGACAGAAGAAGATTAGGCTACTGGGCTCAGGACTTATATTTCTCCCAGATTGCCCGTACGTGATCTGCGGAAAGACCGCTGCTGTACATCTTAGGGCCAAGCAGAAGCGCAATCTTAGCCGCTTTTTCGGCTATCTCTATCAAATCCAGGGCGCTGGAAAGATCCGGACCGGTTGCCACCATTCCGTGCCCTGACCAGATCACGCCGCTGACCTGCTGCATCGCGTGGGCGGTAGCGTTCCCTAATCCTTCGGAACCTGCCATGATATAGGGGAGCACCGCCAGGTTATCGGCCAGGGCCAAGGCCGCCTCAGGAAACATACGTTCTAGTATCTTAGGGATCTCGGTTTTAGCCAGGATGAGATGCGAAAGCGCCATAAGGTATGGAGGATGCGTGTGAAGGAAGGCCTTGTGCTCGGGACGACCGGCTGAAAGCACCCCGTGTACTGCCAGATGGGAAGGAAACTCACTGGTAACCTGACCCCCTGTACTTTCCATAACACAAGACTTCCCATCATCAATCACCTTAACCAAACATAAGTTATCGTGAGGCTTCACGGCAACGTCTCGCATCCTTGAACCGGCTACGGTGATTAAAAGAGACTTGCCATCAAGCTCAGGGTGATGTGTGGAAAGCTTCATCTCTTCACCGGTAGGATCCCAAGACTCCTCCATTCTTACCGAAATATTCCCCCCGTTACTCTCTGCCCATCCACGACCTACAAGGATACTTGCGATTTGTTTGATCTCGGCCCCGTACTTACCCAGAGCCTCGGTTAACGCTTCTTGCATCGTCAGCTCCTACTTAGCTTATATATCCTACCGGAAAAACACCCGATTGTCAAGCCTGCATGGATTCTACTCTATTACACGTTTCTGCAAATACACGAGCATTTTTCTTTTTTGAGTAAATCCTGATCGCTTAAGGCGCTTTCAAGCTATATAGAGTTTCGGGAATGCGAATTCTATTGGGGAAGGGAAAAACTGATTTGGTTACCTTATCGTACAGATATGGCTTCGAGCTCACCGATAAGTCTATCAGAGCTGAAGTAGGCAAGCTCCACGACGGCCAGGTCATCCAGGAACAAGACGCTATCCTGGACTTGCTTTTGTAATTCGTCGCCTTGTTTGGAAATAAAATGAGTCAGGAACTGCTTTTTGGATAACTCTCCTTTATCGGCATCCGTCTTAGGTCTAACAAGCACCAGTAGCTTCAGCATGATGTTGGCGTTGTAGTTCACGTATCCGGGCTGTGTCCAGGGAGTGGCGTAAAGGTGGAAGCCGTCTTTTTCTCTGCGCAGAAGCAGTCGGTTATGCCCGAGTGTGGGAAAACGTCCGGCAAGGATTGCCACCAGGTCCTTTGGAAGATCTCCCCTAGAGGTGTTTACCAGAACACCGTGTTCGTCAACCAGTATGCCTAACCCCCTGACGAACTGCTCCTTCAGATGGTCGAGGCTGGCGTGGAAGACAATCCTGAACAAAAGATTCCAGGCTGAGGCAAAACTTTCCTGTCCAGTCCAAGGGGTATCGACGAATACCTTAACTCGCCCCCTGTTTATTGAAATGATAGCCTCGAGTGCGCCGAACACCTCAAGTGGAGAGCTCACCCGCAGGAATAGATACTCACCTGCTTCACTCAACGTCCATAAGGAGCCTTCGTGCAGCACCTCACCGGAAGGAAACATCACTCCGCCCTGGGGTCTGTCGAATATATCTACAGCAAAACTCTCATGCACAGGAATGATGGTGGGGGTTGCGATTTTCGAAAAGATGTGTTGACACGCGTAGCGCACCGGGCTCTTCACGTAGTAAGTAAAGAGAAATTCTCTATCACATAATTGTAGACGTTCATCGTTACTCATCGGCTGGCTCCTTTTTATCCTGTATAATTATAATCAAAGAAAGGGGGTATGTAAAGGGGAAGGTGGCTGCCAAGCGGGCGCCGACAGCCACCTGATAAGTATGGGAGGAGGGCGTAATTTCTTTTTTTATACTCTCTTCACTCTCTTACTTTCCAGCACTTTCTCCCTTTAATTTCTGTTTTAACTATAAGGATAAAAAACTAAGCGTCAATCAGCAAGATACCTTAGTTTATTATGTAGGTAAAAGTACCTATCCTCACTAAGCTAGTACACAGATGTTTAATTAATTTATAGTAAGTTTTGGAATTTTGAAACTTACATTCAACATCAATTTCACACACACCTTTAATCTAAGCTTGTTCAAGTATTCTTCGTACACTCGGAAAAGAGGCTTCTTTTGAATTCTGGATCTCGTCCACAACCTGTTCCTTGACAAGGTAAAGTGAATGACAAAAAGGGCCCCGGAAGTGATCAATCGAGTCAGGTTAAACCGACTAACCGATGAGTAGGTATTCAATCACCATCCCTTCCACGGCGCTCTGACCTTCCGGGGCACCTAAAACCTGGAGGAAGCTATATGCTTTGGATTATTAGTAAGCAATTTCCATGCCATCTTCTCGTTCCCTGAAAGTTCGAATAATACGTATCTTATAAAGCAGGAAATATCGCTTTTAAAAAAATTGCCCTGTATTCAGAATAGTCGTATCAAAACCTGTACTGATTCAAAACACTTCTGAGACTATCTTCGGTATTTCTGAATCAAAAGGTCGTTCGTCGGATATTAGTGCAGTAGAGCGTAAAGGACAATATTCACCCCGATTCTGTAGGCCTGCTCACGCACATCCTCAGGATCGTCGTGCGCGGCAGTCCAGCCGTCGGAGGGATTAGAGTTATATGTGTAAAACACTACCAGTTCTCCGCCTTCGAATATACCAAAGCCCTTTGGAGGCTCGTCCTCAATGTGTTTATGTGTCTGGGGTGGACCGTTATCAAAATCATAGAATATGTGGTAAATAGGATGTTCAAAGGGCAGTTCTACAAGTTCGGAGTTCGGGAAAAGTTTAGCCATCTCTTCTCTGAAGCTTTGATCCATTCCATAGTCGTCGTCGGCATAGAGGAATCCTCCTCCTCGAAGATAATGACGAAGCCTTTCCCGTTCCATTTCCGAGAAACTAACCCTCCCGTGCCCGGTCATAAAAAGGATCGGATAATTCTCCAATTCCCTGTCGGAAAGAGTCAAAACCTTCTGCTCCTCAACAACCGAAACGTTGGTTCGGGAGACCAACTCTGAAGCCAGATTAGGCAAGGCATCAGGATCGTTGTACCAATCCCCCCCGCCTCCATACTGAAGTCTTGCCAGTTGAATCGGAGAAAGGGTAAGGAGAATTAAAGATAAGATTCCACTCACACGCCCACTGCAACTTCGAGTAAGCGGGTAACGGTGGTATATGGCACGCGAACGCAGCCGATCTGGTTGTTGCCTATACCGTGGTAGTCCGAACCCCCGGTAGGTATCAGCCGGTTGCGAAGCGCCAAAGCGTAAAGATGATCTTCAAAACTTGGGGCATGCTCAGGATACCACACCTCGATACCGTCCAGAAAATCAAGACACCGCTCGGCAACATTATCGATCCGGTACATCCCAGGGTGGGCGATCACCGCTACCCCTTGGTGTTCGTGGATTAATTCTACCGCCTTGGGTATGGAAAGCTTAGTCTTGGGGACATAGGCGATACCGTCAGGGCCGAGATAACGTCCGAAGACTTCATGTACGGATCTGGCAAGCCCTTTTTGGATAAGAAGCTTCGCAACATGCATCCTTCCCATAGATTTTCCGGTGGAAAAGTGACGTATTTCCCCTATGTCGATCTTAATACCGTTTCTGCTCAGGCAATCGATAATCTCGTGGGCCCTCTCCTCACGTTTCACCTGATACCATTCTAATTTCTGCTCGAGTTCGGTTTCCCGTCCCGAAGCGAAGTATCCAAGCATGTGAATCTCGTAGCCATCCATCTCACACGAAAGCTCCACGCCGGAAACCACCTCCACACCAAGTTCTTTACCTACCATTCTTGCTTCCTGTATACCTGCTACCGTGTCGTGATCTGTAATAGCAATGGCTTTAAGGTTTGCCTTTGCAGCCATCTCAACGATTTCACCTGGTGAGTATATTCCATCCGAATAGCTTGAATGTATATGCAGGTCTGCTGAAGTACCGGTCACTGACTGATTTCCTTAGGGATCAGATTAAGATTGTTGGCAACACGCTTGATAATGAACTCGTCTACCTTGGGGTTACGCTGGATGTAACCTTCAATGAGTGCATTATCGCAGATGATGTTTACCAGTCTTGGGCGTCCGCCGGAATAAGAGGCAATCTCATTCAAAGCCTTTTCGGTGAATATGGAATCATCACGACCTGCCACCCGCAAACGGTGTTGAACATAAGCCCTTACCGCATTTAAAGTCAGGGGATTGAGGTTTACCCTGACCGCGATTCGCTGATAAAGTGCAGCATTCTGCGCCAGGTTGACTTCCAGATCCGGAAGGCCAACCAGGATAAAGGTAACGAGCTTCTTACCTGATGGGGTTTCAAGATTTACGAATCCTCTAAGTTCCTCAATCGTATCGGGATTGTCCATCTTGTTAGCTTCATCCATGAATATGAGTGTTTTGTTTCCGGCATTATGGATCTCAAAAAGCTTGCTTACAATAATCGAAAAGAGTTCGGATGAGTCTTCGGGCGGGTCTTGGATGTCGAAAAACTCGGCGAACTTATCTAAAAGCCATATTGGCTTTACCGAACGGGTTAACACCGTGAAGCCGATGTGATAGCGTTCGTCTTCAAGAAGTTCGTTCCAGATTGACCTGACTAGGGTAGTCTTGCCTGTGCCGATTTCACCTAAAAGAAGGGCTAATCCTCTTCCACCTTCTGCAGCGTGTAAGAGGTACTCGCGCGCAACGGCGTGTTGCGGCCCATTAAAGTAAAAACGCGGATCAGGCTGAACCGCAAAAGGCTCATACTTCAGTCGGTAAAATGTTTCGTACGCCATATGGTATACTATGCACCCTGGTCTGGGGTTTCTGCGGTGCCTTCTTTCCCCTTCGATCCTTCAAGTTCTGCTTTTAGGGCTTGGAGATCCTTGCGCTTTGAGGACAATTCTTCACCTCTAAGGTTCTTTAATCTCTTTTTTATCTTTTCGGCTTCCTGAACCCGGCCCATACCTTCAAATGTAGCAATGAGTAACTGAAGTATCTCCTGTTCAACTTCCTTTTTTCGCTTGGCAAAGCTTTCGGTTAAAAGAAAGGTCAAGAGAATATCTTGTTCTCCCGACTGATTGATAAGCGAGATAAGTTTGTATAACCTTTCCACTGTGGGTTTAGTGCGATATTCGGCACGGGCCTCAAAAAAAGCCTCTAACCATAACCCCTCCTCACTGAAGAAATCGGTAAGCTTGCGCCTTTCGACGAGTTCTTCGGGTGTATTTTTTAAAAGGGGAACCATCGCAGCCAGAAACTCCTCGATACCTATGGCCGCTAGATTTACCTCCTCTGGTCTGGCCTCCAAACCCTCAAAGACCTCCCTCGCAATCCTGTCTACCTGAGGAGCTGCATCCACCACCTCACCCTCTTCGACCGCAGTTGTTTCAGGTTCAGGTTCCGGTTTTGGTTCAACATCAGCTGTTTCAGACACGTGAGTTACAGGTTCTTCAGATACGGTCTCTTCTGTCGCAGTCTCTTCTTTCTTTTCTTCCCCAATACCCATTTGGGAGATAACGCTCGCAATATCTTTGGCGGAACGAGGCTTAATTTGATATATCTTATTCTCTGCGGTTTTATTAGCGGGATCTATCTCCAGCACCTTCTGGTAGAGTTCCAGTGCCGCTTCGTTATTTTTACGTTCCGCATACATCTCAGCTGCCGTAAGAAATTCCGCCAGCGCCTCAGTCTTGAAACCAAGTTGCAGAAGCATCCGGGCGAGCTCTACCTTGCCTTCCAAATCGAGTGCTTCTTGTCTCATAACTCCTCGTAGAGTTTCCTGTATTCCTTCTGTATTTGCGCCGCCTCGTCGAATTTACCTTGTCCCTGAAGAGTAAAGACGGCACTCTCCACTACCCGCCGCACCTCATCTTTTCGACCCAATCGTGCTAATATTTTAGCCATATTGAGAGATAAGTCAAGATTACTAGGGTCTATAGCTATCATTTTCTTCACGATATAGTAAAGAGCGTGAGGATCGTTACGTCTTCGGTAGAGGTCGAATTCGCGCAGCAGATACTCGTAGGCTGCCGAAGTCAATCCCATTGTGATGTAAAGATCACTGCGCCTGAGACGTACGTCCAGATTATTCGGTTCTTCAGTCGCTATACGAGCCGCGGTTGCAATTGCCAAGGCAAAGTTGTTACGTTCCTCAGCTGCAACCATAGCTTCCTTCAGGAGATCGAGACCTACTTCTTTCTCCCCCTTTTTCAAAAACAAAATAGCCTGGTAATACGATAATTCATTCCAACCCTTAATCTGGGAAGCAGCATGTTCCAGGATGTCGTAATATTCTCCCCAATTCTCCTTACGCATAGCCATTCTTAGCTGCTTACGGATCTCTTCAATAATCATAAATCACCTCATTGGGCATAAACCACTTCGCCCTTTTTAATAACTGTTCTTACCGCATTACGGTTGAAGAAGTACAAAAGTTCTTCCCAAGTTGAAATATCCAAAAGCAAGAGGTCGGCCTCTTTACCCTCCTCTAAAGAACCGATCTGGGAGTCCATGCCTACCGCTCGCGCCGCATTGATAGTAATACCTCTTAATACTTCCTCCAGGGTCAGACCATCCAGCAGAGCGCCGCAAGCTGCGGCAAATGGAAGCGAAAAAACAGTCGAGGAACCGGGATTGAAATCTGTAGCAACTGCCATGGGCATTCTCAACTCACGCATCAGCTCGACATTAGGCCTGGCCTTCTCTCTCAAAAAGAAGGTCGTTGCAGGCAGAAGTACCGCAATCACCCCGGAGGCTGCCATCGCTCTTAAACCGTCTTCGTTTGCCTTGACCAGATGCTCGGCTGACAAAGCGCCCAGTTCTGCGGCCAATCCTGCACCGCCGGTATCTTCTATCTCATCAACGTGCAATTTGATCTCAAGGTCCAACTCCTTGGCCCGCTTAAGGATTCTTCTTGTCTCATCGTTCGTGAATGCAATCGAGTCGCAGAAAACGTCTACAAACCTGGCCAGCCCTTTCTCTGCAACCTCAGGAAGCATAAGGTCTATCACCTCTTTCACGTACTCCTCACGTGACATCTCCTCGGGCAAAGCGTGTGCACCCATAAAGGTCGCAACGAGTGTTTGAGGAACCTCCTCGCCCAGGCTGCGTATTACCGAAAGCTGCTTGAGCTCATCGGCAAGGGTAAGCCCGTAGCCCGATTTTATCTCGATCGTAGTCGTACCCCAGCGAAGCATCCGGGCTAGCCACCTAAAAGCATTCTCGTAAAGCTCCTCGAACGTTGCATGACGGGTTGCCTTTACCGTTGAGAGTATCCCTCCGCCTTCGCGGGCAATTTCCTCATAGCTTTCTCCTCTCATCCTTCGGGCGAACTCTCCTGCCCTCGATCCGGCGAAAACGAGATGGGTATGACAATCTACGAATCCGGGCATGACAACCATCCCTTTTGCGTCGAGCACCCGCTCTGCAGTACAGGTCCTTGCCTCTTCAGGCGCGCAAACCTTGGAGATAATACCCTCGTGGATAATCAAATCATAACCTTCCAATACCCCCAAGCCGTCACCATCCATGGTAACAACCTGAGAGGCATTCCGGATGTGAAGGTCAAAGGTCATTATTAACTCTGAACCGAACGCTCCCTAAACCAGCCATAAGTCTCGCGAATACCGGTAGTTAAATCATACTTTGGCTCCCAGCCTAAATCCTTATGTGCGCGGGTTGCATCCAACGCGGAGCGAAACACCTCCCCAGGACGAGCATCATCGTTCGTAACCTCAAGCATATCGTTCAGGGCCTTGAACTCAGCAAAAAGTGCGTTGATACTGGTCTCGTTGCCGGTACCGACGTTATAAGTGCCTTGTTTGACCTCAAGGGCGGCGAGGTTTGCCCTGGCCACATCCTTGACGTATACGAAATCACGAGTCTGGTCCCCGGTTCCGTATATAACGCAGCTTTCGCCTGCAATTGACCGCATGGCGAATATGGCAACCACTCCAGCCTCCCCGTGAGGGTCCTGGCGGGGTCCGTATACGTTGGCGTACCGCAGGATTACGGATTCGAAACCGTGCTCTGTCGTGAAGAAGCGTATGTAGTGCTCGACACAGGCCTTGGCGATTCCGTATGGTGCAGGTGGAACCACCTGGGTATTCTCAGGGGAGGGTATCTTAGGCGCATCACCGTAAAGCGCACCACCTGTAGAGGCAAAGATGAAGCGGCGTACCTCGTGTTCGGCACAGACTTGCAGGAGATTGATTCCTCCGAGGATGTTCTGTTCGGCGTCGAAGTAAGGTTCGCGAACCGATCGATTCACCGATATCTGTGCAGCATGGTGATTTAGGATCTCGGGTTTAAACTCCGAAAAAGCCGTTTCAAGTGTTTTCCTAGAGGTTAGATCTGCATGGTAAAATGTGGCTTCGGCAGGAATATTTTCCTTTTTCCCTGTGGACAGGTTATCCAGAACCGCTACCTGGTGGCCTGCTTCGAGATAAGCTTCTGCTACGTGACTTCCTATAAACCCAGCCCCCCCTGTTACCAATATTTTACTCATGCAGGGATTATACGAGGAAATGGTAAAGAAATCAAGCCTTCAAGCTGCATAAGATAAGGACATACTCATCCTCCCGACTGCTTCCGGCATCTCATCTGAAATTAAGCCCAATCAAGCTTATAGAAACCCTAAGACGGGTTGACAATCAAAAGAATTATAGCATAATGATATTATTGAGGAGGCCTTCGTTTCAATCCAAGGGAGCTCCTCAAGCGGATAACTAACCCAAGGAGGGAATTATGAAAAAGTCAGTTATCGTTATCCTTGCGTGCTTGGTAATTGCAGGCACGGGCTTTGCCCAGATTACCGAGGAATGGGTGGCACGGTACGGACCAGCAGACGAGTGTGATATCCCACGAGAAGCAATCGCAGTTGACGGTACAGGCAATATCTACGTAACAGGCATGAGTCGCGTTTCAGGAACCTCAGGGGATTACGTCACCATCAAGTACAACACATCAGGTGTTCAGGAATGGGCTGTCGCGTATGACGGCCCGGCAAACAATAATGACGATGCCAAAGCTATAGCAATAGACAATACAGGCAATATATACGTCACAGGTGAAAGCGTAGGTATAAGTACCCTTGAGGACTATGCGACTGTAAAGTACAATCCCTCAGGGATCCAGGAATGGGTAATCCGGTACGACGGACCGGAAAGCGATTTTGATGATGCCTATGCCGTAGCAATAGACGATGCAGACAATGTTTTCGTCACAGGCTGGAGCCATGGTTATTACGCGACCATTAAGTACAGCCAGGGACCGGCTGTTTCGGAAACCCCGGTAACCTCGCCAATTCAACTTACCGCCACCCTCAACCGCCTGAGCTACAACCTGCCCGGCGAGGCGAAACTCAGCGTGTTCTCTTCCGACGGGCGCAAGGTGGTTGAAGAAACGGTAGAGGGTCAGGGTATCTGGTTAGCGCCAACGGAGCTATCCCAGGGCGTATACTTCGTCAAACTAACCACCGGGGATTACTCTGCGAAAACCAAGCTGATAGTCGTAAGATAAATAAAAAAAGGTGACGCATACGTCGCTCTTCATCAATTGCTGTCAGCTGTAGACCGTCAACGGAAATACTGACTCCCTGAGAGGGTGTCCTCCGTTCTCAGTCCTTTATTTTTCTTTATTATGTCCTATGCGGTTATTTCTTAGCGGTCTTCTTGACTGCCTTCTTTGCAGGCTTTGCCGCCTCGCTGGCCAGTTTCTCCCTGAGCGCCGCCTGTGCCGTAGCCATTCTGGCGATAGGCACCCTGAAAGGCGAGCAGGATACGTAGTTCATCCCGACCCTGTGGCAGAACTCGACCGAGCGCGGGTCTCCCCCGTGTTCGCCGCAGATACCGACTTCGAGTTTCGGGTTCGTCTCGCGCCCCAGCTCTATTCCAAGGGCAACGAGCTTGCCTACGCCTTGCTGGTCGATGGTCTGGAACGGATCGTCCGTGAATATACCCTTGTTAATGTAATCGCGCAGGAATCTTCCTGAGTCATCCCGCGAGAAGCCGAGGGTTGTCTGCGTAAGATCGTTCGTTCCGTAGCTGTAGAAGTCAGCAATCTCGGCTATCTCGTCCGAGGTCAAGGCGGCGCGCGGGATCTCTATCATGGTTCCTATCATGTAGTGCATGTCGATACCCTGCTCTGTCAGGACCTGTTTTGCCGTACGTTCGGCAACATCACGCTGATCTCGGAGTTCTCGAACGTTTCCGACCAGGGGTATCATAACCTCTGGTATAACCTTCTTGCCTTCCTTGGTTACCTTGCATGCGGCCTCGAATATGGCGCGAACCTGGGTCTCGGTTATCTCCGGATAGGTTATGCCGAGTCTGCAGCCGCGGTGACCGAGCATGGGATTGAACTCGTGCAGTTCTTCGACCTTTTCCTTTATCTTTTTCGCCGAAACACCAATTTTTTCGGCCAGTTCCTTCTGCGTCTTTGCATCGTGGGGCAGGAACTCGTGAAGGGGCGGGTCAAGCGTCCTGATGATGACCGGAAACCCGTCCATCTGCCTGAAAAGCCCGGCGAAATCCTCACGCTGCATTGGAAGGAGTTTGGCCAGAGCTTTCCTACGACCCTGCTCGTCGTCGGCCAGAATCATCTCGCGGACCGCATCGATTCTTGCGCCTTCAAAGAACATGTGCTCTGTCCTACATAAGCCGATTCCCCTTGCCCCGAAGCTTCGCGCTATCCTTGCCTGTTCGGGCTTATCCGCATTGGCCCTCACGTGCATCCTTGTTACCTGATCAGACCACTCCATCAGCTTTGCAAATCTCTGGTAGACATCGGACTTGGAGGGCTTGAGAGAACCTTCGGCCAGAACCTGGATAACCTCTGAAGGCCTGGTGGTTACGACACCTGCGATTACCTCGCCCGTGGCGCCGTCGATGGAGATGAAATCCCCTTCCTTGACTGTCTTTCCAGCCACGGTCATCTTACGCTTGCCGTAGTCGATTAAGATGTCCTCGCAGCCTGCAACGCAGACCTTGCCCATCTGACGAGCAACCAGGGCGGCATGGGATGTCATTCCGCCGCGCTGGGTAAGGATACCCGAGGCGGCAGCCATCCCCCTGATGTCCTCAGGCGAGGTCTCGATGCGGGTAAGGATGACCTTCTCACCCTTTCGTGCCCTTTCCTGAGCATCATGTGCGTTGAATACTACCTTGCCTGTGGCCGCGCCCGGGCCTGCCGGAAGCCCTTTGGCAAGAACCCTTCCTTCCTTCACGGCCTTCCTCTTCTCCCCTGCATCGAAGACGGGCTGCAACAGCTGGTTTAGCTGTTCTGGTTCGATCCTGAGCATCGCCTCATTTCTTCCTATCTTCTTTTCGTCTACCATGTCGACGGCTATACGGATTGCCGCGAATCCGGTTCGTTTGCCGGTTCGTGTCTGGAGCATCCAGAGCTTCCCGCGCTCGACCGTAAACTCCATGTCCTGCATGTCCTTGTAGTGGCTTTCAAGTTTACGCTGGATGCCGTCAAGTTTCTTGTATATTACGGGCATCTCCCGCTCAAGCTGTGCGATAGGTTTCGGAGTCCTGACGCCTGCCACCACGTCCTCGCCCTGCGCATTTTCGAGGTACTCTCCGTAGAACCTGTTTTCACCGGTTGCAGGATCGCGTGTAAAGGCAACCCCTGTACCTGAATCCGCACCCATGTTTCCGAAGACCATGGCCTGGACGTTGACCGCCGTCCCCCAGTCGTGCGGGATGCGGTTCAGCTTGCGGTAGGCTATTGCACGCTCGTTGTCCCACGAACGAAAAACAGCTTCGATTGCTCCCCATAGCTGTTCGGAAGGTTCCTCCGGGAATGTAACACCGGTTCTCGTTTTAATGAGTTCCTTGAATTTCGCAACCAGTTTCTTCCAGTCTTCGGCTTCGAGTTCGGTATCCAGCTTTACCTTCTTGCGGGCCTTTACTTTGTCAATGAGAACCTCGAACGGATCGTGCTCGTCCTTTGACCGGGGACGGACTCCGAGGACAACGTCGCCGTAGGTTTGAACGAAACGCCGGTAGGAATCGTAGGCAAAACGCGGGTTCGAGGTCAGGGCGGCCAGGCCTTCGACCGTCTCGTCGTTTAGCCCGAGGTTGAGTATTGTATCCATCATTCCCGGCATCGAGATTCGTGCACCCGAGCGAACGGAAACCAGAAGGGGATTGGCGCTGTCTCCGAACTTCTTGCCCGTGGCGCCTTCTATGTGCCTGAGCCCTTTCTCGGCCTCTTCTATAAGGCCTTCAGGATACTTGCCGGTCTTAAGGTAGTCCATACAGAGATCTGTGGAAATAGTAAAACCCGGCGGTACAGGGATTCCGAGGTTACTCATCTCGGCAAGGTTCGCTCCCTTGCCACCCAGCTTGTTTTTCATCTTTGCCGAACCGTCGGCTTTTGTGCCGCCGAAGCGGTATATGAATTTCAAAAGATCCTCCTAGTCTTCAGTCAAGTATGCACTCAAACCTTCCTTAACTCACCTCTCCTGAACGAGTTAAATCCGAACTTGAGATGTCCGCCCTGATTCCCGGAAGTAATTTGATGAAGTAATCGCACATGATAAGACTCTATCTCACGTTGACGCCTGTTAACCGCTGCAAAAGTCCTTTGCGGACATTCAGCCTTAATTCTTAATTATAGAGGGTTAACCTTACCCAGTCAACACTTAAAAACCCCTGGTCAAAGAGGGCAACTCGTGTATATTTCTCTAAATCTATTTAACCGAACGCAATCGCTACTCCACGTACTCGTGTGAGATAATCAATCCGTAGTGAGCGGCTGTGTAGCTGTCGTCGTAGTCATCGGTGGCAAAACTGTAGACCTTGATCTCGACAAGATACACGCCGTCTGATGAAGGCTCCACGACGACAACCGGTGTATTATCGGTTTCCTCGTCTCGTTCGATCTCGATCCACTGGCCGTCCACGTCCTTGTAGACTATGATGTCGAGATCCGAGACCCGCCAGTCGGCGAATGCGGTGATCAAGTAGGTCCAGCCTGAGCGAAGGGTACGATTAAACTGCTGGGGGTCTTCAAAGATGAGATCGGCGTGCATGTGTACGATCTCCTGGGTCATCTCGTCTTCAAGATACTCCACGTAATCGTACATATCGGATACCATCCCTTTCATAGTGGCGCCCTCGTCGACCGCATGTATCGAAACGGGCAGCAGTATGGCCAGTAAAACTCCCACAAGTACAACCTTTTTCTGCATGGTTCCTCCTTGGTGCATTTACGCTAGCAACGATCTACGTCAGAACTATACCTAAAAAAATGGGGAAATCAAGGCTATTTCTCCTTTTTTTGCCTGAAGCAACGCTTGTGTCCCGGAGTGTCACAAAGGAACAAAAAAAGGTCATGACATGCCGTACCCCTACTGTTAATTTGACGGGTTGTGAGAACTGATCTTGACTGAGTCAAGCTCTGCCCGTCCTCCGCAGGGAATTAGAAGTATTTAGCAAATAGGAATTGAGTGTCATTGCGAGGAGTGACGACTGTAAGGAGGAATGACGAAGCAATCTCCATACCCTAATAATATTCAACCAACTGACTAGGGGACCTGGGATTGCCTCCCTCATCGAGGTGAAGTGTAGCGCCAGCGGCGCATGCGCCGAATGGACTTCAGCAAAGGTCGGACGGATTCCACCCCAGGGCGACGCACAGTGTGCCCCTTGATCGCTTTATGCGATCATAGGGTAGGCGTCGCCCCTACGGTGTACTGACACCCTTACAGGGTATCTTCCGTTCCAAAAATCCTGAAATTTGAATTTTGATATTTACATTTTGAATTGCGCGGCGAAGCCGC
>JAFGSK010000048.1 GCA_016934635.1 Caldifarciminota bacterium
ACAATATGCATCAATCTATATAAACTTCGAGTGAATAAGAAATCAACGCGCCCGTAGCTCAGACGGACAGAGCATCGGATTTCTAAATTAGTCAATGCTAATTTAGTTGAGTCTACTCATAGTCGAAAGATCATCCAAGCAACGTATATAAAAGACTTGTGGGGCGGGGTGTACTTTTTGGTCGGTAAACAAAAACACCCTTTTGGTTCAAAAATTCCCCCAAAAACCGACCCATTTGGGTGATTTACACCCCTTTTGGGGGAAAGTGGGGAAGGATGACTATGAAGGAAGTAGGATAAGATGTGATCTGTAACAATAGTAACGAAAAAAGAGAGTAGTGGAAAATAAAAAATTCAGAAGATCGAAAAACACACCTGTTCACTTGACAAGAATAACAAAATAGATATAGTATCAAAAGATACAATTTTGTTAGTTGGATAATGTGGTTATGTTTTAGTAGTCTAAAGGAGTAGGCATGAAAAAGAAGGATAGTAATGGAGGAATGGGAAGTGTGGCGACAGGATAAAAGTTCTACCGAAATCAATCATTATCAGTTAAAGCTATATGCTAAAGGGTTAAGTGGGGATGTATGGCAAGTATTCGGATACTACTTCATAAAAGATCATTCCATAACAAGGTAGGGGGTTACACGTGATATGGGGAAAGCTTGTTTAGAAAGGAGATATAATGAAAAGATTGGTTGTATTTTTTTGCTTACAGCGCCGGTGATATTTTTTAATGCGGAGTCGATAGAGATACCAATCTGCACTGCACCCGGAGATCAGCTTTATCCTGACGTCTGCTGGGACGGTGAGGCGTTCTGGGTGGTGTGGCAGGATGAGGAGTTGGGGACTATTCGTGGTGTGCGGGTAAACGAGGAAGGCGAGTTTCTAACCGATAAACTAGAGTTATTGCCTAGGGCAAACGATGGTTCAGGGGTATGTCTTCCTTGCGTTGCCGCTGGTGGAGGTAGGATAGGGATGGAATGCAGGATTAGAATAGGTCATACTGAATTTGGTGAGGAAGCCTGGGGAGTTGGGCACAATGAGTTTGATTTTTACGGAAAACCCTTGCATAATCCAATTCTATTCCCGGGCACGGATTACGATTTCATTGATGGCTCCACTCCTTCCTTACTCTTTGGGGGAAAACACTTTTATTCAATACACAAACGCAATTATGAAACTCATATTGATTTACATTCTTCATCGGGTGCTTTCGGATTTGATAGTCTTATGTATTACACCCAAGTCTGGCAATCCTCAGCACCTGAGATTGAATTCTTTCCACCCGTAGCTTGTTGGGATGGCAGTAAGATTGTAATAATCTATCACAGCTATTGGGAAATAGCTTACCTTGGAGCATTATTAAATGATTCTATAGTTTGGCAAGGTCTCGGGGAAAATTTTAAATTAGGAAGGAGTGAATACAGAGCAAATTCCCCTACAGGTGACCCTAAGTATCAATCCTTAATCAATTTAAATTCTCGGTTTTTTTTTATTAGTGAGGCACGTGCTAATGAGGTTAAAGGTTTAATCGGTTATGACATTTTTGATTCAACATGTATGCCGATAAAGGATTCGGCAACACTATTGGATTTCAATCCACAGATAAAGTGCTGGTATCCGGATGCTGTGTCCGATGGTAATAACTTCATAGCCGTCTGGGAAAACCGATTCCAGGATGAGACCGTTCATCTCTACGCAATTGAGGTTGATACCCTCGGCGAAATACTCAAATCAGGCTACGTGGTCTGGGAAGGTCCATCTAACCAGCAGCCTGCTTTGGCATACGGCGCAGGTAAGTTTTTATTGACATGGTCGGATAACCGGAACGGGGACTTCAACATCAGGGGTATGTTTTTCGACACGCTAGAGGTATTCGAGAGCATAGAGGAGAAGCCTCAGATTAATCAGATTATTGAGTTGAGTGTTCAACCTATCCTGAATCGTATCAGCGTTTCCTACGCCCTGCCCCAGGGACATAAGGGTACGCTTACCTTATTCGACCTCTCAGGCAGGCGTGTGGACGCGAGGCAGGTGAGAGGGTATGGGTCAGCGAGCTTTAACACCGAGCTGGCGGCTGGGGTGTATATCGTGAGGCTTGAGGCGTCAGGCACGACGCTGAGCAGGAAGGTTGTGGTGGTGCGGTGATCTGTCAGCGGTGAGCGGTAGGCTTTAAAACAAGGAGGATAAGATGAAAAGAGTAGGCGTACTTATAGTTTTGCCTTTGCTGGTTTTTGCCTTGGAGAGAGTGAACCTTATCAAGGATCACAGCTTCGAGAAGGACAGCGAGGTATGGAACACTTATCTTACCGGAACAGGTTTTCCTAATTTCGTCGCACAAGTTAATAGACATGATTCTGAAAGGGCTTTCACCGGGAAGTTTTCAGGATCAGAGGATAACCGCCCACTCCCGGACGAAGTTTGGGATACATACCGAAAATACTTTTATTACGCAAGGGTTCCTTCCCCAAAAGAAAATAGAAGATGTAGACAGTTTAGTCCTAAGTTACTCCGTCATCCCTCGTAATAAAGAATTCGCCCAATCTTATTGTACTCCAGTCTACCTTCACATTAATGCACATAAGGCTGATAACATGAAGGTGGGTTATTTTCTAAAGGCCCCGGATCTACCGAGTACGATGCAGCTTCCCTATGTAAATTTAGATGTAGTGAATTACGAGGATGATACCCTCTGGCATTTGTTAGAAAGGGATGTCTACAATGACATAAATGAATATGAAAAATATCCTATACCAATGGATGCAACGCTTGACAGCATAATTCTTTGGGGGGTATCCAAATCCTCACCGCTTGGCTATTGGCGTGGCCAAAAGATTTATTTCGACGACGTCCGCCTGATGGGCTACGCGGATTACGATGTAGGCGTTAAGGAAATAACTTCAGTTACCGAGACTATACCTTGCACTCCCTCAGCCCTCATCAAGAACTTTGGCCGCGAACCTGCGGAGTTCTCAGTCGTTGCCGAGATACTGCAAGGCGAAACCATACTCTACGCCGACACCCTGCCGTGGTTTCTACCTTCCGACACCGAAGATACCGTGTCCTTCTCAACCTTCACCCCGCCGGACACCGGCGCCTACCTGCTCCGCATCTACACCGTTATGGACGCGCCTCCGGCGATCGATGAATCCGACGCAGACGACGAAAAAACTATGGAACTGCACTTTGAGGCAATCACTGAACCGCCCGTAACACACCCCGAACTCCTCACCTTTGAGGTGAAACCGTCGATGAGCGCGCCTCTCCAGGTGTCATACTCCCTACCCAAAGGCTACACCGTCGCCCTGACCCTGTTCGACCTCTCGGGTAGGCGGGAGGACGCGAAGCAGGTAAGGGGGTATGGCTCGGCAACCTTTAGCCCTGAGGTGGCAGCTGGGGTGTACATCGTGAGGCTTGAGGCGTCAGGCACGACGCTGAGCAGGAAGGTTGTGGTGGTGGAATAGAGCGGTTTCCCTCTCCCGCTGGGAGAGGGATAAAGGGTGAGGGATCCCCTACCGTAATAAGTTGAGTTGTAGGCGCTGATGCGCCATGCGATCCGGAGGCACGATCGGAGGAGTCATCCTGCGAACCGACTACAAAAACCTGATAACAAAAGTTCCCCCTACGATTTGCCTTTTTTTAAGGTTGGAATTACACTGTTCGTATTTCGACGGTGAAAACGATAAAAATGCGATTGACAAGGATCATCCTTAGATTACAATCAGGGGTTCCTAAAAAGAGACTAAGTATCTCTTTGTGTTATCAACGCGTCCGTAACTCAGACGGAGAAGAGTATCGGGCGGCTTGCCGCCGATGGTTGCATTAATTCGGCATAAGGAAGGCTTCGGATTCCGAAATAAGTCTTTGCTAAATTATTTGAATCTACCCAAAGCCTTAGAACTATCCAAGCGACGCGTTTAAAAGATTTGTGTGGATTATGCAGCCTTTTGGTTGGCGTAAAGAAATATCCTTTTCGCGTCAAGACTCTCCAATAAGCGACACATTTGTGTGACTTAAACTTCTAGAGGAGGAAAGCGAGGTAGAGTTGCTTGATAATAATTGACTTTAAGTCAAACAAAGGTATTATCTAAAATGGAACATCAACTTAAGGTCCTGTTTCTGAGTATAGTCCTTTCAAGTACCCTCTCAGCGCTCGATTCCCGGCTCGAGAAAGCAGACTACCTTTACAATAATTGCTACCTGGATGAAAGCTTTCTGGACGAAGCCCTCTCCCTTTGCAACCAGATTCTGTCTGAAGGCGCACAAGATAGTGAAGTTCTGTGGAGAGTGGCTCGCCTAATCATGGCCTTTGCCGAAGACAAACCGACAAGGAACGCAAAACTTGAAGCGCTGGAGACAGCCCTGGATTACGCAGATAAAGCGAGGATTGCCGATCCGACATCCGCTGACGCTCATTACTGGTACGGAGCTGTCCTGGGTAGGACTGCACAGGAAAAGGGATTGGTCAACTTCCTTGCCCAGATTAAGGAGATGAGGGAGTGCTTTGAGCGAGCCATTGAACTTGACCCCAATCATACCGGAGCGCTTCATGCTATGGGAATTTGGTATGCCGAGGCTTCGGCCTTCTACACCGACTGGAAAGACGAAGCGGAGAGTTATCTTTCCCGGGCCTTACGATCTGATCCGCTGAATACTGCGACTTACATCACCATCGCCCGTTACTATATCCGGGAGGAGAAGTTTACGGAGGCTAGAACCGCCCTTAAAACCTGTCTGGCCGTTACAGATCCCGCCGTCCCCTGCGAGCACTACAACTACGCCAAACCCGAGGCCGAAAGACTGCTAGAAGAGATCGAAGATAAATAGTAATAATACTTCCTTGTACCTGAAGTAGAGAGTCAGGGGTAAGGAAAGATCAACTCCGATTATGTATATTCCGTCCCTTCCAGGTTGCCTTACCGGTAATTGCCAGTCCCACTGCATATACGGACATCGTCCAGGTTACGGCGAATACTACCGGGTACAGAAATACAATCCACCACCGGAAGCGAAACCTGACAACATTGATTGTCCACAGGATCAGGGATACCGATATGGTTGTCAGGGCAATACCCAGGGATATATCAGAAATAGGGCCGCCTGCGATACGGATACCTGCGACTACCAGCGGTTCGGTGAAGACACAGAAAAGCCACAGCCACACAAAGAGAAAGGGAATGATCTTGCGCCCGAATGCCGAGAAGATGGTCTTGCCGAATCCGTGGAATGCCTCCCTGAATCCTTTATACATCCGGCAGGAAATGCGGTCCTGGCCGTCATAGAGTCTCCAGCGATAGCCCATCCGCTTGATGCGCTGGCCGAACGCCATGTCATCAACCTGCTTATCTTTGATTGCCGGATAACCTCCGATGGCTTCAAAGGTTTCTCTCTTGAACATCATGAACTGGCCTACTGTGGCCGAGTATGCCGGCCAGCGCACGTTATGGGCAGCAGGAAGGGGAAGAAAGGATAGAATGGCGAAAGGCAGCACCGGAATCATCAGACTCTCGCCAAACGTCTTAGCCTCTTCGAAGGGGATGGCTGTCAGGAGATCGGCATCTTCGGCAATGAGCGCATTAACTGCCGATCTAATGGAATCAGGATGATGCCTGGTGTCGGCGTCGGTGAAGCAGAAAATCTCACCAGAGGCTTCCTGAGTCATCTGATGGCATGCCCAGTGTTTGCCGAACCAGTCGGACGGCAGGTCCTTACCCTTTATCAAAGTCAAGCGAGGATCATTCCTGAATTCTTGGACTATCCCCCAGGTTCGGTCGGTGGAGTGATCATCCAGTACTATCACCTCAAGATCAGAATAATCCTGGGTTAGAAGCGAACGGACACAGGCCTCGATATTTCCCTCCTCGTTCCGTGCAGGAACCATCACCGTAACCTTGGGGCATTTTTGTGATTCCGTGTACCTGCCCAGCTTGAACCTGCGCCATGTGATCAGATTAGATATGGCTATTACGATCAGGACGACAAGGAAAATAATCAGGCTTGCCTGGTGCTGGAGCCAGAAGTCGGTAAGGATGAGTTTAAACATATCTACCAAGTAGTCTCTTAAGCCATGGTCTGGGCTGAATAGGGGTTTTAATGGTGGGGATATACTTGATGAAGATAATTAGGAAATTACCTGCCCATATGGCCAACAGGTGATACTGGGAGGTCAGGATGGACTTGGGGATTGCGTATCCACCGAACAGGACGAAAGCGATGATTACCGACCACAGGTTAATCTTCATAAACGGCATGGTTAAAAGCATTGCCGCACCCAGGAAACTAGGGCCTTCCCACAGGGTGAGTCCTGTCCATACTCCGAAACTCACCGCTGCCGCCTTACCTCCCCTGAACCGGTAGAAGCAGGAGAACGCGTGCCCCAGAACCGGGGAGATTGCCACCGGTACCAGCCACCAAGCCTTCAAACCGAATAACCAGTATGCCAGACCTACGGGGATAGCGCCTTTCAGTGAATCGAGAAGTATGGCCGGAATCCCCAGCCAGGCCCCTCCCGCCCGGAACGCGTTGGACGCTCCTGGGTTACCGTCGTCGATCTCCAGGATATCCTTGCTCTTGGACAGCCTGACCAGCCATGCGGAGAACATGAGCGACCCGGACAGGTAGCCAACCAGGGTCCAGAACAGGACATTGAGAATCTGTGATGAAAAGAGCGGACTACCGGCAGGATTTAATGTAGCCATCTACGACTCCCGCCGCCTCGCGGGCGTCTCTCGCCGCGTCCGACACTCCGCAGTGCTCCTTGATTGCCGCGTCGTCTATTCGTTTCATGCTATCCGTTGCGTTTCAATCGCTTTATTACGCCCTGGCTGGCCAGCCTTCCCGTAAGTATGGCGACCGGCGCTCCGCCAGGATACATGGTCCAGTGACCTGCCTGGTAGAGATTGGGAACCGGAGTCTTTACCACATCGAGTATCTTGCCTCTTTTCCCTTGATGAAAGGTGCGGGAGCGATCGTAGGTCCAGCCGCAGACAGCTCCCTGGGTATTCAGCGTATAACGCTCGTAGGTATGAGGGGTTGCCGCCTGCCTGAATATAATGCGCTTGCCGAGTTCGGGGATTATCCTTTCAGTCACCGCAATCAACTGATCAGCCACCTTGTTCTTTACCTGCTCGTAACGACCGTCATCCCTGCCCCACCCCTTGTCGAAATCGTATTTAGCCAGGGCGCTGATGATGATACCTGTCTTGCCTTTTGGCGCGAGACCAGGGTCGTGCAGGCAAGGGATCGACACCTCCACCGGGCTGCGGGCAAAGAACTCAGGATCCGACTGCTCATCCAGGCTGATTCCCTCGTAGTCGGGAAAGATGTAGATGTGACCGCAGCCCTCTAGGTCAATATCTTGCACAGGGATGTCGACGCCTGCGAACACGCACACCGCTGACTCGGCGACCTCTGATGAATTTATGCGTCGCCTCAGGCTGTCGTCGATAACATTCCCAGGGAGCAGGTCCAGGTACGCGGATTTCATATCGCCTGCAGAGAGGACTGTACGGGACTGAATACTTTCGCCCGATTCCAGCTCTACACCCGACGCCTTATCCTGATCGAGGATGATGCTTTTGACCCGGGAGTTGAGGAGTATTTCACCCCCTTTATGTTTTATATACGAGGCCAGCGCATTTGTGATCGCCTGCAACCCTTCACGGGGATAAAGGTAATCGTAGAAAACCTGGGAGTAGCCAAGACCGAACAGTGCAGGAGTGCCTGAAAAAAATATTTCGGTGAGAATCCGAATGAGTGCGGGTTCGGTGATGTATCGTGACAGAAAATCATCTAACGGCACATCCATGAGTTTCTGAACCCTCTTCGATCGCAGAAGTGTGCCAAGGTTCCTGATTGCCCACCCTGGCATAAGCTTCATCACTTTTTTGCGATCCTCGAACAAGGGATTGGGCGCTGTGGTCAGAAGTTCAACCCAGGCTGACACCTTTCCCGATTGGCCAAGGAGGGCATCAAGACCTTTCTTTTGGTTAGGGAAGCGTTCACCAAGAATCCGGTAGAACCTTGTTACGTCTTCCGGAGTTTTCAAAGCGACGTATGCGTCGGGCAGAACCAGGGCGCAAGGGCTGGGCAAGAGCTTGAGATCCAGACCGAGGTCACGGATCATGGGCTTCAGCATCCCGGCATTCTCCACCGCTTTTAACCCGGCGTCAAAACTGAATCCCTGAAGCTGGAATGTCCTGAAGTATCCGCCGGTCTGCTCGGCCTGTTCGCAGATTATTACTCTGAAACCTTCCCTTACCAGATACGCGCCGGCGACCAACCCGGCCATACCCGCGCCGATGATTATCATGTCGTATTGATAATCGGTCTGCGTATTAGATTTCATCTCTGCTCCTTATAGCTTTTAGTATAGAAATGATAAGGATAATGTCAATTCTCAGAAGAACATAAAGGAGAACCAGTTCTTGTTAGCATGCTTCGCAGAATATCAACTTGACAATTTAGATCCCCCTACTGCTTGACAACCAGGTGCAATTTACTAAGATTTCTGCAATGTGCAATGTACAATGTGAAAAAGTCATCATACCATATAGTGTGAATCAAGTGAGGCGTAATCCATGAACAATAAAACTAAGCGACCCAAAAGAACAAGGGGAAAAAAAGGTTTGAATGCCGAAACCGTTAAAGAGTTGTGGTCAAAGACTTACAATGAAGAAGGAAAAGTCGATTGGTCACACATCTTGCCCTGTTACGATGAGGATATATATTTCAGGGATTCAATTCAGGAAATACGCGGAATCGATGAATTCAAAGCCATGTACGAGCGCCTGTCCAAACGTTCCAATAGTTTGAGAATGAATATTGTCAATGTCGTCGAGCAGGGTAATATTATCTTCATCGAATGGGAGATGACGATCAGTTTCAAGAAAAACCCAAACTCAATACTGTACGGCTCGAGCCGTTTGACCATAAATGAAAGGGGTAAAATCTCGGCACAAAGAGATTATTTCGATCTATGGGGGGATATCTTCGACAACATACCCAGATTCGGCAAGGCCTACAGGAAATTCATGAGAAAGAAGTTCGGGTAAATCGTGATGATCGCAGGCAGGAAATTCTATAAATATGCCAAGCAGTATCGATGGTCAAACATACTTGCCATGATTAAGAACAATCGAGCCGATCCCCAAATCTGTACCGATGACTATAAAAAAAAGCTTGTGGTCATAACCGGAGCCACATCGGGGATAGGTTATTTCACAGCCCGTGAATTTGCCTCTCATGGCGCAAACCTGCTTTGCATCAATCGAAACCTTAAAAAATCCAAGGCGCTGCGCTGTGAGATCGAAAAGGAATACGCAGTCCGATGTGACTACAAAATAGCCGATTTGAGCATCCTGGCTGATATTCGCCGAGTGTCGGAGGAATTGGCAAACCTGAAAGCGCCTATCGACGTGCTGATACACAATGCCGGTGTTTACCTGACAAAGAAAGAAGTGACTCCCGACGGGCTGGAAAAGGTGTTCGCGGTCCACTATCTTTCATCTTTCATCATCAATTATATTTTACTCGAAAAGCTGAAATCTCAAAAGAGCTCCAGGATAATCCTCGTGAATTCCGAGGGGCATCGTTTTGCCGCCTGGGGATTGAGATTGGATGATTTGAACTGGGAAAGGCGCCGTTATTCCGGCTTGGGAAGTTACGGGTCCGCCAAAACCGCCCAGCTTTTATCGATGATGGTATTCAATGAGCGGGTGAAAAATACGGGCGTTACTATCAATGCCATACATCCGGGAGCGGTCAAGACCGAAAGCGGCCGGGAAAACGGACCGGTTTACCTGTGGTTCAGAAAGAATTTCATCGATAAGTCGCTGAAATCCCCCGATGTGTCGGCTCAGGCCTTGTATTATCTTGGGGTTTCAAGCCAGGTGGAAGGCTTGAGCGGGAAATTCTTTAATCTAACCACTGAAGAAGAACCCGCGCCGCCAGCCCTGGATAAAGAGGTAGGGTACTTGCTTTGGGAAAAAAGTCTGGAAATGAGCAAATTACAGAGGAAACTGGGAAAGACCTGAGATGATCATTATTGCCCAAACGGCAAGTCACGCAAATGTAAAGCATATGAATTCAATACAACAGAACAACTTCTTTAAATCCTGAAGTTCAACATTTCAGTCTTTCCACTACAAGCAAGAATAATCTTATTTGCCTATGTTGACGAGTTTATCCAGGATTCGATTGTGGTAAATGGTCTCGTTGACAATATGCATCAATCTATATAAACTTCGAGTGAATAAGAAATCAACGCGCCCGTAGCTCAGACGGACAGAGCATCGGATTTCTAAA
>JAFGSK010000049.1 GCA_016934635.1 Caldifarciminota bacterium
TACGTATTGATGCGACTTACTAACCAAATTTGCTCTGCGTTGTCGGACTAAAAGCGGCTCAACAGGGGTTTTGACCCAGTCCCTTTAGACCGGCCCGAACAATAAGCGGGTTGACCTGAAGGTCAGCCCCTAATATCTAATACCGCGTAAGGGCTTATGATCTATTTCTTTGAGGATAGAGTTCATAATATCTATAATCTCTTGACGTTGATTGTTCATCAATTCTCCAAGTTCACTATCGTCACGTAACCTCTTGTCCATCATCCTATCGAATCTATGAAATCTATTAAAATCTAATCCATAAGAATCGACGAAACCCAATGCGTGTCGGTACTGAATCCTTATTTTTTCAATTATCTCTGTAATCTGGTCTAATTTCTCACGCCACGCTTGATGTACAAGGAAAACTTTTCCCTTCGCCTCGGGGATTTCCAACCCTGATTGGGTCCTTCTGTAATCTGTATTAATCGCATGTAATGTATCTTCCATAGCTCTATCGAAGTCTTGAAAGCTCATCTCACAATGAAAGCGGGTATGAAAAGCAGGCCTATCCAAACATTGCGCATAGAAAAGAATAAGTTTCTTATCGTCCTTCCAAACAGTGTTACCCGGTGCCCATTCTTTTTGCCTTGCAACCTTCTCTATCATCCGTTGACGGTGACCCTTAAGCTCATCTGGTGTAAAACTTTTGGTGAAATTCTCTGGATGTATTTTGTGATGGCAGGGAATACATAAAGTTATGGCATTATCAATATCATCAGTTCCACCATCTTTCAAAGGGATTATATGGTGTACCTGTACGTCGTGTTGAGTCTCACAGAGACAACAACGACGGTTTGTCTTTACAAGTAATTCACTAACTTCCTTCTTCTTGAAAGCCATGCCAACCTCCTATTTCCTAAATATAACTTAAACGTGGCTTATGTCAAATCCCTAACCCCTCCACCTTCCAGTGGTTGGTGATAGCGCTTTGGTCAATATCGATGATGCAGCCTTTACAGGATGCAAAGCCGTACTCAGAGCCGGGGTTGACTTATCTTGTCGCGGCCCCCGACTCGTGGATGCGCCCGTGCAGGGTTTAGTAGTTCTCTAAAACGAACTTCAACCTTTCTTCGGCGTCGGTAAAAGAGACCGCCTTCGGATCGAACGCCTCGGGATCAAAGCCGCCGCCCAGCCATTCGAGAATATCATCGTGCCGCTCGTGGTTCTCATCGCTTATCGCCTCAAGCAACTCTGCGTAACCCCAGGGACCGCCGCAATCCTCCGGCGGGCAAGCCCTTTCGCCACCAATACAAACCGGGTAGCTGGAACCTTTCTCGCGAGGAAGTATCTTTTCGAGCTTTATGATATGCATCCAGTCATCTCCGAAATCATACCAATAGTTTGCAGACGTACCGACCGATATAAAGTACTGGTCGATTCTTACACTCCAGCCCGGCAATGTTTCTCTTCCGGCCTCGTTCTCATTGTCCGGCAAGCCTATCCGGTGCATGCCGCCTGAACCAGGGTCCTTAACCTTGAATTCGTGAAGATGCGTGTCGTTCCAACCCATGGCGTCCTGGATAGCCACGTGCAACTCCCAGAAGGTCGAGTTTGCCGGTATCAATACCTGTCTCCATACAGAAGGCTTGACGTCTTTCAAAGTAATCTTGAACTGATATATCTGTTCGCTTTTCACAGATTCTCCTTTTTTCGAAGATACATCTAATCATAACCTGTGTCAACCCTCAAACAAGTTCGGAGCGCTTGTAGTCACCGCGAGAACTGACCACAGGGAAGGACGCGGCGATCTCAAAGCGCCGCATTCCAGACTGAGATTACTCCGCGCGCGTCGTCGCAAGCGTGCTTCGCCGCCTGACGGCGACTCGCAATGACAAGGTGGGACTTATTTCTCCGCCTTTCATCGTTCAATAGTATTAAAGACCTTATTACATAAGCTTTTATTATCATAATCCATCTCAAGTCCCGTGGTTGGTTTTCCGACTTAAGGGGATTTGTATACGACTGACGAAAGGCTTAATCGAGAGATGTTCTTATCAAATCTGCCCGCTCGTTTACGGATAATGTTCGACCCTGGTTACGCTCGTTTCAAGCGCGAGGTGCACGAGTTGTTTGCCCCTGACCCAAACTACTCGCGCAGGAAATCACGTAGGTTCTTTCAAGGGATTGCCAGGGGTGAGAAGATAGTTTACCATGACGGAGGGTACGTGGTCAGTTCGTACCTGCCGCCCCAGGCTACGCAGTCGTTTTTCACCTACATCAAGGGAGGGGCCTATCAAGACCAGCTTTTCACCTCCATCGCGTACATGAAGCGCCGGGCACCGCTGTCCGCATACCTTTGCGTGACCAACGCCTGCCATTTCAACTGCGTCCACTGCTCGGCAAGGGACCCGAGGGGGAAACCTTCCTTTAAGACCGCCGAGTGGATAGGCCTGATCCGCGAGATCCAGGATGCAGGAGCGGCGGTGATCGGGTTCACCGGCGGAGAGCCGGCGCTCAGACCTGATATAGAGGAGCTTATTCCGGGGGTGGACTCCAGGTCGGCCACCATCCTTTTCACCTCGGGCAAGGACTTCACCCGGGAACGTGCACAGTCATTCAAGGAGGCTGGACTCGACATCCTCTCGGTAAGCCTCGATTCGGCAGACCCGGCCTTCCATGCTTACATGCGCGCCGATGAAAATGCTTTCCAGTATGCATTGAATGCAATCCTGTTCGCGCGTGATGCCGGGATGTACGTTCTTGTTCAGCCGGTGGTATTTAAGAGAGGTTTGTCAAAGGAAAAGCTGTTCAGGCTGTTCCGACTGGTTCACAACCACGGGGCGCACGAGGTCAGAATTCACCAACCTGTGCCCTCGGGTACTCTATTAAATACCGAGGATACACGCGAGATTTTCCTGACCCAGGCCGACCGTGAGCGCCTGTTTCGCATACAACATGCAGCCAACCGCAAACTGTGGGGATTTCCAAAGGTCTCGTCTTTCCCTTATACTGAAAGCCCGGGAAAGTTCGGGTGCTCGGCAGGTATGAAGCACGCCTACGTCACCTCTGACGGTGAGCTTTTTCCGTGCGACTTCCTGCCGCTTTCTTTCGGCAATGTGATTAAAGAAGGGTTCAAAACGGTATTCGACCGAATGCAACGCCAGATGGGTATCCCAAAGGAGCGGTGCTGGACAGCAAGGCTTACACCCCACATAAAGGGCAAGGATATTCCGACCGATCCTGAAGAATCCACAAGGATCTGTCAATGCATCCAGGCCGATGAGTACCCGAGGTTTTACCGAGACCTTCAGTCCCCCGACGATAAGTTGCCGTTTGACGATTAAGACCACGGCTAAATAACAGACATCCGTTTTTTCCCGCGATCTTGCGACCCTCCGACCCGTAAGCGTCTGCCGAAGGCGGAAAGGAGGGTTACTTACTTGACATTAGCGTTTTGTTTACTATGATAAATACGTGGTCTAACAGTCCGGCCTCCAAGACCGGACAAAACCTAGGAGGTTAGGATGTCAACTTTATACCCCCAAGAAATATAACGCGGTATTCTCATCATAGCTCCTCCTTGGGTTTAACTTCTCCTCCTGCTTAAAGCCGCCGGAAACCTTCCGGCGGCTTCCTGTTCTATGTCCTTGTGAAGTACACATGTTCTGAATCAGGACAATTTCCAATGATTAACAAATAATCGTTAAGTCACTATATTAAAACACTTAAGCGGCATACGGATACATGGCACGGATAATGCTTACTATTTTTTTGAATACGGAGACTTTGCTTCGTGAAAGCAGCGTTGTAGCGGGAATCTGCCCTTTTGGAGAGGCGATAAAGAAAGGCGAAACAAATTTCACTGATACTTTACCGGATACTCGTATCCTGAACTGTGTAGTCTTTCTCTTATATCGATGAAAGTCCTATAATTATAAAAAGGGACCTTCGTAGGCAATTTCTCCTAGGTTAGCGTTAAATAAGATACAATAGGCTGCAGATGCTATTAAATCGTCTGCAGCTTTTTATCTACTATCCTTTTTGTTATTCATTCTTTATGATTTTGATATCGTCCGGATATCTGAACACCAATGTCGTATAATCGAACAGTCATCGATTCACCCAAACTGATCCTGTGTGTAAGTTCACAATGTACTTACCTTATATGTCAAGCCTAATTGGTACGGAAATTGCTAGATAGAAGGGGTACAATCGAAACCAAAGGCTCAAGAAATTACGTAAAAAAACGGAGGAATTAATAAAAATGAAAAAGTTCGTCATATTAGTGGTGGCTGTGGCTCTAATAGGCACTATGGGGATAGCTCTCCCGACTGAGTCTGTGGAACCAACATTGGAGAGTGTTAAGGCGACAGTAGCAGGTGCGGTTTACTCACGTGAGACCGAAACAGGTCTACCTGCAACCATCCGGTTCGCCAATGCCTCCATTACCGAGGTCAAGACAGATCCTGGAACCGGGCTGTATAAGGTCAAGCTCAGTCCTGGTTCTTACGAGGTTGAGATATCCTCAAAGAACTACCAGCCCCAATCCGCATCTTTAGAGGTTGCGGAAAGTAAAGTGCTTTATTTCGTCAGGCTGCAACATAACTAGTTTATTCGTGGTGTGTGGGATATGATCTAAGGCCTACAAGAAATTTAAGGGATGAGAGAACGCCCCTATGGGGCGTTTTTTAATTTGCGATACAAAGTCCATACCCTTCTGCCCCGTCCCCTGTCAAGATAGATTTCAAACACCTCGTCGGTATCTGTGAGGATTATGAAGCAGTTACGGTGTCTGCGCATGATCCAACTCCTTCTCTTGGGACTTGCAGGAGAAAATCCGTGGTCCTGCCACTGACGGACGATCTTCTTGACCCCGTACATGTCACCACGCCAAGTGAAACTTAAAGGCACCGGTTCCTCATCAGATGTTACGACTTCTATCATCTCTCCGATATACTTCTGGATTGCACCACCCGTAACACGACTTCTCTCCTCGTGCTTTGCTGCATCGTCCACCGACATAGACTTGCCGTTTTACCCTATGATGACGTCCTCCGTATCGGAGAAATCATTCGTACTCACCCCAAAGCATCCGCCAGTTGTGGTGGTCTCGTGGATCGGGTATACGCAGCAGGGCTACCGCAGGCACGTGGCCGTCGTCGATGCGGATGAAAACCAGTTCGTCGCCCAAAAGGTAAACGTCGTCGATCGAATGAACCTGCCATTTCCCGCCTACTTCCTTGCCCAGGGTAACGACCTCGTCTACCGTAGTTGTATCAACGAGCGCCGTGATTATCTGCTCGTGCTCTGTTGACATCTCCTCCACGTATTCCATCGACGCCTTCAGGGAATCCAGTTGAGAGTAAAGCTCCTGAATAACGGTATCCTTCGCCCCGAGTTCCTCCTCAAGGTTCATGCGCGGTGTCAACCCGATCAGATAAAACCCTCCTGCACCGGCAATCACGCCTACGAGAAGGGCCAGGGCACCGATGAGAATCTTTGACAAGGTGCCGGTCTTCCGTTCCTTTGGTGTTTGAATATCAGTTTCTGCCATCATTTCTCCTCTTCTGGATAGATACCCCAGTAGGTTCGATACGGCTTAGAGGTCAGGAGTTGTCCGAATGTGAAGGGCTCGGCCCAGCTGACCGTTGAAGTGCCTATAAGGGTTTCCTGCCTGGGATTCGATCCGTTATCCGAGTCAGAAAACACCAAAGAAAAAGAAAAGTAATCCACAGGACCTGAGGGATGGATAATTTCCCAAGGTATTGAAATCTCGGCTGTCCAGGTTCCTGCAGTACGTGAGAAGCCTGCATCGATCCCTGGATTCACTGAATTCTCTTCAGGCAGCCACATTCGGATCAAAGCCTTGCCGTTTACCGATTCTGCAAGCGCAATCTGGACGGTATAGGCGTCTTTCTTGCGCTGCCAGTCGTAAACGTAGATGCTTTCTTCAGTTAAAACATCAGATGTCAGACGATCTATCCACAGTTCAAGATGATCGCTCGCCAGAATGTCATCTTCCCCTTTGGGCAAAACCTGCTCGTCGTCTCTCACTTCGGCCAGAAGATAGAGATTCACCTCGTCAAACAGAGCACGAACCTGGATAGATGCATCCTCTTCCTCTCCCCAATTCTGGTTTCCCCAGGTTACCCAGAAATTCGTGGTTGCAAAAGGCCTTTGCCAATCCGGCTCATCAGGCTTGCCATCCAGGGTAATGGTTCCTTCCAGCTTTTCTGCATAGATGGTCGCGTACTCCACGGATACGTCGACATCATCCCATATCTTTTCCGCAGAACCCAGGCCGGTCAAAGCGTCATAGTAACCTGACGAACCAAGCCCAACCAGGCCACCCCAGCCTGAGGTTCTTTCCCAGAATCTTTGCGTAAACTCATCCCACGTGATGCCCCATTCGTTGAACAGGTGCATAATTCCCCGGTGCTGGAATATCTTGAGAACTCCATCAAAGTAATCCAGGGTAACCTCGGTACCGTAGTCTGAATCCATTGGAAGACGCTGATTTACCGATTCATAATATCCCTTGCCATCGGCAATAAGCACAAGCACACGGTTCATCCTGTTGTCAAACTCGCCCATATCAGGGTCGATTGCATAGTAGACAAGGGCAATATCTTCTGCACCGTCCGAGTTGAAATCTGCAATAACCGCGCCGTCGATATCTGCGATCCAGCCTTCTGGTACAAACTTCGCCGCATCCTTTTTAATATCGGCGAAACACGCCGCTGCCACGAAGAGCATTCCTGCTGCTAAAACACGTTTCATTCATGCCTCCTTTCTAAGCATATCAAAGATTCAAGCTATTGCAAGTCAACATGTAGTACGGGAGTATACGCCATTCGGACGCACGCTCCGCGTCAGTCTCGCTTAAGGTGGTTCTAGCGCTCTTGACAAATCCATGACTGTTCCTATGCTTCTCTTAGGAGGCAGAATGAAAAAAATACTGATGACGTTTCTTGCATTGGTCGCGATAGCCTGCGGCATCGAGGGCAGGATCACAGGAACCTGGATTAGTGTTTCGGATTACTCGATGGAGGTCGAATCAGGAGCCCAAGGCGCTCAGGTAAGCGTACCACCCAGCCTGAGGGTCGAAGACTACGACACTACCTTTACCGATAACCTGGACTTCACCCTCCACTACCCGTCTGCTGAGGATCGGCTTGACATGGCTATCTTGAGTGTCTTCAGTTCGGATAAGCCCGAGTTGGAACTGCCCACGATAAAGGTAGATGCAGATTACATGTTGTTCGATACGCTTATCGAAGATACAGGCTTCGACAACCCCTTGTTCGAGCAAGGAGAGTGGACAGAGCTTGATACTTACGGCCTCAAGCCCGGACATAAGAAACAGGTACAGGTTCCAAAGGCAGCAGGACACAAGCTGGTTGTGGTTCGCTGCCTTGTTAGTATAGCAGATAGCGGAGAGACAACTGGGGAAGATGCGGTAATCAGGTACATGTTCGGGTTCGAGTTGGAGTAGAATGACAGTCTTGACAAGTCGGTCGGTGATTGTATGTTTGAGAGAATAAGGAGGATTTGACGTGCCGAAAAACAAAATGTGGGCATTGCTACCGCCTTGGTTTGCAGTCGAAGGTTACACAATGATTAAACCTGAACGACCTATTCTGATAGAACCTTCCACCAATTTGGCTTTCGAGAAGGTTCCGAAAGAATTATTCGCTCATCTTGATAAGCTACAAAAACCTCCTAGTTTTAATTTAAATATAATTATAGCTTCTAAATGGGCAATTACTTGTGAGTTTGAAGGAAATGATGAACACAAAAAGGAAGCTTTAGAATCAATAGAAGCCTTGGGAACACTTGTGCGAATAATCACACCCCAAAAATTCTTCTGGCATTCTATTCTCATCCCAAAAGACTTATTTAAACCTTTCAGAATACCGTCGATTGTAGAATATCAAAGAGACTCCGATAGAAGCCGGATTGACCTCGAAGAAATCCCGACGCTGTGTGACATTTATCCATTTTTCAAAACTAAATATCATCGAGCCAAAATCTCTCGGTCTAAAGTTTTCAACTCTATTGCTTTTCTCAACGCCGCCCTTTATGAGTATGATTTAATACAACAAATACTTCTAATTACCAGCTTAGAGTGTCTCTTTAACGATGACGGGGAAAAAATCGCAAAAAAGCTTGCCCATAGAACGACAGCAGCATTGGACGAGGACAGGCAAATCTTCGATGAAATTAAAACCGCTTACAAAACTAGGTGCGATATCGTGCATGGAAATCTTGTTGAAACAGGTGTTCCCATTATTGATCTATTGAATCAATGTAGCTATTTGAGGCAACATCTTTGTGGCGTCTTGCAAAAACTGATCACCGAAGTAAAACCAGATTCTGTTTGGTGGGATCGCAATAAGTACAAGAAGTGGCTTGAAACTTTAGATAAAAAGAGAGTCGTTGCAACGAAGCAATCTAATTAAGTTAGGAAACGGGCCCCTACGTGTTTCCTTGGGAACTCGTAACACTCGATATACACAGCGCCAAGATATAGTGCGAGGCTTTAGCTTGAGATGCATATGTCGGTACTACGTTTTAACTTATTTTCATTCCCTCACCTCTAACTCCTCTCCTAGTGGGAGAGGAGAACCTTATTCTCCCTCTTCCACTAGAACGAAGTGCGCCATGTTAGGGAGAGGGACGGCACCTTCGGTGCCGGGGTGAGGGTGTAAAAAAGTAAGGGCCGCTAGCGCGGCCCTTACAATATCCTGCGATCTTTTTCAGTCCTCAGACTGAAAAAGGAGGACTATTTTGCGTGCGGACAGCCCTGCTCTTTTGAATTGGGGCATCCGCCTTCCTTTGCCTTCTGGCAGCCCTCTTCTTTGTTACCTTCTTTCTGACAACCTTCTTTGTGATCGCATTCGTCGGGTATAGGTTCGCCTAGAATAAACGCAGTCACCGCAGGAAGGAAGCATGGCGCGAACTCCTTGGGCAGTTTGGAGTACTCTGAGAATGCCCCGGTCTGGGCAGGCTGGAACAGGTGGTTCGCCCTACAGCACGTCTTTATTACGTAGTTTTCCTTGCCAATCTCTTTGAAGAGGGCTTCGAGTGCGGGTGCGTTCTGCTCGGCAACGACCTGAACATCCTTGGCACCGAAGAAAGCCAATACGCGTGCATCTACGTTAGCCAGGTCCTCACGCGGGTCGTATTCAAGAAAGTAGCGGTACCACGGGCTTCGCACGACGTCTAGCTGACCCTGTACTCGTTTTTCAACCCATTCGTTAAGATTACCTATAGCCTTGCGCTCTTCCCTGGTAGCCTCTTTCTTGATGTGTTTCTTGGTAACCTTTTCAAGTTCCTTGCGGAGTTCTTCTTCACCCTCGCCGGAAATGGCGTAAGCCAGAAGCATATCCTGAAGTTCGCGCTGCTCGGCAATCTCGTCAGGGGTTGAGCCTTCGGCCTCCATCAAAGCAACCGCCTGCGCACGAAGCGCCTCGTCTCCAGGAACCGCGGTTCCGCCCATGAGAATTACAAACTCGATGTCAGGGTTGTCAGCTGCAACCATGCCTGCGATTATCGCGCCCTCGGAGTGACCCAGGAGGCCGATTCGGGTTGTATCGATGAGAGGCATCTCCCCGAATGTCATCGACATCATCTTCAGGTATTCAATCTGAGCCTTGACGTCCTCTGCATAGTCGCGGCTCGTGCTCTCGCCAAGACCGCCCTCGTCCTGATCGAGGAATCCGCGGTCGTCCGAGCGAAGGACCGCTATGCCGTTTCGGGTGAGATGATCGGCGATCATCTTGAATATCTTGAATCCGAAGATGTTCTCATCCCGGTCCTGCTTGCCTGAACCGGTGATGAGGATAACCGCCGGGAACGGCTTCTCGACCTCAGGGATACTCAGGGTACCTTCAAGGGTTATGTCTCCGGTTGATTTTATCTCGACTTCCTCTTCGGTATAGGGAACCTGGACCTCGACGTAGGGTGCAAGATAAAAGGTACCGGTTGCCGGTCCCTGGACAAAGTCGCCCTTTATCCCGTGGTCTGTCATCTCGCCGTCGAATACCACGAGTGTAGTCGGGTCGGGTGCGAGATCGAAATGAACCTTGGGGTCTTCAAAGCTGACGTTCGTGAGTTTGAAACCCCGCAGACCCTGCTGGGGTATACCGATGGTTGCCGTGAGTTCCTCTCCAACGATAATGAACTCGACCTCCATACCAAGCTCTATGCCTTGTATCTGGATGGCGCCTTCCCATTTCCCCTCAATTTCGGATTGTGCAAAGACTGCGGCAACCAGTGCCATCAATCCCAGTATAACTCTCTTCATTAATTTCCTCCGTTTAGTGTTTTGCTATACCTTACAAATTAAGTCTGAATTATAGTCAAAATCCATCAATAAGCAATGAATGTCTGTGAGTAATTCTCTTACAACCCTAGAATCCAGGCAGATACGGTGTCGAGAAATCCGGGGTGAAACTCCTTTGCGAGTTTTGCGTATTCTGAAACCCCGCCGGTCTCGGCTTTCTGGAAAAGGTGATTGGCATCGGTGAATACCTTTATCCGGTAATTGGTCTTACCCGCCTTGCTGAACGTCTCTTCAAGCGCCTTGGATTGTGAGGCTGCAGGAACCTGCACATCCTTTGCACCGAACAGAGCCAGTACAGGACATTTGACCTTAGCTAGATCGGTACGCGGATCATAGGTAACGAAGAACTCGAACCACGCGCTTTTTACCATCTCCATCTGGGCTTCAGTCACCTTTGCTACGTGCGCGTCCTTGTCTCCCAGGGCCTTACGCTGGGCGCGGGGAAGCTTGTCAACCTCATCTTCGATAATCGCCTTGACAGCCGCCTCGACCTCATCGAAGCCTTCCTGCGACCTTGCCGCCTGTAGAGTCTTTTTCTGCATCTCCAGCTGCTCGGCAATCTCCTCTGCACTCTTGCCTTCCGCCTTCATAGTCAGCTCGAGCTGCTCCGGCAAGAGTTCATCGCCTGGAACCGCCTCGCCTGCCATCGTTATAATAAATGCCACATTGGGGTTTTGAGCGGCTGCCATGACGGCTACGATAGCGCCTTCAGAATGTCCCAGGATTCCTATCTTTCTCTTGTCTATCCCGGATCGACCCTCAAGAAAGCGGAATTGGGCTTCGGCGTCCTTGGTGAAGTCGGCGGTGGTTACCTTCCTTGCGTCCCCGGTGAATACCGATTCTCCGACGCCCCTGTCGTCCGAGCGAAGGACCGCTATGCCGTTTCGGGTGAGATGATCGGCGATCATCTTGAATATCTTGAACCCGAAGATGTTCTCGTCGCGGTCCTGCGGACCCGAACCAGTGATAAGGATCACCGCAGGGAAAGGACCAGTGCCTTCGGGTGTAGAAAGCGTACCGCCAAGGGTCAACTCATCGGAGACCTTGATGGAAACCTCTTCGGTGGGATAAGGATAGACCTCGGGCTCAGGTCTTTCGAGATAGAATTCGCCCCTGGCAATGCCTTGCTTGAAGGTTCCGGAGATCCTTTCCTCTTCAAGCTTACCGTCGTAGTAAGCCCTGCCGATGGACGCGGCCAGTTCAAAATAGACCTTCGAGCCGTCGTACTGGATACCTTCAAGCGGCAGATCAGAAGCGCCCTGCTCCGGGATATCCATGAATGCCCTGAGGGTATCCCCTTCCATCGTAAAGGTTACGGTCATACCCAGTTTTATCTCGCCGATGGTTACCGCACCTTCCCACTCTCCGAGGATTGGCTCCGGCTCTGCGGTCACTTCATACCCCTTCTTCCCGCCCCCGCATGCCAATGCGCCGCATGCAAGAAGCATTATGCAAAAAAAAGGAAGTAAACGTTTCATAAGCTCCTCCGGTTTCGGGTTTTTTAATCATGATTAATATACCTATGACATTTTCAGTTTATTCACAAAATTGGAAGATACAAGCCTCCCTCACCAGGACGACACCCCACCCTAGACTGTGGAGGACGAACTCTCCAGTCCGTCATAATAAAATTCCAGGACGGGTTAGAGAACCCGTCCTCCTCCATCGAGGGGGAGGTGAGGGTTGCAAGCGAAACACAAAGGCCACTTAACAAGACGGGCGGCGGCGGTATGCTTGAAGGAAATAGGATGATTGATGAAAGAACGAAGCTATGAGAAGTCGGGCCGACATAAAGGGACTGGGTCAAAACCCCTGTTGAGCCGCTTTTAGTCCGACAACGCAGAGCAAATTTGGTTAGTAAGTCGCATCAATACGTA
>JAFGSK010000050.1 GCA_016934635.1 Caldifarciminota bacterium
AGTTCTAATATCGACTTCGTCGATATTTAAGAAGTTCGCGCAGCGAACTTCACCCATGTCAGCCGGAAATAAACAAAGTAAGCCGTCAGGCATACGCCCAATTCTTCAGCCTGCTATCCATCAACAGCTTATTGTAATTTTGACTTTTTCAATTTGCATTTTGACCGAAGGATGACGCTTGCGGAACAAATTTGAATTCGCTACGAAGTCCTTTATCACTCCGTTTCGCACCCTGAGAGGGTGCGCTACGACACCCCACGACCGCACTCCGTGCGCTCGCGGGGACCCTTTTTACGCCGTCGCCGAATGCGACCCCTGGTCGCTATTTGTCCCACTTTTGGGGTGGTTTTATCGTGCTTTTGGGGTACTTTTGTCATACTTTTTTTTGGATGTTTGTGTTTGGGGGTGTGTTTCATAACCCTCGAATGGCCTTTAAAAGGCTTAATACACAAAACTACCTTGACACTATCAGATAAATTCCTATAATAATTGTATAATATTAACCCTTAATCCGAGGAGTCGAAATGATAGAGATAGGAAAGAAGGCCCCCGACTTTACACTCAAGGACGAGTCGGGAGAAGAAGTAAAGCTTTCAGACATGAAGGGCAAGTGGGTGGTTCTTTATTTCTATCCCAAGGACAACACCCCTGGCTGCACTACCGAGGCCCTGCAGTTTACAGAGCATGCAGCCGACTTCGCGAAGATGAACGCGCGGGTTTTGGGGATAAGTGCGGACTCATGCGAGAGTCATCAGCGCTTCATGGTCAAGCACGACCTCAAGGTCAAGCTCCTTTCAGATCCTGAACACGAGGTTCTTGAGAAATACTGGGCATGGGGCGAGAAGAAGATGTACGGCAAGACCTTTCTGGGTATCCAGCGTTCGACCGTGCTAATCGATCCTGAAGGCAAGATTGCTCTTCACTGGCCGAACGTAAAGGCTAAAGGGCATGCAGCCCAGGTTAAGGAAAAGCTCGCTGAAATCCAGGATAAGTGACCCATGAAATCAAGAGGGTGAGGGATTAGGGAAGGGAGGAACAATTGATTCACAACCTTAAATAAGAAGGAGGCGGCTTTGGCCGCCTCAGTTTTTTTCTCAGGTTTTGACTATTGTAATTTTTCCAGTGTTACATCTCCCACAGATGTCTTCAAATAGATTGTCCCAGTGCCTGTTCCCATGCTTCCTTCCAGATAACCGTCTCCTTGGGAAGAAATATTGACGTTTAATCCGATCACGTCGACGTTGCCTACAGAGGTTCTGAGTGTTACCTCGGCACCGGTAGAATCGGGCACTGCCAACGCGATCTTCCCGTTGGAACTTTCAAATCTGCAGTAACCGTCATTGATCGGCATGATCACGTCGGCGGTTACTGAGCCGTTGGAAGTTTGTCCTTCGATCTTCCCTTCGTGTCTATCAACGTCGATTTCACCGTTGGATGTTTCCAGATCGGCATCCCCTGCAGTGCTACTGATTTCAATCTCTCCGTTGGAAGTCAAGATGTTTAAGCCGTTCCGGTGTCCATTCGCTTCTATCTTACCGTTTGATGTCTCCAGATCAACGAACACCGAATCAGGCACCTTGAGGGTTACGTCACAGCCATAATCCCGCTTATAGTCCTGTGGAATGTATACTCGAACGCTGAGCCTTCCGGATACTGTATCGGTGTCGATGTTAACATCGATATTTGCAAGATGCTCTTCTGCATCATCTTCCGAGTAACCGCTAGCGCTCAAATGCAAAGTTACCGCAATCGAATCGGATTCACTTACCGTTGAGGTTATCTCACCGTTTTCTGTCATAATCTCTACCACGGTATAGGGAAGTGCTGCAAAACTGTACTCCTGGTTATCGTAGGCTTTTTCATCTCGATAATCCTTGTCGTAAACATCTGGCAAGCAGGCCGGTAAAAAAACCGCCACACTTGCGATAACGAACAAACCAATCTTCTTCAAGTCAACCTCCTGGGTTGGTTCAATACTGTATTCTAAGACGTTACTTCCACCAATCAAGTTTCATCTACTGGTTTGAAATACATTGAGATATCTCTTTAAGCCGTCTCTTGTCCTTGGTAGAGCTACGGTTTCGCCGGGGCTTCTACAACTTCTTAAGCCTAACGTGCCCGTTTGAAGTTTCAAGATTTATCTCACCTGAGCCATCCCCCAATGTACTCTCGAATATATCATCGTCTGGGTTGAAATCCCCAAGCTCCAGACCTTCGATTGTTATGCCTCCGTTAGAGGTTTTAAGTCTGACTTCTGCACTTACCGAATCTGGTACCGCTACCGTGATGTTACCGTTGCTGCTAGAAAAAATACACGTGCCATTACTGTCGGGCATAACCACGTCTGCAGTAACCGAGCCGTTAGATGTCTCACCTCTTATGTTGCCCGTATGCAACTTGACCTCTAGAGATCCATTGGAGGTTTCAATCTCCGCATCACTGCGGGTGTCTTCAGTATTGATATCGCCGTTGGAAGTATGAAGACACATTCCAACCTGATGACCATCCGCCTCGATGTTTCCGTTGGAGGTTTCAAGATTAACGTACAGTGATTCTGGTAACTCCAACTCTGCATTACACCCTATATTGTAAGTCACGTTGTGAGGCATGGTAACATAGACTTTTAAGATGCTGTCTGTTGTATCCTGAACCACACTTACCTCTATCTCACTGATATGATCCCTGGCCACTCGATCGGTAATACCGCTTGCCCATCCGATAAGCGTCAGGGAAATCATGGAATCCGCGGATACTGAGGTAGTGATATCCCCGTTCTCGGTATGAATCTCGACCTTACTAAAAAGGGTTGCGTCGTACTCTCTATATTCTGTCTGGGTTTCGACGTTCCCGTCATAACAACTCAAAGCGGTTGCTATTAATACCGCTGAAGTTAAGACCAGTATTCTCTTCACTTTGTCCTCCATAGTTTTTTTATTCCTGCACGACCTAACATCACTGGTCTTTAAGACGCGGAATACTCCCCTCAGGTTTCATTTCTGAACGCAACTCCCCCCTCTTGTATCAGATGATTAAAATCTTCCCAAGGACACCTTGCCGTTAGAGGTCTTCAGATAGATACTTCCTGACCCTTCACCTAACCTGGCCTTGAAAAGGTTGTCCTGTGAATCTACGTTGCTTAATTGAAACTCAGGATCGATATCAATCTTACCGTTGGAGGTGATCAAGGTTACGTTCGCCGAGACCGAATCCTTGACTGCAACATAGACAGCCCCGTTGGAAGAGGTGAATCTGCATTTCCCTTTTTCTACAGGCATAACTACGCTGGCATCAATCTTGCCGTTCAGGGTTTCTGCGACGATGTCACCTGAGTGACCTTCTACGACTATCTTTCCGTTAGTGGTTTTTATATCGGCATCACCCACGGTCCTTGAAAGTTTAATCTCTCCATTTGAGGTGCGACAGAAAAGCTCGCCCTCATGCGAGTTAACCGTTACAGCTCCGTTCGATGTCTTGACCGACGATTTCCCTTGGGTCTTTGAGACACTGATATCCCCGTTAGATGAATTCAGACGCATTCCTGCCTGATGCCCCTGGGCGGTAATCGATCCATTTGAGGTAGCAAGTTCAACTTGTAATGATTCGGGCAACGAAAGTTCAACATCGCATCCTGCATCCATCAGTCTCGCTGTCATCTGCACCGTAATACGCAGTATGCTGTCGGTCGTATCTTCCCTTACCTTAATGCCTATTCTGCCCAGATTCACCCTTGCATCCTGAAAGGTATGCCCGGTAGCACGTTTTGTAAGCTTTACCGAAATGACAGGTTCCTTTGATTGAGCCGTAGAGATTATCTGGCCGTTTTCGGTTTCTATCTTTATCTTATTATAAAGCTCCGCATCAAAACTCCTCTCCACGACCTCGGTTTGTTTGTGAACCGCGCAGCTTGAAAAAACCAAACCGATAAATACGAGTAAACCCGTGATCTTCTTCACGAAATGCCTCCTTTGATTTCACCTAGTATATGATATCGGATCGATGGTGTCAAGTATCTGATTAACTGAATTTCAGGACAGGATTTGTGATCACAACCATTCGGGCCAGAAATAGCGAAGCCAGATGTAAAGGCTCGAAATGACCAGGGATATGACGGTTAAAGGTATTCCCCTCTTAGTGAACTCACCGAAGCTTATGCGGTGCCCGGAGCGATTGGAAATTCCTATCACCACTAGATTTGCTGCCGAGCCTATGAAAGTTCCGTTTGCCCCCAAGGCCGCACCCAGGGAAAGCGCCCACCAAAGAGGAATTACATTCCCGCCCCCCTGGGCGTGGATGATCTGTATCACCGGTATAATGGCCACTACGAACGGGACCGCGGAAAGCACCATTGTCATGAACGCCGACCCCCAAAGTACCAATAGCGCGGTAAATAGCATATGAGTCCTGGTCAGATTCACTAAAAGGCCTGCTACCGCGTCGATGACCCCTGTCGCGTTAAGCCCCGCAACCATAACGAACATCCCGATGAAGAAGAACAAGGTCGGCCAGTCCACTTCGGATAACAGAACCCCCATGGAATCCATCCTCCCTTTACGGGGAGGGAGTTGGCAGAGGATAAGGAGGAGAGATGCACCTATGAGGGCCACTGTTGCAGGCAGCATATGAGGCTTACTCGAATCGACCTGATTAATCAAGATCCCTGCCGGGTGTGGCATCGGGATAAGGTGATGGAACATGAATAGAGCCAGTATCAGGCCAAGTACACCTACCGATTTCCACATCAGGTAAGGATCTTTTATCGCTTTCCGGGGTGAGAACGCGGCGACGGTAGCGCCACCCTGTTGTGTTTTTTTATACCTTTTTCTGTATGTAATGTCGTTCAGGAACAAGAAAACCGCAAGGATAATGAGGACGACAGGCGCGAGGTTTACGAGAAAGTCGAGAAAACTAAGACCAGCCGCTGAACCTATAAGCATATGTGGAGGATCTCCGATCAGGGTCGCGGTTCCACCGATATTCGACGCGAATGTCTCGGAGATGATCAACGGAACTGGATCGATCCTCAACGTATCGGCGATGATGAGTGTCATAGGTGTTAAAAGGATCATGGTAGTTACATTATCCAGGAAAGCGGATGTAAGACCGGCGACCAGGGGCAGGACGAAAAGAAGCAAGCGCGGATGGCCTCCTGTGAGTTTTGCGGAGGAAAGAGCGAGCCACTCGAACAATCCGGAACGCTTGATAACGTTGACCATAACCATCATACCAGCGAGGAGGAGTATGACATTTAGATCAATCTTCATGAAAGCGGTTTCCTGGTTTACAATACCTAGGGCGAGCATGAGGGTTGCACCTACGACCGCGATCATGGCCCTGTCAAACTTATCAGTGGCAATGGCTATGTAGGATAGGGCAAAGATACCGACGGCTATCCAGCCTTTAGGGGTTATCGTTACAGTCTCCATTCGATTTATCTTCTTTTGACTGTCACTTGGGATACCATTGCAACACGAAAAATCTCAGCCAGAGGTAAAGACTGGACAGAATCAACGACATCAAGGTTATCGGTAACCCCTTTCCAGCAAAACTCCCGAAGGTTATTTTGTGTCCGGAACGATTAGAGATCCCCATGACAACCATGTTCGCTGCAGAACCTATGACCGTGCCGTTGGCACCCAGACATGCTCCCAGAGCCAAGGCCCACCATAGGACGTTGGTAAATCCCTGGGGTAAAGGCGTAGGCAAACTGGAGTTAATTGAGCCTATTAGACTGTGTATGACCGGACTCATGGCCAGAACAAAAGGCACCGCTGAGGTAACCATAGTCAACAGAGCTGCCGCCCACATGATTATCATCGAGGCCAGAAGAACGTGATTGCCGGTAATCGACACCAAGAGATCGAGAAGCACATTCAATACACCACTCGTTTCAAGTCCGGCGATCATAATGAACATCCCGATGAAGAAGAAAAGGGTCGGCCAATCAATCTCGGCTAAAAGGGTTTCAATCGGATGATGGGAGCCTTGCTTTCGGGGAGGTAGTGAAGACAGAAGAAGGAGTAAAGCCGCTCCCCCCAGAGCCACGGTGGCAGGTTCCAAATGGCGCTCAGGGTGATTGGGATATGGATGGATGTTGTGATGGATCACAAACATAACAAAAACAAGAAACAACACGATTAAGGATTTCCACAAGAGGGGCTTATCCTTGATCGCCTTACCGGGCTGGAGTGTAGTCAAAGCTTGAACCTTGGGCGGTGTTTTTCGTAAGGGTTTGCCGAAGAGTCCGGTACCCATTAAAATGAAGATAATGAGAACCAGGAGAATCAGCGGTGCCATATTCAGTAAAAAGTCCGAAAAACTTAAACCCGCGGTAGTACCGACCAGGATATTCGGCGGATCGCCTATCAATGTTGCTGTTCCTCCGATGTTTGAGGCCATGGTTTCTGAAATCAACAGAGGCACCGGATCTATGTTTAAAGCGTCGGCGATTAGAAGGGTCATGGGACCGATGAGCATCATAGTTGTCACATTATCCAGGAACGCGGAAACGACCGCCGTTACCAATGATAGCATTACGAGAAGCAGCAGGGGATGACCTCCGGTAAGCTTGGCTGTGGAAATGGCCATCCACTCGAAGAGTCCTGAGCGCTTCACAATGTTAACGGTAATCATCATCCCTGCCAGAAGTAGTATAACGTTAAGGTCGATGTGTGTGAATGCATTGGACTGATCTATAATCCCTACGAACAACATTAATGCAGCACCTACCAGGGCTACTATCGTGCGGTCGATTTTCTCAGTGGCGATTGCTATGTATGAAGCTACGAATATGACTCCGGCTGCCCACGGGTGCCAGGAAGGCGCTGAGTTTATGAGATTTTCTGCGGGCATCGGATCAGGTTCGCATGACCTTGGTTATTATATAACGAATGGAGACCATTCCCAGGTAGTTGCCTTCTTTGTTGACAACCAGGGCGTTTTCTTGCTGATGCAGAAGTAAACTCGTTATCTCTACTATGGATGCATTGTCGTCAACCTGAATAAAATCATCGCAGTAAATCTTATCCACAAGCATCTTATCCTCTTCATGCAGGAACCGGTCAAACGGTTCGAACTCGGAAAGGAAAGAAAGCCCGCCTATCATACGCGTATACTCCGGCATTGCCGCGCCAAGAAGGTCCGAGCAGCGAACTACACCTACGGCTTTCTCATCTTCGTCAACAACGGGCAAGGTGAGGATGTCGTTTCTAAAGAAGAGGTCTGCAACTTGTTTCAAGGTCATTCCTAACCGCACAGGATCCACCCTTCGTGCAATGTCTCCTGCGGTCAGCCGTTCGGTTACAGTCAGTTTCGTTTCAGCTATGATGGTTATCAACTCTTCCGAACTCTTGGCATCCGCCATCTTCTCAACAACACCTTCGGTATGGGCCAGCCGTGCTAGGACACCGAGGGTTTTGAGGTAGAGCTTGGAGACTCGCTTGGGTTCAAGGAGCAGGAAAACTATCTTTAACGGTCGATTATCTGGGGTGGGGTCGTCAAGGCCATCCGGGAAAACGCCTAAACCAATGGTGAGTTCTGAGACCTCATCTGACCGGGCATGTGGAAGGGCAAACCCGTGGCCTACGATGGTCGACACCAACCGCTCCCGAGCAAGCACCTCCTCGATAAGACACCTGCGACCTTCGGTTGAGCAGTCCTTCTGAACCTGAGGCACCAGTATCCTGATGGCTTCCTCCAGGTTCTTCGCCTTCATTTCGGGGAAAACCTTTGAAGGCTCTAGTAGATGTACAAGTTTCATCGACCTTTGAGTCATAAGCTTAGTCCAACTAAGTTACTTGTCAACCCTTCTACCCAACACCTCATATCTGCTTGTACAACATCCACGAGCTGCGGGTGAAGATCGTCGGGAACAAACCACAGAGATATTTGAAGTGCGATCTTTTTGGGATTTGCCCAAAAAGGAGCATTAACCTGTGCATGTTCAGCCATTACTTGTGCTTGACAAAACCGCTTCATGCGATTAGTATTATCAATTAAATAATTCTAAACCGCTGGAAGGATAATAGGCTATGCTTAAGGGACCTGTGAAAAGAAGAAAACTAACGCGGGATTTTGGATGAAGTCGCTGCGAACTTTTGGTGAATTCCTCTCCGACTATAAGATGCAGCATATGAACCACTCTGTAAACACCATGTTCCTGGCTATCGCGTTTCTGGACTATCTAAGGTCACACGAAGCAATCCCTGCGAACCTTACCGACAAGATAGACATAACCCTTCCTGTTGCGGCGTTGTTCCATGACATAGGTAAGAGTCTCATTCCCAACTACATACTCGAGGCAAACGGCGCTGATTTCTCTGTCAACGAACGAAAAATCATCGATGAGCACTCCGAAAACAGCTACCATCTTTGCCAGAACCTCTTTGGTATGAACAACGTCTTAAACGGCTACTTTGGGAATAATCCTGATGTTATCGACAGAATTCTTAAAGCAATCAAACATCACCACACTCCTTACAAGGATAACCCTCCATTTGAAGCTCAGATAATCGCCCTTGCAGACAGCTTCCTTGCCATAACAGAAGGAAGACGGTACTCCGCTCTCGCACGATACATAGATGCACGTGAAATCGAGCGACGCATGAAGTTTTCCACCAACGGAAAGGATGCAGTCAAGGCAGGGCTTTACAATCCCGATCTTTTCAAAGGCTTCCTCGATTTTTTAAGACTCAACGAGTCATCGATCTCGTTGACCCGTCGTGCAAGTTTCAGATTCAAGGTCAAAGACGGCAAGAAAATCAACCTTGCCATCTATAACTTCGACGAGATTGAAACCCTGCACCGGGGCACATTGCTTGGTGAGAACTTCCCGCTCAAAGACATTAGCTTTTACGGAATCAAGATAGGAGACATAGATGAAAGGCTCTTCGATGATATCGAAAATCAGGAACGTTTCCATACCGACGAGCGGTTCAAATTTGCCTTTGTGGTTGAGGTTAACAAGGAAACCTCAGGGCTTGACGTCGTTCCCTTCAAGGTATTCATGTACGCCCAGTTGATAAGGCACGAACCTGAAACCAAGACCTTTGCCTTCTCTATGCTCCCTATAGACCCCAGCGTATGGTTTTTATTCCTGTCCAAGGCCTGGATAGACCGACTGATGGAACTGGAAGACGTCAACCTGCGGCGATCGTAATATTCCATATATTATCTAATTCAAACGGCGGGAAAAAAATTCCTACTCAACCCCTCTCTGTTTTTTTATACATACCATACTCTCTATAATTCTATTTCTTCTAACAGTAAAGACGGCCTGTACTTCACTTGATGCTCAAATTTAAATTTGCATTATGCAGTTTGATATTTGGAATGAATCTATATGTCCCCTGGAAATAACTATGTCACTTCTTTATGTTCCTTGTGGTCTTTATTGTAAATTTCGCCTCATTACAACAGACAAGAGTGTCTGTCTCACACTCTTTTTGGATATCTGTAAACCTCTCATTACCGTCAGTCGTAAGCTGTCGGCGATTTATGAGGAATAGCGCACAACACTAGTGCTGCTCAAAATCCGATTTACATTACGCAATCTCGGTTCTTTCAATCTTGGACCGAAGGAGAGTGACCGCAGGGAGCACTAATCTTGAAATCTTCAAAATCTAAAACCCCGGCGCTTGACGAGCGGTATTCGTGTGGTATAATTACTTAAGCGTGTTTGATGTTTACTCAGGCGTCTTGATGGTCAGGTATCTGTGTTTCCACCAGAAGAACCTCTATCAAGATTATCGAAGGAGTACCCTAGAAAGGAGAAAGACATGCGCTACGTGGTTCTTGTGGGAGTTGCGGCGCTGTTCCTTTTGAACTGTGGTATGTCGGAGGAGGAGTTTCGCGCTAACATCACCAAGGACGTGCAAGAACTATGCACTACCGATTACTGTGCCGGATTTAGCTACATCATGGCTAATTCGCATGCTCTTGACACGGTCCCGAAACCAAGAAGGATACCTGATCTCGTTGAAATGTACGCTGCAAGCGTGGCAGATACGACGGCAAACAACGGTCAATACAAAAAGATTGCCGACGCTATCGCAAAGTACCCTGAATCCCGCCGTGACCAGGCAGCCGTAATCCTGATTAGATCATCTGCTTACACCTCGGCTTACGGTCAGTATCTGGCCCTGAATATGTACCAGAGCCTGGGCGATGATGCATGGGATATCAATCTGGAGGATTCTTTCCGTGCCGAATTCATGGGGAAATTCTTTATGCCCCAGGTATTCGACATGATCTATGAATCTGCAGTACCTGACAGCACCGAACTCGACCCCAGAAAGGCGTTTTCCCCTGCGCTTCTGGAACAGTACAACAACTGGGTCGTGGATTGGCTGTCTGAAGGGTAATCACTGAAGCGACGTAAACCGAGTAGTTGCCCTGCAGGTGATGATATAATATCACTGGAGATTATATAACTAAGGGACGGTTCAATGAAGGTTTTGAGAAGATTGGTCGACCTAAGGGCTAGCTCGGTTTAATTTCCCTTCCCGCCCCGAAGCGTTCGGGGTTATTCAGGTAACTATCTATATCTTCGTCCATATTAACAATCAACCGATGCTGTTTGTAAGCCCCTATGCCTGCAGGGATAATCAAAACGCTGAAGGCAACGAATAGGCCGAATCCTGCTACCACGGCCTTGTCCAGCCACTTGCCGCCCCCTACCTCAACGTCCAAAGAATCTGCTACCTTGCGTATCTTGGCCGTTACTGCAAGGTCCAGTCCGGTCACCTTTGAGGCCACCTCGGCAAGCTCACAGGAGTAGCCCTTGCGCGCCTGGAATATGTAGCCCTTGGATCTCTCGTCTCTTGCCTCCAGAGTCTGAACCTCGAATCCCTTTTGCGCGTACTCTTGCTCAAGATAATCTACGAGTTCCTCGACAGCATGCGCCTTCCCTGGATAGAATCTCTTTCTCTTCACCGTCTTACACTTTTTGACTGGTTGTGATCTAGTTTCTCATCCATCAATCTGTATGCAGGATTCTGGAGTTGTGTATTCAACGTAGATCAGAAGCTCATGTATGCAGATACGCCCGGCGAAACATAGGTCAGATCCGTCGGTAATCCACATGCTGCGGAAAGACTCAGCCACTCGGTAGGATACCAACAAAGTCCGGGCCATATCTCGAAAGCCACATCAGTATCCTGATTTCCCTCTTTATCCCACGAGTAGGAGTAAAAAAGGTTTGCCTCGGTATATAAAGAGAAGTTCTCTCCAATCCATATCTCAGGTGAGGCAAGGATTACGAATTCGCTCGCATTAAGACTGTCGATGTCGATAGCATAGAAAAGATCGGCATGTAGATTGACGAAAGAATATCCAGCGCTGGCCATCACACCGGGTCCCACATACACCGTCCCACCTTTATATAAAGGCAGGTATATATCAAAAACCGGCGATAATATAAAGAAGTCTGTTGAGACTAGTTCGTAACGTCCCTCCAACATGGCGTTCCCGAAGGTAAACTCATCAAAGATGCTGCTTTCAACCATCAAAGTGGCGTCGAATCGATGCAAGAGACCGTAGCCCAGCCAAAGTGCCGGAGAAAATCCCACTCCGTCATCTGCTTCTAATCCAATCCAAGCCGGTACGTTCGGTCCAACATAACCTGTTCCACGTGTAAGGGTATGTGCGGTAACCGTATTGAACGGATCCGCTGCGGCAACCGATGCAAGAAGCATTACGACTAATATTACCTTACTCATTCTCCTTCTTTGACCAACTGGGTCACACTTCAGCTTACTCATTGAGCCTCCTTGTTTGTGTTTTGAGAATCGACGCCTTTATCTCACACCGGATCCAACGTGAAGATTGTAGACGGTTTAGGGGATTTGTCAAGAGAAAAAGAAGCGTACCTGGGGTACGCTTCTTTGAATTCAATCCGGGTTTCTTCAGGGAAGTCCATAAAAGCAACGCTTCGGTGATATGAGCCTACCTTCTTCCTGGAGTTTCTTGATGATCTTTCCTGCCTCCTTGGTATCCACACCTGCCATATCAGCGGCTTCACCCGCCTTTAAGGGCTTGCCTGCTTTCCTGAACGCATCAAGGATCAACTCAACACTATCTGCCATTAAAACCTCCTTTGTCCAGGATCAATTATAGGATGCAAGCCTTGGCAGTCAAGCTCTATCAGGCTATATAACAAGTATGATATGGATGAGGTAGTTACCTATCCCTCAGGGTTATCAACCGGTTATCGAATCACTACCGCCTTGGTGGTTAAGGTTGCTTGGATGGTCTTCAAGGTAATGAAATAGGTACCTGAGGACAGGTTATCTGTATTCCAATCGACCGCGTTCAACCCTTCTTTTCCTTGCCCTTCATACAACTTAGCCGCTTTGCGTCCGGCAACGTCCCAGGCATCGAGATAAACCTTTTCCGATTCGGGCAGAAAAAACCGGATCGAGTTACCGGATACTTCGAGTTTAATAGGATTGGCTTTACAGGGGGGCTCTTCAATCTCGGTGTGTTTCCAGCCGTAGTGTTTTAAGGCTGGGTCACCGGTAACAATGAGGCCGTACGCATTCATCTTTTCGTATTCTTCGCCTCCGTGACCGCATGCGGCGATTCCACGACGCCAGGCCTCGCCAAGACAGTTTCCGTCCTGGTAATAGTACTTGAGGCCGTAGTAGAAAAGATAGTACGAGGCAAAACCCGCTTCAGGACCAGGCCATGGGCGTTCTTCACTACCCCAACACACACGGGTATAGGCGAAAACACCCACGCTCGTGTGCTTCATTAACATCATGGCGAAGTTGTTGGCAGCCTCAGGCCGGGCGCACAGACAACTTATCAGATAGGCAACGTGGCTGAAATCGGATTTACACGAAGGGATGTCCGGATTCGTCAATGCCGGTGGCCACGCGTATTCATTATCCTCAGGGATTCCGTCTCCATCATCTACCCAGACCTTACGATAGAAACCGTCGTCCCAACCGTGAAAGGCTTCGACGAAAATACAGGCATCGGCAGATGAAAGCGCCGATTTCAGATTCTGGTTGGTTACCGGTACATCGCAGTCGTAACTGGAAGGGTCTGAGCCTTCCTTCTCGTAAAGGGTAGTTGCAGATGAACGTTCGAGCAGGCCGTCGTCCATAAGGTACTCCGTAAACACAGCGCCGTCGTCTTTGTCACCTGAGCCGAAGTAATGGTACATACCGGCGGTGAGTACCGAGGCCTTCTTTGCCACGGCATCCGTGGAAGACTCAAACTCCATGATTCTTGTAAGGATATCGGACACCTCGGAGGGCAAACTTGTATTAAGGCGTCCAGTGGCCAATTCGCCTTCCATATCCGGGCTGTCCATCGATGCCCCGTTCTGGTAGTAATCCCAGCACTCGCCGTAGTACCCGTCTTCGTCGGAATCCCAGGATTCTGAATCAGGTTTCGAGAGATCCGCGTAGTACAAGTCGGTTGGATGAGGGCAATAGGCAGGATCGCCATATGGATTGGCGCCATCGGCAATAGCATGCAAGGTCCGCATCGGTATTTCCCAATGATGACCGATTATGAAAAGGTAATCGTAATCCGAAGCACTTTCTCTCAGCCAGTTGCGGATCTTCTGCGGTTTGTCTTTTCCTTCGGATGCGGCAACCACCTCCTCTACAGTCAATACAGAAACCTCAAACCCCAGGCTTTTACGCCAGGAAACGTAGTCTGAAACCGAATTTTCTAAAACTTCAGTAGTAAGTATCAACAGACGCGGGGCATCCAGGAGCCTATCTTCAGGCCTGTACCACATACGCGCCTGATCCTGGTTGTAAATATAATCAGGTACATTGGAATTTATTGACCCTTTTTTTAGGAATTTTCGTATGTACTCAGGATGATCTACCGGGGTGTAGCTGATATCAACTGTAACATCCGAGGCAACCTCTAATCGCTCACTCACCGGATCGTAATAAAAAGGGTAGACTGCAACGGTAACCAGGGAATACTCTCTGTACTCCGATACTGACGCAGTCCCCCCAAGAACCTCGGATTGACTCACTTCGCCGGAGTAAATCCTTGCCCTTGTCTCCTGGTAACGAGATAATAGCTCGGTTTGCGCCTCATCACAAGCAACCAAAGGCATTGAAGGCATAGTGGCTTCCACGAAATACTTCCCGGTAAGCGTCTCACGACTACCTAGTACATCGACCTTTGCAGGTTCGGTTCCGGGTGGCAGGACAAAGGTATAGGTTAGTACAGGCAATCGGGGATATCCCGGTCCCTGTGAATAAGATGCACCTTCCATCCTTAAACGAGTCTCGCCGTTTTCGAGAGTAATAAGCTCGTATAGCGGAACCTTCAGGTTAAAGGAAAGTGACCCACGCTTACTGCACAGCAGCTCTTTGTCGACTGGATTCGATTGTGGTGCTGACGTTTGGTCTGCCCATACCGGTAATACCACAAGAGCCGTAAGACCCAATATTATACCGACCCTAGATAAGTTCATATAGACTCCTGGTTGATCGTTAACAATCAATATATTAGACGAACCGAAGTTCGGAATGTTAACCGAGACTCAGATGTGATTCAGTCCTATTTAAGAACTATAGTTTTGACGGTTTTAGAGATATTGTTTGTCCTTAAGCTTATAAAGTAGGGTCCCTTAGGAAGGCCACTTGTGCTCAATGGGAAGGATTGTGTTCCAGCTTCGAGGTGACCGTTTATCAGGGTCTTTACTTTTCTACCCGTGACGTCCCACACATCGATCCTTACGTCGCTTGCCTGCGGTAAGCTGAAGCTTATCAGGTTTTTACCGCTGACCTCTAAGCTTACCGGAGCCTGAACCGGGTACTCTTCCTTTATACCTGTGCGTCCGAAATGACGCAAGGAAGGATCACCGTAAAGATTTATGTTATAGGAATTCAGATATCCTGAAACATCCCACTGGATATTGCGGTACTGCACGCGACCGTTACTCAAAGCCTTACCCAACACGTGATCGTAATCTGTCTTATGCACGTAGTTATCCAGGATGTAGTAGTAAAGGCTGTTATTGCCGCCGCTTATCGGGCTGGTCTAGTTGTACTGTCCGTATGATACACGGGTGTGGGCCAAAACGGCTGCACTGCCCAATTCGAGCAGGGCCTTGGCCAGGCTGTTCTGTACCTCGGGGTAGGCGTTCAAACAGGAACCCAGGAAGGCGACGTTAGGCTTCTCGTCGTTGAGTTTCCAGTTATCCCCGCTTTCTAATCCGACCGGGTAGGTAATATCCTCATCCTCGGGGATTCCATCGCCGTCATCTGTCCATACCTTGCGTGAGAATTGATTGTGGAGTCCGTGGTTGCGTTCGAAGAAGATACCGGCGTCGGTTCCGGCAAGGGTGGAGATGAGATTTTCGTTGGTAAAATCAACATCACATGAATAAGGAGAGGGGTAGTCGCCTTCTTTTTCATAAAGGGTGGTTGCCTTGGTCCGATCAAGTACGGAACGACTAAGGATGTACTCAATCACGGTCCAGCCGAAACGTCCGTCGGTGCCGCTGTTGTTTTCGTTGGGGAATGTAAAGACCCCGCCTGCCAGAACTGATTTCTGCTTGTAGCCCTGGTTGTCCTCGTCCTCGAACCGTTGTATCTTATCGACGATATTCGACACTTTAGTCGGAGCCGAGGAGTTGATTCTCCCGATGTGTAGTTCCATACCTATCTCGGGTGAGTCCTCGGGATCGGAATATCCTGACGAAGAAAAGGTCTCACCGTAGTAACCGTCTTCGTCCTTATCCCACGACTGATTGTCAGGTTTTGACAGTTCTCCGTAATATATATCGGAAGGGTTGGGGGTAATGTCAGGGCTGTCCCAGTAATAGCCGGGATTGTTATTGGCAAAAGGGGTAATGATTCGCATAGGTAAATCACTGTGGTGGCCGATTATAAAAAGGTAGTCGTAATCCGCTGCGTGGGAGCGAAGGTAGTTGCGGATCTTCTGGGGGAGGTCGACTCCACTGGTCGTCGACTCGATCTCCTCCTTTGTTACAACGGTTACTTCAAACCCGGTATTCCTTCGCCATACGGCATACTGATCGGCAAGACCTTCAAGTGCTGAGGTTGTGAGGACAATCATCCTGGGCTGAGCCAAGAGCCTTTCTCTAGGGCGATACCATTCGCGTGCCTGGGTCTTATTGTAAACGTAGACAGGCACGTCGGGATCAATGGTTCCTTTTTCGATAAAACGAGACATAAACTCGGCATGTTCGTTTTTGTATGGAGTATAATTAATCCGCAACGTTACGTAGGAGGCGACAGAGAGTCCCTCTGAAACAGGATCGTAGAAGAATGGATAAAGTGCTATGGTAACCAGAGAGTACTCTCTAACCTCATAGCTCTCTTGCAGTCTGCCTAAATCCTTAGGCAAAACCTCTGCACCTGAATAAACCCTGGCTTTATTCTCGCGGTACAGTTCAAAAAACCTCTCACCAAGTTCAATGGGACCACCCTCTATAGCAGCAGGGAGACTGGCTTGAATCTTATAGCGACCATCCAGGAGCGAACGCTGGCCTGAAACCTCTATATCTACAATCTCGCTTCCCGCAGGCAGGGCAAAGGTATAGACAGGTACGGGAAGCCGGGGATATCCGGGCTGTTGATCGTAGCCCGCGCCTTCCATCAGGATACTCGTTTCTCCATCTTCTTCTTGGAGGAGTTCAAACTCGGGGATTTCAAGATGATATTCCAGCACACCAGGCGCATCGCATAATTGTATCCCGGGTTCAGCAATTGCAATAACTGGAAAGATACTAACAAATAATATACTATAACCATTCCCCTTTCCAAAATTGAGCATTATTTCTCCTTTCTTGAGAATTCGGTGCTTACACGTAAGTATAGACAAAAAACACGAAGTAACAATATCAGCCGGAGTTTTTCTTACTTCCTTAACGGATAACTATTGCCTTGGTTGTAAGGTTGGCATCCGGACTCTTTAACGTGATAAAGTAGGTACCGGAAGCGTAACCGACGGCATTCCATTCGAGCAGATGTTGCCCGGCTTCCAGATTACTTGAAAAAAGTGTTTCGAGTTTACGTCCTGTAACGTCCCAAACCTCCAAACGAACATGGGTAGATCCCGACAGGCTAAAGCTGATCCTTTGATTTACATCTACCGTCAAGTCCAAGGGAATAGCCAAAGGATGCTTCTCACTAACGGCAACCTTTTCCCGTCCATAATGACGCAGGGCAGGATCTCCGTATAGCACATGACCGTAAGCGTTATAGCAGCCCCACCCTCCTTCACTGCGCCAGTAGCGGGCACGTCCTTCACTAACCGCATCACCGATGACGTAATCATATGTACTTTCTTTGAGATAGGCTTCAAGATCGTTGTAGAAAAGACCTTCCAACCCTCCGTCACCGGGTTCGAACCAACCACCTCCCCACGCTACGCGAGTATGCGCAACCACACCTACACTCGAATAGTCCAGAAGTTTCTGGGCCAATGGGTATCCCAAATCCGGACTCCCGCACAGGCATGATAGAAGAAAGGCCGTGTTTGGATTGGTGCTGTTGAGATTCGGACAATCGGAACCCTCTAACCCGATCTCATTGTCCAGTTCACTATCCTCAGGATAGCCGTCTTCGTTGTCATCGTACCATACTGTGCGGACAAATCTAGAGGGAGAGCCGTGATTGAATTCTACGAATACCCCAATGTCTTGACCTGCTAGTGCAGCGACAAGTTCAGGATTAGTAAAACCCCTGTCGCAATCAAACTCAGAAGGAGAGTCCCCTTGCTTCTCATAAAGCGTGGTAGCCATTGACCTCTCAAGAACCCCATACTCCATAAGGCTCTCCATGATGTAAGCGCCGTCATATTTGTCGGTGTCCGAGTAATAGAATAGAATACCTCCGGCCAAAACCGACCGCTTTTTGTAATTCATATCCTTAGACGATTCAAAGACCTTAATCCGGTTAAAAAAATCCGCTAGATATTTGGGAACGAAGGCATTCATACGTCCTACGTGTAATTCCATCTCCAGATCCGGATTGTCAAAATAAGCAGGATCTGCCTGGTAAGAACGGTACGATTGATAGGAATCTATCTGTCCATAGTAACCGTCTTGATTTGCATCCCAGGATAAATCGTCCGGTTTCGATAAGTCGCCGTAATATATATCTGTTGGATGAGGATAATAATAAGGATTCTGAGACGAGCCGTCATAGCCGTGGGCGTGGAGTATCCGCATCGGTATATCCCAATGATGTGCAACTATAAAGAGGTAGTGATAGTCGGTAGCATTGGCGCGAAGCCAGTTGCGAATCTTCTGCTGTAAATCTACACCCTCTACGGATGATGCAAGGATGTCTTCCTTGGTCACCACCCTTACCCTGAAGCCTGTTGACTCGCGCCAGGAGATGTAATCCTCGAGGTAGGGCTTGAACTCATCGATGGTTAGAATTACCATCCCCGGAGAATCGGTGAGTCTTTCTTGAGGCCGGTACCACTGGCGCGCTTCTTCCTTGTTGTATACCTGTTCAGGAATGTCAGAATAGAGTGTACCGCATTCCAGGAACTTAGAGGTATATGCTGTTCGTTCCCCGGATACCGGCGCGTAATGGATGCGTATCGTAACCTCGGAAGCCAGCGTCAGTTTACGCATCGAGGGATCGTGATGGAAAGGATATACGGCCACCGTAACCAAGGAGTATTCCCTCTGTTCGGCTGTGCGGTGTATCTTACCCAGCAAATCAGGGAGTCTTTCCTGACCCGAATACACCCTGGTGCGGTTTTCCTCATACAGGGCGTTTAACTCTCTGATCATGTCCTTATCCGCGGAGAGTGGCTGGAGAGGCTTTCTTGCCTCTACCAGGTATTCGCCATCGAGTTCAGTGCGATCCCCGAGTACCTCTATGTCTGTAACTTCGGTTCCCGGAGGCAGGGCAAAGGTGTAAGTAAGGACCGGGACCCGGGGGTAGCCGGGAAGGGCGTGAGTAGATGCATCCATCAGGATACGGATTTCCCCGGTCTCCAAGGCCTCGATCTCGTACTCAGGGATTTCAATATTATACTCAAGCGCACCCCCCTGATTACACAGCGCGACCTCAGCCTTTGACATCGAGGCAAGTAAAAAGAGACAAAGAATACACGCACACCTTCCCTTTATCGGTAGCATTTCCGCTCCTTTCAGGTTAATCTAACCTGAGGTAGTATAAAGAAAATCGAACGAAAATCAATAGGGCGAACCGCTCACCGCCTACCGCTGACCGCACATCGCTGACCGCTCACAGCTTACGGCTGCCGGTTAGATAGATTGAAACACAGAGGACACGGAA
>JAFGSK010000051.1 GCA_016934635.1 Caldifarciminota bacterium
CTCTACGTCGGTGTGCTCCAGGGGCAGTTCAAGGGTCTTGCCCTCTTCAATAATACGCAGGGAACCCTGGGTGATCTCGCCTGAGGCCACGCCTTCAGGGGATTCGACCTCGACTTCCTGTGCAAGGGATATACTGCCTGCAACAAACACCAGCACTGCTGCAGAAAGCGAAACGAGCTTGTTGAACTTCATCCTAGCCTCCTTGAGGTTGGTTGGTTTTCATACTCATCAATACCATAAGAAGCCTATTCTATTCCGTGCCGGAGTCAAGCCGAATGATTATTAAACCGCAGATTTCACAAATTCCCACTGATAGTATATTCTTATAGTCGATTTTCTTCGGCCAAGCGCGAACCAGTTTCGTCTTTGTGTTCTTGGTGATCTTTGTGGTTCACTTCGTTGATTAATCCGCAGATTGACTTCGTCGCAAAGCGTACGCAGATGAATAATTTTCCGATAATCCCCTTTACCTGCTGCAGCCGTCCTGTAGCCGTCAGCGGTGAGCGGTCGGCGGTAAGCGTTCCCTGGAAATCCTCTGTGTATCAAATACCCTTGAAGCCGCACACAGGTTGACAACATATACTCATCTCAGTAGGCTTGCCTAGAAGCACAAATCGAAGGAGACAACGTGAGAAATCCAATAGTTTTCATCATGGGAGCAGGGTTAGTATTCCTGGCCTGCAACAGCGGTGAACCAACCGGCGCGATCCAGGTCAATTCCACACCTGAAGGAGCCGACATCTGCCTCATCTCTGTAGACGATACCCTAACAGGATATAAGACACCGTATCTTTTTAAAGAAGTGGACACCGGCGCGCATACCGTTCGAGTAACCCTTTCAGGTTATATCCCCTGGACACAGGAAGTCGACGTGAAGGCTGACCAGACCGTAACCGTGGATGCGGCGCTCGAGGTTGCTGAAGGAGAACGCTGGAGGCACGAGGCGGAAATGGTAACATCCTCCCCTGCCATCGCGGAAGACGGTACGATATACATAGGAACCAATGACGATAATCTTTACGCCTTTGATCCGGACGGCAATGTTCTGTGGACTTACAACACCGGCAACTTTGTATCGTCGTCTCCGGCAATAGGCCCTGACGGCACTATCTACGTAGGCTCGAACGACAGGTATCTTCACGCCGTGAATCCCTCGGGCAGCCAGAAATGGACATTCAAGACTTCCAGGCATGTACTTGCCTCCCCGGCAATCGGCGCTGACGGCACGATATACATACCGATATCCTCCCAGCCTGCAATCGGCGACGAAGAGTTCTATCTCTACGCCCTGATTAGCGACGACAGTGTGAAGTGGAAATGCGCATTGGACAACGTATCCAACTCCTCGCCTGCCTTGGGTTCGGACGGCACCGTCTATTTGGGTTGCAGTGACGGTTGTCTTTATGCAATAAGTTCTACGGGCATTCTCAAGTGGAAGTTTGAAACCTCCGGTGTGATCGAATCCTCACCGGCCGTAGGTTCCGACGGTACCGTCTACATAGGCTCCAACGACCATAATGTATATGCCGTGAGTCCCGGCGGTCAAAAGAATTGGGAATATGCTACAGGCAATGTCATCTCAGGCTCAGCCGCTATCGGACAGGACGGTACGATATACATCGGCTCGAACGACGGCTATCTCTATGCATTCAGCCCTTCCGGCGACATGAAGTGGAGATACAAGGCAGGCATCGGGGTTAGGGGCAGCCCTGCTGTTGGTGCTGACGGAAATATCTATTTCGGCGCAATCAACTACAAACTTAACGTATTGAATCCCAGCGGGACGCTTGAATACAGTTACGAAACAGGAGGCAATGTGCAGTCCTGTCCGGCCATAGCCTCCGACGGAACGATATACTTCGGTTCCGATGACGGTTACGTCTATGCCATATACGGTTCCTCGCCAGGTCTTGCTTCCTCGCCGTGGCCGCGCTTCCATGGAAATGAGATGAACACCGGAAGGGCTAATTAACTTATCACCCCAAACGTCTACTTCGCAACCGTCCGGGGACACCAGAGGATGTCCAACAGTGGAGAGCGGGTTCTCCAACCCGCTTATCAAGATAAATCCTGAACCACTGAGGACACCCTCTCAGGGTGTCTGAACAGGCTGAGAGATTGTCCTGCATTATCATCATCCTCACCTCGTTTGTCCCTCTTTTGTCCTGCTTTTGTCCTGCTTTTGTCATGCTTTTGGGGTGCTTTTGTCCCCCTTTTTTGACACTCAATTTAATTGACAAAACCCCGGGAAACGATATATTGTTTTATCGACACAACACGAGAGTTAATCCAAAGGAGGAGCATAAATGGCAGATTTAATGGACTTAACAAAAACCTACCACGAGACAATCCGTGCAAGGCTTGAGAAAACCGGGCTTTCACCTTCTCAGCTCGAGGTACATAAGCGCATCCTCGAACTTGCCGCAACCTCCAGTGATGTCAACGACTTAGAGACAAAAAAAGAAGCCGAAGGCCTGACCTTCGCAATCTCAAAGACCTTGTCAATTGATAACTGGATGGTAAAGGCAAAGGCAGCCAAGGAAGCAGAAGACATGGTGGCCGCAAAGATGTTCGCAGACACTGCTGAAGCTGCCAAGAAAGCCACCGACAACGCCTCGCTGGGTGCTGCTATCGAGGAAGCAAGTACTAAAGGCATGGAAGCCTTGCGTGAGCAGGAAGACATCCGCAACACCTTCCTGGACGCGGTCTCGGCGATCTTCGATTATCGGAACGTGCACGGTGGCTACCTCGATAAAAAGCGTAAGTTTGCAGATAACCTGAAGATTCACGACACGAAATTGAAATCGAAAGGCAAAAGTATTGCAGAGCTTTCCAAGGTTTCTACGTTCAGGCAGTCGGTTCCGATAACCGATGAGCAGTGGCAAACCGTGCTTAAGTTATATGAGGAGATGCAGTCACCTACGGTTGACCCTGAGGCTCAGGCAAAGTTGACTGAGGAGGTCAACGCGGCAAAGCAGGCGCTTTCCGGTAAATCCGATGAGATGAAGGCCGTTACCGAGCATATCAACGCTAAAGGTACCCGCATGGCCTATCTGGGCATTGCCCCAAAGGACGCCCCAGGTCCCTATACCTTTGAGAAGATCTGGGAAGGAGGCTGCGATGAATGATCAGGTAGCACAGATGGTTTCAGGTTTCAAGCTTCCCTATGAAACCTACAAGGGAATGCTGACGCCTGAGGAGTTCGCCCCTTTGGAGGCCGTGTACTCCGAGATGATGGAGATTGCCGAAAAGCACGACGACTTCATGGCGTTCAATGACGCAGCTATGAAGGCGAATATCTTCGTGCGTATCTCTGAGGAGATTGAAAAAGCCAGGCAGATCTACGAAACCAAACCTAAGGAGGAACGCAAGACCCCGTCGGCTCAAAGCTTCATCGCACAGTACAAGGCGCTCTACGATCAAGCGCTTGCCGCTCCGCACACGTACAAGACCAGAGAGGTCTACGAAAAGCTCTTGCCGATGGGAGAAGGCGCCGAAACCCCTCTCGAGGTAGTTGCCGCCGCCGAACAGGAAAACCTCTTTCACAAGATAGGAGCAATGGGCGTATACGACACATACAAGCTGGATTATGACAAAACAGACCCCAACGAAGAACTTTTAAGGAACTACCGCACCGATGTAATGAGGATATGCGAGGAGTCTCTGACCAATGACGAGATGACCTACAGGATCGACATGCGCGTGTTCGAGCACAACCGTGAGAACAACCGGGACAACTTTATCATCCATCTCATCGCGAATCTCGTAGGCTGCTTCCTCGACATCGAGTTAACGAAGTCCTGGATACGAATAGGCAAGCTGGAATACCTGGCAGGCCTTATTGCTGTGCGAGAGGAGGCAAAGAGTACGTACAAGGTGCTGGTTGACGAATATGGACTCGACTGGGATAAGGCCATGACGATCCCGCGGTACAAGAAGCGCTTCGTCATGCAGGCAGCGATACTTCCGGAGACGACAAGGGTCTTCCACGCGATGGCGCCTGAGAACCTCGAATGGATGAAGGAGATGCTGTTCGAGGAGATCCTATCGGATATGAGCGCTGCCGAGATGGCGCTGCGTAAGCCAAAGAATGTTTTCCATCCGTTGACGCTGGATGAACACTCGGTCAAATACGGGATCGGTGACAAATTGAAGGTACATGCCCAGGAGGTACTGAAGGACTACTACTGGTTTAAGCCAAGCTTCTGAGGGAGAATTTTAACATAAAATAAGACAACTCCTCTAGCTGACTTAATACACTCTTCTATTTCGCTTTCAGTCATTGTTTCAACTTCCATACCCTGTTTAGGTGAATGTCTAAGATCATATTTACCATCGCACGTAAGGTTTCCTATTCGATTTAACAGCTCTTCTGAAATACCTAATTCCTTAGCTACTTCTACTCTACCCGCTTGAAATTCATTTCGCATAGCTTCTTCGATCTTGTACAGGTTACTGGAAAAATCAAGGCTATTGGTATCTCTAAACGCAAGGTGGAAGTATCGAGTAATCCTATCCAAAGTATGGTCTTTCTTCGAAAGTCGAATTATCCTAGTATTATTTTCAAATTCACTCAGGAAGCTGTCATTTTTAATCCTCCCTTCCTTGTCTAAAACGTATACTCGGGTTTCCGCTTGCAACAAAGCCCTTGATACCCAGGCAAGAACAGTACTAGTAGGTTTCCCCTCTTCCTCTATTCGGACTATGGGTTTAGGTAAATCAACAGATTTCCCTGGTGGTTTATCGTCTAAATAAAAGTAACTCTGCCTGGATAATGTATAAACCTCGACAAACTTAATAGCTATCTGATTAAATTCTTTCAGAAATTGATCTTCAGTTAGTACAGTGTTTTCTCCTTTCTTTAACTATACCTGAGACGCAATTCACTGCAACCTACAACTAAGTTCATCGAAAGTATACATTTGAAGCATTCCTTGTCAAGTGTAAAAATCTGTTCAATTTGGATGTGATTAAATATCGGCTGCGATCTTTTTGCGGCTTTTGGCCGCAAAAAGGAGCATTAAAAAGGGCCAGCTAAAGCTGGCCTTCGCAGTCCACATCACCGTTATCAAGGATCAGATGCTAATCTTTAGTCTACTCCTGCAAGTTTCTAATAATTTCCTCCATAACCTCTACCTTCACGAGCGTCACACCCTTACCGTCCTTCCTGCGCAGCACGAACAGCTTATCCCCCGGCTTGATGTCGAGTGTACTGCGCGCATCAACCGGTATTGCTATCTGCCCTTTATCGCTCACTGTAACGACCCCTAGGAAAACCTGCTCGTGAGTGCATACCCCTTTCTTATTCATCTTACTATTATACTAATTCTTACTTTTCTTGTCAAGTGGTACATTTCTTACTCAATTCTACGACAGGAAAAGGCCGGCTAAAGCTGGCCTTCAGGTTCATTCTGTGATCTTTTTTGCTATCGGACCACTAGCGTATTCCTCCGGTTTGCAAGCATGACCCTCCCGCAAGCGTTCACTCTGCATAAAAGGAGCGTCAATTACTCCTCGTCTTCTCCCTCGTCCGGCAGGGGCCTTATCTCGCCGCGCTTGAGCTTACGCTGGTGAGCGGCTGAACGCAAAAGGAAGAACACGATTCCACCGTAGAGAACCAGGCACGATACGATCAGGATGACGATCTGGGGATAACCCGCCTGCCACGCCCACGAGATGGCGTACACCCCTGCAAGTATCAGGGGCGGGATGAGACCGACTACTATCTTCCGCTTCAATGTCATCTTAGTGAGGAACACCGCCGCCTCGATAACAGCGACGACCCCGATCCACCAGATAAGAATAAACAACTTTGTCTGGAAGAAAGGATAAAGGTATTCTGCAGCATTGGACTGCATCCAGACGAAGCGAAGCCCATAGAAAGCACCGATGAGTGCAGGAGGGACGAGGATGCCTATTATCTTCTTGCGCCACTTGAGCCTCGAGATGAGTACCGAAATCTCTGCGAACAGACCGATGATGAGCCAGCCTCCCAGGAACTCGGCGATGTAATCTCCACCGTAAGGTCCTTTCACCCTCTCGACTACGGTAAATATGAGGATGAATATGGTTACAGCTGGTATTATCCACTGGATCATGCCTTCCCACCACAGACCTACCTTGACCTCGGAGCGTATGTTCGAGTGTCGCCTCAGGTGATGTGCTCGCCACATCCAGCCTATCACAACGCATTCGAGGAGCGCTACAACGAACAGACCGAAGTTATTCATAAAGTAGTCGACAACGTCGAGCCAGAGAATGCCGGCGTTCGTCACGTACAGTATCCCGATGACGAAAGCGACGACCGCGAGACCTATCAGTGTCTTCCAGCGTTTGAAGTTGAACCGGTCAAGAAGACCAGCGGCCCCGGCCTCGACGAGAGAGAAGGCGGAATCAACGGCCAGGGTAAGAAGCATTACGAAAAAGAGAATCCCGAACAACCATGGTAAAGGTAGCTTGTTTATTATCATGGGGTAGGTCACGAAGGCAAGGCCCGGCCCGGAACTCACGACCTGCGAGATCTCCTGCCCGGTGGTCTGGGCGTAGTAGCCCAGGGTGGAGAAAACCACTATGCCGCCGGCGAATGCAGTACCGGCATCCGCGAGACCTATGATTATCGCGTTATTGATGATGTCGGTCTTGCGTGGAAGGAAGGAGGCGTAGGCGATCATCACCCCGAATCCGACGGTCAGAGAGAAAAACACCTGGCTGTAAGCGGCGTGCCATACCGCAGGATCCTTCAAAGCCTCGAGATTGGGGGTCAGGAAGTACCTCAACCCGATTTCGGAACCCGGCAAAGTAAGTCCACGGACAAGAAACACTAGCAGGATAACCCACGGCAGGATTACCGTAACCCAGACGACCTTCGACACTGTCTTTGCGCCTTTCCATATTGAGGCGATAACCCACACCCACGCCGCGGCCAGTACGCCGACGACTGGCCACATGATGCGGTTAATCTGGAAGGGACCCGCTATGTTGCCCGAGGAGTCCTGAAGACCGAGTACCTTCACATAGAAGAACTCCGAAACCTCTGGAGGTGTCTTACCCCATTCGAGTGTGAAAGAGGATATGAGATAGCGGCCTGCCCAGCCCATAACGACGGCGTAGTAGGTTACGATCCCGAACCCAACCAGGAGCGCGAACCAGCCCAGCCACTCGGTATTGCGACGAGCCTTGTAGAAAGCGCCCGGCGCGGAGGAACGCATCTTGTGACCGAGGGAGAATTCGAGGATGAGAAGTGGAATTCCTGCGGTGATAAGTGCGACGAGGTAGGGGATTAAGAACGCTCCACCGCCGAACTCGTATGCTATGTAGGGAAAACGCCAGATATTGCCCAGCCCTATGGCCGAGCCTATCGCCGCAAGGATAAATGCGGTACGGTTATCCCACAGCGTATGTTTCGCCATCAAAACCTCCTCTGTACAGATTGGTTTTTCTTTTGAGCTATCGTATGGATTTGAAACGGCTTGTCAAGAGTTTTAGATGATTGATATAGGAGGCTATACTGTTTTGATCTAAGAGAAGGTCTTTGGTTTAATACACAAATCTTTGAGCATCATTATCGTCTTTGCTTTTTAAGGTGCAATTTCAATCCTGTCTATAAAATGCTCTGCTTCGAGCAGCGCCATTATCCACAACCATTGGGTAAAACGGAAGGGCTGCCTCCACGTAACTCCTGGTGGCACCATATGACAGAGATAATATCCAGTGAGTATTGTCGGTCAACTCCCGGCTAATCTGAGGCAGTCTTTTCCACTACTCCCGGTCATATGAAGGTTGATCGCCCTTTTTCCGCAGAAACACTTACCTGTAATCCCATTCAAATCAGGTGGACGTGCAAGATCGATGACGGCACGTGCAGCTTCTCCCCTCTCCCTACTGCGGTAAATCATTACTACGTGGTTACTCATCTTCACAACTCCTCTTTAAGTAACACTTCTAGCACCAGTGTTGACCCCGGTCTCGAACGTATCTTCCTTTTCATCCCACACATCTTATCCTCCTGAAGGAATAACCTACTACCGACTCCACTCTCACCCCTTCAACCATTTCTCTATGATTACGGTGGTTCCTTTGCCGGGTTGGCTTTCTATTTCCATAAGATCCACCAACCTCCTAGCTCCGGGTAATCCTTTGCCCATCCCGTTAGAAGACGACCAGCCGTCTTTTAAGGCCAGATCTATATCTTCAATGCCCGGCCCATGATCTATGAAGGTTATCCGAATACCCTTGTGAGGATTGGATAATTCCTCAATCTGGACATCTCCTTCTTTGGCGAAGAGGTAGATATTGCGTGCCAGTTCCGATACTGCAGTGCTGATGCGGGTTCTGTCGACGATACCGAATCCGAGTTTCTCAGCGACATCTTTGACTGCAGAACGCGCCTTTATAATATCTCCCACATCTTTAATCCTAACCACTATCATCTATACTGACTTCCTCCTTTTCTTCTGATTCTATTTGATTCGATCCATTTTTACTTAATTGTTCAACGAGAAGCGTATAGCCTTCATCCAGGTTCATCGCGGTTTTAACGTCTCCTAACGAAAGCCCCAGCTCAACCAGGGTTATGGCGACCGCAGGCTGCATTCCTACTATGACTATCTCCGCATCCAGGGTGGAAGCCATTCGGGCTGTGTCGGCAAGGGTACGGCCGATAAAGGAATCGACCATCTCGAGTGCTGAGATGTCTATCAGGACTCCCTTGGCTCCGGTCTTCGAGATATGCTGTAGGATGTCATACTGCAGTTGTTCTGCCATACGGTCGTGGAGGTCGGTCTGGATGGAAACCAGCAGGAACTCCTTGAGCTTGAGTATGGGTATGCTCTGTGTTATCATTGAACTCCCTCCTCTTTGAGTATACGATACTTCAGGCGGTTTAGTGCCCACTGCAGCCCCTCGGCCAGGTTGGAGAGAGTCTCGACTCCTCCAAGATCTACGCCAAGATGCACGATCGTCTGAGCGACCTCGGGTCGTATACCGGTTATCACACAGGACGCTCCGAGAAGCTGTACCGCTGCTACGGTTTTAAGAAGATGATTGGCTACCGCCGAATCAACATTAGGTACTCCGGTGATATCTATGATGGTTACCTTGGTCTGGGTTGCTGAGATATCTGTCAGAAGGGCCTCGGTGAGTTTTTGCGAACGTCGTGTATCGAGTGTACCTATAAGGGGTAAAACCAAAACCTGGTCCCATATCTTAATGATGGGCGTGGATAGTTCCTCTATAGCCTGACGTTGCTTTTCGATGAGGTTCAGCTTATCCTGCAGCTCCTGTGACCGCTTCCTGCTCTCCATAACCTGCTCGCCCATATCGTTTATTAGGACATATACCCCCGTCTCTACCGCGGTCAAGGGGTCGTCAAAATCCAGTTCGTCTGAGACTTCTACATCGATGTCAAAAGTACCAGTGTTAGCAAGAGTAAGGGCACCTTCTAACCTCTCGAGTCTTGAATCCAGATCTTTTACTCTTTTACTCATGAGTCATCCTTTCGGAACAGGCTATTTGTTCGAGTCCTTTTCTTGACGCTCTTTCAACCACGCCAGGCATTCTTCTTCGGTATCGAAAAACTTGAGGCTTTTTCCCTTTCCCACGGCGGTCAGTACAATCTTTGCGACCATGCGGAGCCCTGGTTTTGCGCCCCAGATAGCTATATTACCCCACTTTATTACCTTGCCCTTCTCCGCCGCAACCTTGCGGGTTTCCTTGTCCACGAGTTTTTGAGCATCATCGTCCACAAAGCAAATGACGTAGCGCTGCTGTTCTTCAGGATACTCTGCCATGTCGGAAAAGAACAGGTCGGTTGCCTCTGGGTCGTATCTTTCAAGGACGTTAACGTGCAGAAATCCTTCCTTTTCGTCGAACCAGTGTTTGAACTTCTTCCTCTCTATCATTGTTGCCTCCTTTCAGTGGCAGTCTTTGTTCCCCTCCACCAAAAGGAACCAACCGTCTGTGCTCTACAATCTAATTATCCAGTTCGCACTGTATACCCTCTAAACTGTCATTAACTCACAATATTAAAAAACCCCGAATGGATATTAAGAATTTTCTTTTGCTTGTCAAGAATACAAACATCCTTTATTTAGATTTATTCCAGATTATAAAATATTTCCTCTACTTATCATTTGACCAATATATACTATTTACCTTAACATTTATCCTCTACAGTTCAGGCTGTGTAATCCGACGATGTGTGCTGCGAGACAGAAACCGGATTCGAGGTTGTGGGTCGAGTAAAGGGCGCCGAGACGCGCTGCTGGGTGCCTGTAGCCGAAATGTCAAACGCACAGAAGGTTTGATTGAGGCTGCCTCAAGTCGTAAGCTCTTCGAGCACATCTCAATTATCTGATCGGTGATCGAGTTGGATAAATGAAACACGGGCATAAAAGTACACTTAACTCTTTTCCTTAAGATTCATTAACCATCCTGATGTGCATCGCCTCAAAGGCCCACTTAAGCCCTTCTGCAAGATTGGAAAGGGTCTCAACGTCGCCGAGGTCTACACCAAGATGAACGATCGTCTGAGCGACCTCAGGGCGTATGCCGGTTATCACGCAGGAAGCACCAAGAAGCTGTACCGCGGATACGGTTTTAAGAAGATGATTGGCAACCGCGGAATCAACATTGGGTACCCCGGTGATATCTATGATGGTAACCTTGGTCTGGGTTGCTGAGATATCTGTAAGAAGAGCCTCGGTAAGTTTCTGCGAACGCCGGGTATCCAGGGCCCCGATCAGGGGAAGGACAAGAACCTGATCCCATATCTTAATGATGGGCGTGGAAAGCTCTTCGATCGCCTTTTGCTGTTCTTCAATGAGCTTGATTTTTTCCTCTAACTCTTCGGCCCTGTGTTTGCTTTCACCAACCTCATCAGCCATATCGGTAACCAACATGTTGATTCCGGTCTCAATAGGTGTCAAGACATCGGGTTTAAACATGTCGACTTCGATCTCCTCGCCAAAATTACCGCACGCCGCTTCAGAAAGGACTTCCTCAATCCTATCCACTCTCTTTTGGAGGTTGGGAATTGGTTCTCCTTTATTCATGGCATACTCCTCAATACTTACTTGTCACTTTTCTTCGTCTCTTCCTGTCCTTTTTTCAACCATACTAAGGCTTCTTCTTCGGTTTCGCAGAACTTGCTGTCTTTTCCTTTACCTATGGCACTCATTATGACTCTACCAAACATCCTGACTGCGGGTTTCGCACCAACAACAGCTATCTTTTCCCACAAGGACATAAAGTCTGAACCTTCTGAACGCATTACTCTACGTGTTTCCTTTGAAGGAAGTCCCTGAGCAGGATCAGTCAAAACGAGTATACAGTATTTCCTTTGTTCGTCATTGAAATCATTCTTTAGCTTTCTAAAAAATTGCTTGGTGGATTCTTCGTCGAATGTATCTAGGATTTTTCCTCGAAGTAATCCCTCTTCCTTATCATACTTAAGCTCGAACTTCATATTAGCCTCCTTTCAGCTGCCTTTATGATTTCCTCCACCAAAAGGGGCCAACCGTCTACGCCGCACGATCTGGTTTTCAGTCCGCGCGGTATTCCCTCCTGAAAATGACATCTGCTCTAATCGTCATGAAGTAAGAATGATAGTAAGAATTTTTTGGGGTTTGTCAAGTATTTAGAGAATTACTTACTTCGATTTATTCTAAATAAAGATACACTTCCTATCATTATTTAATATTTATAAAGTATACATCTTTTCCCTTGACATTTATCGTTTACGCGCTATAATTAGTGAAAGGCAAAAGGAAACATGTCCCTTTTTGCCCAAAACGGTACTAGGAAAACAAACGCTTGTTAATTGCAAGCATGGAGGAGCGGGATAAGTCAAGGAGGTCCATGTGAAGAAAGTATCCACAAAATACGCATCGGATTCGGGTTATGTCCACGATCTGGAACGCGACATCACCGCTTTCATTAAAGCTGGAACTGATCAACCCGGTACTGAAGAAAAATACAACGAACTGGCTCTTCGATTGTTCGAGTACCAGTACAATGCGAATGAGCCTTATCAAAAATACTGCATCAAGCGCGACATCAAGCCCGGCAAAATAGATACCTGGGAAGAGATTCCGGCAGTCACAACCTCCGCATTCAAGGAAGTGACATTCAGGACATTCCCTGAGGAAGACACGGTCATGCTTTTTACAAGCAGCGGAACAAATAATCCTGAAAAACGCTCAAAGGTTTATCTGAATGAGATGGGTCTCAAGTTATTCGACTTGTCCACCCAAGCCGCAATAGGAGCGGGATTGTACAACTCCCCGGATGAAAAGTTGCACGCTTTGCTCCTGGGGCCTGATCCGGAACTGACGCCCGAGGCAGCTATAGTGGTACGTGGATTGATACAGGTGGTAGCGGGACATCACATCGGGAAACCGAAGTTCTTCATCAAGCCTACCGGATTCGATTTCGCAAGCCTTACCGAAAGACTTAGGCAAGCCGAGGATTCAGGCGAACCGGTCGTGATGGCAGGGGCAACATTCGGTTATGTCCACTTCTTCGACTACTGCCAGTCCCAGGGTATCTCCTTTAAGTTGCCCGAGGGCAGCCGCTCGTTTGACGGCGGAGGCAACAAGGGCCGCTCAAGAGAAATCCCCAGAGATGAGTACTGCCAACTGGGGCAAAAGATACTAGGCATACCACCTTATCTTATGGTTAATTGCTACGGCATGGTCGAGGTACCCTTGCCTTTCATGGAGAACGTATTCTACAACCACAGAAAAGGGATAAAAGAACCACGCTACAAGATGATCCCTCATTGGGGAAAAGTCCAGGTTGTTGACCCTGATACCCTAAAACCGCTGCCCAAAGGTGAACAAGGGCTGCTGCTCGAACACTGTCTGGCTAACATAGTAACAGTGCAGGCTATTCAAACCGAAGATATAGGTTACGCTATCGGCTCCGGATTCGAGATCACAGGCCGTGTCAAGGGTTCCGAATCGCGCGGTTGCTCAATAGCTATTGACGAACTTCTCAGCGCACAGACCAAGTAAATTGGAGTCGAGATGTTAAAAACCAAAACCCCAATCCCAGCCTTCTACCTCCCCGGCAACCTGGAGGCCGAGGTAGAAGCGTACAAACCCATGGAGTTCGGACGAGACGGTAATAGAGTTTCGATGCAATCACCAGCGCTCTCTTCCTCTTTACTATCAAGAATCATTGAAGAACTGGTGAAGGCGCAAAATGAATACCTGATCCATTGCCCTGTCTTTGAGATAATCAACTCCATAGATAAAGCGTTAGCCCTCTGGTCCAAACCAAATTATCCCGCCCGGAAGCAAGCGGCAGAACTTCTGCCCACTATCACCGGTTTTTCCGTCCAGATGATTGCCGCTATCCTGGACGGGCTCCTGCCAATGTACAGAGGTATTAACCTCTTGAAGCTTCTTCAGGAGGAGTTAGGTGATCCCTTGGTCCTTGACGAGTTTCGTCGGCGTCCTGCCGCCTCGGGTATGAGCAAGGCTTACGGTCCTAGACTCACCACAGCAGTATTCGCAGGCAACGTACCCGGGCTTCCTGTTGCAAACATCGTCTACTCCCTGCTCATGAAATCGGCAATCCTCGGAAAATCGTCATCCGAGGAACCTCTGTTTAGCGCCCTTTTCGCGAAAACATTGTCAGAAGTGAATCCACAGTTAGCGCGTTGTGTAGCCATGGTCTCATGGAAAGGCGGAAACGAGGCAATCGAGAAGCAGGCCTTCGGTGCATCCGATGCGGTCATAGTCTATGGAGCCGAACACTCGGTAAACGAGGTCAGAAAACGAGTTCCCCCGGAGGTTCGCTTCATCTCTTACGGGCACAAACTCAGCTTCGGAATCATAGGTCGCGAGGCTCTGGCAGTCAATAAGGTTAAGAAAACGGCCCAGAAAGCGGCAAGAGACGTATCGTTGTTCGATCAGCAGGGTTGCCTTTCACCACACGTTTTTTACGTAGAAACCGGTGGCGAAACGACCCCAAAGGAATTCAGCAAGCTCTTGGCAGACCAGATGGAAACCCTGAGTCAAACAATTCCCCGCGGAAGAGTCTCGGTAGATGAAGCTGCACAGATTATCCAGCTCCGGGGAGCCTGTGAGTTCAAAGAACTCACAGGCGACGGTTTCGAAATCCATACCAGCCCTAACGGTACAGACTGGACGGTCATCTATGAGCAGGATGCAACCTTTGTCCCTTCGTGTCTCAATCGCACGATTCGAGTCAAACCTGTGGCTGACGCCAGTGAAGTAGTTGCCCTGGTTGAACCGGTGAAGAGCTATCTCCAGACTGTAGGTGCGGCTTTGCCCGAGGATCGTCTCATCAACATTGCAGACAAGATGGGCCAACTGGGCGTTGATCGCATCTCGCCGATAGGAAAAATGACAGGTCCTTCCATCTTCTGGCACCACGACGGGCGCTTTAACCTGCTTGATCTGATTCGTTGGACAGATTTGGAAACGGACTAATGATCGTTTCTGCCACCCTTATCCTGACCAGGAAACGGATAAAACGCGGTTAAGGAGGTTATTATGAAAACCCCCGATGTAGATATGAAGGGGAAGGTTTGCCTGATTACGGGCGCCAATTCCGGAATCGGTAAGGTAACCGCCACCGAGTTGGCCCGGATGGATGCGACCGTGGTTATGGTTTGTCGTGACCGCCTACGCGGCACGGTGGCGATGAGCGAAATAATGAACGAGACAGGCGCCGACACTATCGATTTAATGACTGCCGACGTCTCGTCCCTGAGCCAGATTCACCAACTGGCGAAGCAGTTTAGGAAAAAGTACCAGCGCCTGGACGTGCTCATTAACAACGCAGGCGTCAGCCTGGACAAACGAGGAGAAAGCGCCGACGGTATCGAGTTGACCTTCGCCACGAATTACCTCGGCCACTTTCTATTGACCCATCTCCTTCTCGACATGTTAAAGCAGAGCGCCCCTTCACGCATCGTAAACGTCTCCTCCTTCGTGCACAGGTGGACGAATAGGATAAAATTCGACGACCTTCAACGTGAGGGCGGTTACTCAAGCATGCAATCCTATAACCAGACCAAACTGGCAATCCTCATGTTTTCTTACGAGCTGGCAGAGCGACTTGAAGGAACCGGCGTCACCGTAAACGCCCTCAATCCTGGACTGGTGAACTCAAACTTAGGAAATAACCTCACCGGGACACTCAAGGTTATGGGAATTGTTATGAAGAATACAATAGCGATTACCCCTGAGAAAGGCGCACAGACAAGTATCTATCTGGCATCCTCACCTGAAGTGGACGGGGTGACCGGAAAGTACTTCTTCAAAAAGAAACCCAAGAAGTCGTCCAAAGCCTCGTATGACCGGAAAATCTGGGAAAAACTGTGGCAGTTAAGCGAAGAACTAGCCGAGATATCCAAGCTTGCCGTAAAGGCTGAAAAGAAGGAACCTGCAGAAATCCGTGCGTAACTTGGTGAAACAAAACCAGTAATTAAAGAGCGGGACAGAAGTCCCGCTCACTCGACAACAGCCAAAACCATCTACAGTTTATACCTCTGATAAATTAATCTGCTTTTTCGATATGTACTAATCTTGACACGTTCACCTTGAGCGGTAAGATAGGTAAAAATCAAATAAAGGAGAAAAAAATGAGACGAGTCTTGCTGGGTGTAACGACATCTCTAGTAATAATAACACTTGGGGCAGGATGCGGAAAATCAGACTCTGCAAAGGATGAACCAGAACAACGCACATGCGTGGTTATGAACAAAGGATTTGTGATTAAAGAAGCCGATGTAACTTATCTGGAACCTGAAAAAGACATACTCTATCTCGGAAACGGCCCTTATGTCTGGCAGGGCGAAGATACCATCGACTTTCGGGTCGATAAAGGACTCATATACGTTAATGAGGAACTCATTGGCGCAGACCTTTCTGAAATTTCACCTGACAAGGTGCCTGAAGCGGACAAGATAATCGTTCTCACAGGTGTTCTGCCGGAACATCTTCCCAAGATCAAGCGTTTTAGCTATCTTGCCGCTGTCGAAGCCAAAGGTATCTCGGATCAGGATATGGCTCATTTCAAGGATTTCCCCTATCTTAAAGGGCTTTATCTGCCTTTCAACAGCATTGGCTACCAGGGGCTGGAATATCTTAAGGAAATGCCGCACCTGAGATTGCTTCACATACCTAAAGCCCCGATCACTGACGCAAGCCTTGTTCTATTTAAGGATCTTACCAATCTGAGGGAGTTGAATATCGGCAGCACACCCATCACCGATGAAGGTATCGTAAACCTTGCCGGACTTGAGAACCTCCGAAGTCTTAACATCCATTACACCTATGTGACCGATAAAGGACTCAAGTACCTTGAAGATCTGAAGAACCTGCGCGAACTCAACCTTATGCAAACCTCTATCGATGATCTCGCAGTAAAGAAGTTGAAGCGGGCTCTGCCCAACTGCACGATAAGGCACCAGGATTAAACTAATCCTCCTTTTTGCTATGGCTCGTAATAACAGAAAGATGCACTAATGAAACGTTGACAATTCATGCGCTGCGATTAGAATGGAGTCCTGTTTCGTGCCGGAGTAGCTCAGTCGGTTAGAGCAGCTGTTTTGTAAACAGCAGGTCGGGGGTTCGATTCCCTTCTCCGGCTTTGAATGAAATCGTATATACCTACATAAGTGCCGTGTTTTGAGTAACTTCTGGGGCTTACTCTACCTGATCACTTGTAGACAAGTTTTTATATAGTAACCCCTAATTGAGGGCTTACGTTTCCAATTTACCAAGTTTTACACATTTTTTGACACAGTTCTGACACAGCAAAAAAACTAATTGCTCGCTTCCACAATAAGGTATCAAATCCTGAGAGAACCCCCGTAGGTGTGATGGCTACGCCGCTCCAGGTCACGAACCGCCCCTATCTCACAACCACAACCTTCCTAGAGAGCGTCGTGCCCCCCGCCTCAAGCCTCACGATATACACCCCAGCCGCTAGGTCTGAGCTAAAGGTCGCCGACCCGTATCCCCTCACCTGCTGCGCGTCCAACCGCCTGCCTGAGAGATCGAATAAGGTCAGTGCGCCCGTGTGGTCTTTGGGCAGGGAGTAGGAGACCCGTAACACACCACTCATAGAAAATGGATCGACGCTCAGGGAAAGGTGTGTTACGGGGTGGGTTAAGGGCGGTTCAGCGATGGCGGAGAAGTGCAGTTCCTTGGTCTTTTCGTCGTCGGCGTCGGACTCATCCGGGTCCTTGTAGGTATGTATGCGCAGGGTGTAGGTTTCAGCTATCGGTGGCTCAAGCATGCACTCACTGAAACGAACTGTGTCTTCGGTATCCGCGGATAACGACCAGTCCAGGGTGTCGGTATAGATTGTGGTTTCGCCTTCTATTATGTCGGCAACCACGATAAAGTCAGCCGGTTCCCGCCCGAAGTTCTTGATGCGTGCCTCCGGTATGTAAGGTGTGTTGGCTTGAATGAGGTCACCTGAGAATATTTCCTTTACCCCTACATCGTAATCCGCGTAGCCCATCAGGCGCACGTCATCAAAGTAGACTTTCTGGCCAAACCAAAAAACAATCTTTGCGCCATAACCATCCAGGACTAGACTATCTACTCTTGTTTGATCTGATATACCTACTCCGTTCAGATCGTATCGTATGGGCTTTACTAACTCAAACCATCCAGTATCTTCTTCAATCGTCATTTGTTCAAGATACTGTTTTGGAGGTTCTGCAGGTGGATTCGCATCGGAATTCTTTATAAGATAACTCATGTTCCAATAGATCAAACCTTCTGGATTGAGATTTAACGCAACACTTATGGCAAGTGCATTGTAGAAGATGTCATCTTTAGGACTTATTGCATATCTGACTATTAAGCTGTCTAAATCACCCACAACCTTTTCTGTGGTGAATCCTTGTATGATTACAGCTGAATCTGTATACTGCTCAGGTGCGTTTTGTAGAGGAGTACGAGTATCACAAGAAGCTGAATAAATACCATCAAATGCCTTCTCTGAATCATGTCTATTCGCAAATGCAGGGATATCAGAAGTTGGTATACTAGCACCAATGTAATAATTCCACAGATCGCTGTCCTTCTCGAAACTGTGATCTTTAATAAGATTCACAGTTTCAAGAGAAAAAACCAAAAACGGTAAAAGAATCAAAACTCCCACTTGTTTCATTGCTGCTCCTTTAGTTACTCAGTCTACTGATTATTTTGTTTAAAGTCAAGGGGGGAGCCGAGATTATACCCAGCTCCCCCTTTTGTTAATTTACTACTCTACTTGATCAGAACCATCTTCTTGGAGTCTTCAAAGCCTTCAGCTTCAAAGCGCATGAAGTAAACTCCGGAAGACAATTTCCTGCCGATGTCGTCATTTCCTTGCCACTGCAGTTCGTGGAAGCCTGCTTCCTGTTTACCCTTATGCAGCAGACGAACTCGACGCCCGCTTACGTCAAACACCGAAAGATTTACCTCACATGCACGAGGCAGGGCGTACCGGATGGTCGTCGATGAACCGAATGGATTGGGGAAGTTCTGGTAGAGTGCGAATCTCAAGGGAAGAGGAATCGGCTTCTCAACGATTCCAGCCGAGTAGAGTCCTCCGCTACTTTGACCTTCATACACTACAATCCTGGCTACACCCACAGGGATCGAATCGCCGGGATAGATGTCTAAAGATATGGTCGAATTGCCGGAGGTATCACCAAGGTAGAACTGGTTTACGTAGCCTTCTTCGATTTCAATTGTATCGATCTCCCGGTCATGTACTATTATGTAATTAGTAGTCTCTACCGTGCTGTCTTCGAAGAAGAACTCGAGCAGAAGTGTATGGTCAAGGGAAGGATTAAACTCGGTGAACGAATAGCCGACTGAGTCGGTTCCTACGTCCAACTTCACTCCACCGGAGGTTGTAGTATCGTCACGGTAATCGGTATACGGTGTTTCTGCCCAACCGGCATCAAGCTCACAGAAAGGACTCTCGTAAAGTGGATCAAAGTTCTCGTAGGCAATCTTGTTATGAGTGCCCCTATCTTCGGTCCACATGATCCACAGACTGGAGTCAGGCATCACTCTTCCCTGCGGGCTGTAGGCGTTGCGTTCGTTATCTGAAATAGGCACCGGATAGCTGAAGCCGTTCACCTCCGAATCGTACTGAGCAAAGCGAACCTTTCTCGAACTTGTATCAGCGTTGTCAGTAAACACTACAACGTCTCCGCCAATAAGGCGAGGATCGAGAATCGCTCCTGAAGAGGCATAAAGATGCCTGTCGCTCGTCAACGTTCCGTCAAGATAACCTAACTTACGAGCCAATTGCTTGTCAGGGTTCCGGTAGAGGATGAAGACGTTGCCTCCAACACACGAAATTGATGGATGGCACGTTGTATCCGACGGGAAAGTATCGTAGATCCAACTCGAACCCGTATAGTGTGCATAATAGATATCGTCTGCCATCCGATAAGCGATGTGGGGTCGATTTTGCACATCCAGAGCAATCGAAGGCCCATAATCCTTATCATAATCACCTAGATGAAATCCAATTTGAGTAGCGGCGATGCCGGTTGTGTCAGAGCTTACTTTCTTAGCATAGAAGACGGCGGTAAAGGTTAACCCAAAAGAGTCCTTTTCAGCGAAGATTGCATAATGTAACGTGTCGTAATCGTCTATCTCGAAGTTGGCGGTGACTTTGTTGAAATTCCAGCTTGGAGGATTGAGATCTGACATTGACCATCCACCAGCACGTGAAGACGAAATTCCCAAATCATCATCCTCATCAGCTTTGTTGTAAAGGATCACCGGGTTGCCTGACGTATCCAGAACAATCGTGGGTCGTCTGCCCTCGCCCGGGCTGTCCAGCGTATCCCAGATATTGCCGTCGGTTGAATGTGTATACAAGATGTAGCGTTCACTTGTATCCTCATCTCCCCAGGTGGTCCATACCTTATGTATCTCTCCATTATCTGGGTTGACAGCCACGTTGTTAGCGTTGCCTTCAAGAGGCCAGAAAAGCGCCGAAGGAATGTGAATCTGGAAGAGATTGCTTACAGTCTCATAGGTACTGTCAGTGCTGTCGGTTACGATCAACTTAACCTGAGCTGCACTCGTCGGAGGAGCCTCGTTGTACCACTCGTATTCACCTCTAAGCGCGTAGCGCACCGTCTCGAGTGTATCATCGATGATAATGGTATCTAACGGTTCCTCCTCGCCTGGAGAAAGGCTGTCGGCGATTACGTGTTCGAATGTTTGTCCAGCATTGCGGGAAAGAACTAATTTGCAGAGCTTAGGACGTATCATTTTGCCAAGATTCCAAGTGTAAGGAATTACTTTTATCGTGGTATCGACACGTGTACCACTCCAACCGGAAGGATCAACCATTATTCTTCCGCCTGAAGGTTTGGCAGTGCCAACAGGTGATGAACCCCTAAATGTAACTTTGGGGGGATCAGGGAAGCTGTCACCTGGTAAGCTGTCGATCATCGGACCAGTATGGTCACCTAAATAAGGCTCTCCTAGTATTCCGCCTTTATCGTCTGTCCAATCACTGCGGCAATAGTGGGCTACCCGAAGTGAGCGAAGCTTTAATGACGTCAGTCCTGGCTGTTGGAACTCGGTGGCATAGTCCGCTACAATATTACGTATAAACGGACCTTCCCATTCGTTGTAGTTCCTTGCGTGTCCCGAGTCACCCATGTGTACGTAACCAGCTTCATCCCAGTGGTTGTCGGCGTTCCAGGCCCAGTAGAGCCAGTTTGTATCTTTGTCGGGTTCCTCTAACAATGCACCCACTACTAGTGCGTGGGCCTTATCGTACTGCCACCATGAGAACTTGGTTGAAGAGGTTATCGTGGCCTTCTCTGGGGGCACCTCCAACCTGATACCAGAACCGGGTTCGGGATGAACCCAAGTAGTATCTTCATCCTGACATTCGCAGCAACTGCCTGCTGTGGAAGTGTCTCCGTTACCATACACTTCAAGGTATACCCACCTGTATTGACTGGTTAGTGTATCCGGGTTCAGATCGTAAGCGTGAAATTCCATGTCGAAGTTGCAGTCACGGTTTGTGCTATCGTAATCACCAGTAGCAAACTGCTCTGGATACCATTCTAAGGGCCCGCCAGGGTAAATAGAGGTAAGTTGAATGTCATCAAAATATACAGTAAACCTGCCCGTATCACTTTCCCAGCATTCCTTGAGAGTAATGTAAAGCTTACCAAGCTCTTGCCTCGTTGCAGGTGTTAGCGTCAATACGTGGTGAGTCCATCCGTCTTTAATTTCCACGATTTGTTCGTTGAGTGGTTTTGAATTGCGGTCTAGAATCCTTCCGTAGTCTTCCCAGTCTCGGAGTCTTTTCCCTGCGGTCCAATTAAAACTACCATCAACAAAGATTTTACCGGCCACTTTGTTGGGGAATTCCTTGGCACGAACCCAGTAGGAAAGGTAGGTTGGCTCGGAGATTGTATAATCGGTCGGATTGAATACCGTAAATTCCACTACACCTGAAGTCGAGCCATAAGTTGTGTCAACGCCTGTCACTTTATACATCTTCGTACCGGTGTGGGGTGTGATTCCGTTTTCGGCACCTACGACCTCAGATTCAAGGTTATCCGCGAAGTTATTGGTCTCGATGGAATTCTCCCAGGGTACAGCAGAACCTTCGAAGGGCTCAAAGCTCGAATAGAACGCCGAAGGGTATCCTGAAGGGAGAATCGTTATCGGGATCTCCCTGCGCATTCCCCGTGTTCCCTGGTAATAGTCAATTACATCGAATGTGATTACGTAAGGACCATAATTCTGAGAACCCACATCCCAAATCGTATAGTGACGACCTGCTTTTTGGGGATCATTGCCTTCAAGGGTAGCCACTGGGTAATATAGCCAATTAGGATATCCAAGCCATGGTGGCACCGTCCCTTTACGCCAGACCTGTATGGTTACGCTGCCACCACCAGTAAGAACGTAGTTTAATACTACGTCCTGTATGCTACTTTCGACGAATTGGTTAGGTATCGCTCCCGCCTCTTTGTACCCTGAATCCAGCCAGTAGTATTTGAGGCCGCTTTGCAACGACCATTGTTCAGAGAGTGCACATTCACCTTCAAAGAAACTCATGTATGTGGAGCGGTATCCATCTATTTCGTAAAGTTTATCCTGAAAATCCCAGTCGTAAGCAGTAATCTTTTTTCGATTTACTTCATGTACAAAAACAACCGCTTCCCTGGTATTACTAGATTCGCCATACACACCAGATACAAAAATAACATCAGGGCTTATCTCCTTCTCAGCTCTCCAGTAAAATTCGTGAGAACTACCGTTTGATTGGATTTCGCACCTTATTTTAACAATACGATTGTTACCACAATCCGAGACAAACAAGTCGAAATATCCATAACCGTTGTGATATGCAGTATTGTGAAAAGTAAGGGAGGTTGGCATATTGAAATTACCTTCTCCACTGCCGTTTGTTCCGTAACTCGTCAAATAACTTACTCCACCAGTTGAACTAACCTTGTAGAAATTGATTCTATTTTCTCCAACATTGACAGCTGCGAGCACTGCCGTACCTGCACTTTCATCCAACCATTGGCAAGCAACGTCTTTAGGTGCCTTAAGAAAACCGGTGGAAATTGAGGAAATCCACTCCAACTTTCGTGTCTTAGTGTCATATTCCAGTTTTACGATTCGGTCGTTACCTTCGTCCGCTACGAAAACCAAAAGGTATCTGTTGTCCGAAGCTTTAGGAAAGATGCAAATACCTCGTGGGTACTTGAATTGGCCAGTGCCACTGCCCTGTTCACCGTATTCTCCACACCAATTGTCTTTAAGTACTCGTTCATCACCTTGAGCAATTGTGTAACGAATCCTTCCTCTGGCGGGATCCACTGTTAGAAACAAAAATTCTTTATCCCTGTTATTCCATTGGTACTCAAAGATTGCATTGCCGTGTAGAGAACCATGACCAGCATCCCCATATTTACTGAGGACATATTCAGCATCTATTTCCCAAATGTCCTCACTTCCCGATGTTATAATAGGCTGCTGGAGAATACGTGCAAAAGCGAAAGAACTTGTTAACAGTATCGCTACCGCAACAAATACACTTCTCATTTTACATCCTCCAATTTCGCTGGGTGTTTTATTATACCAAGCCTAAGAAGCGCACTTGAATGGTTTGGTTCTATCTCCAATAATCGACTATCAAGTGAATCTAACTTCTTTTCCACTAGGTTCACATCTAAATTAGGGTACCAGTTGTATTGCTTTGCTAAAGAACTTGCTCTGTTTAAACCATTGTATTGATAGTTCAATAAATACGATTCGAATTGTGATTCGGGATACTGCGAATTAAAGGAATCCTTCTTCGTCGAAAAAGAGTCCGGATCCAAACACCATGTTGCCATGATAACTGCGTAAGCAGCTTCACTGTAGGGAGTTTTTGAATCCACAATGCGAAGTAGCCCAGGCTCGGACGTAGATCTTCTCCCTCCAGTATTAAAGAAGTCCCTTAACGAGTCCATCTCTAATAATGCAGTACGATGTTGCCATTCAAGAGGTAGAAAGGTTAATTCAATCGTATCCGAATAAACAACTGTCTCAGGTAGACCTTGTTGCTCGGGTAATTCATAAATTGCAAACAACTTGTAAGTCCCTGATAACAGGTTCTCCAATGCGGTTTGGTATTCCCAAGGCACAAAGGTTGTCCACCAAACCAACATTCCTTTCGTTGCGCTCGTATTAGAAGGTAAAAGTAGCCAATGTTTAACTGAAGCGGCGTAGGTGACAAACACCCTGTGACGAGCTCCAACGTAAGGCCATTCTTCACCGGAAGGGGTGATTAAAAAAAGTGAAAACCGGTAAGGTAATTGGTCCAGACGAAACATTTCAAAATCATCGAGTATGAGACTTTTATCGAGGTGATTGGTAATAGTAGCAGTCAAGTAAACAGGTTCAGCCAAAGCAAGTGTATCTTTACCAAGCTTAAGAGAGATTGATGCAGGGGACTCTGCTACAACTGTTGTAGCAATTAACATAATCCCAATCAAAAGCACTGCAGTTGTGCCATTTCGATTCTGACAATTATTGAGTTGCATTAGAGTAACCTCCAGTTATGGTCTATGCTCACCAAGCCAACCGCGGTGGTAGTCACAGAAAGTTGACGGCGGAACTTCATTCGAAGGGGGCATGTATAATCGCATTATACAGTCAAGGCCCTCATCTTCTTCATGGTGCCCAAGATCGAAAATATGCCCTGCTTCGTGCGCAGTGTTGTACTTAATGAAATTTTCAGCTCCAGGGTATCCGGGGGGGACTCCGCAATGATGTTGGATACTGTAGACGGCACAAGCCGCTCTTCCATCGCCGTGGTAGTTAGATTTTAAAGGGCCGTAATCGGGAGTGAGGCCAATGCCGTAGATTGTATCATTGTGGTCGAATGTATTGAGAACATGATGGACGAAGAGATAATACATGGCGTAATCGGGGTCATCATGCTCCCAGTCTGCATAAATGTCACATTCATCCCAGAAGCTATCCAGTATATCTCTTAAGGACCCACTGTGTTTATTGTCGAGCTCAAAAAAAGGAACTTTAGTTGTGTCTACTCTTGGTGGAGTAATTGATAAAGTATCAATAAGAATATCATCCGTATCATCAGTCGCAAGTTCAAACTCCGATATTAAGTATTCAAAAACATCATTAGGTATACCACCAATCTCATAGTAGGTGGTTTCGACATCTGTACCATAGTACAATTGTACCATACTCTCCATGACGTGCATCTTTATGGTAGCATTGGTTGATGGCTCACAAGTCGTATAACCCAGAAAGAAAAACAAAACGAACCCCAGCATCATGACTTTCAAGGAATTGCTAAGGGTTAATTTCATATACCTTTTCATTGTGCATCCTCCTATTTTGGGATTGTCGTTTCTTCTGAAGTAGTAGATTCAGAAGTCCTGGTTGGTTCCGCTTTAGGTTTCTCATTCACTTCCTTATTATGTTCAATGACAGTAGGATCAACCGGAATCACCTTTAAGCTGGGTGTTTTTTCTTCAATTGGTGTTGTTTCAATCGGAACAACCGGCGTGATGTTTTCATCAGGAAACACATCTTCTTCCGGCTGCAGCCGCTGCTGCTGAGGCGCGATGCCGCCAACCTGGGCCAGTACCGAAGTGACAGACACTGCATCGTCTATATACCAGCCTTGGTCACCGTGCCTGAACGGTATCTTGTGTATGGCTTTAATCCGCTTGCCGTCACCGTAGCTGTAAGCCGTTAGCGTAGCAACCGCTCGCTCGCCGTCAACCTCGACCTTTATTTCCTGCAGGCTAACCAGGGGCTTACCCGAAGGCGCCTGGGTGTTTGCTACATGTCGGGTAAAGGTAGATTTGACTTCTTCGGCCTTGCGGCTGCTTATGTCCGGGGATAGACAGGCAGTTACCAATACTTCATCCTTGTCGATGAGTGCGTCCTCCAACTGACTGATGACGGCCTTTATTTCATCTTCAGCAGTAAAAGGACGTATGGGATTGCCGGTTACGGCGCTACCCTCTGCGCTCCCACCGAGGAGCAGAAAGATAGTAAGAAAGTGCATTCTGCCTCCTTACCTTATTATAGGTTTGACTTGTGATTTGAGAACCTTGCGGCTCATCCTCTTGATGCCGACCAGGAAGGTCAACATCCCCCATACTAGATTTTTCATAACCGTTCCTCCAGGTTTAGTTATCACTTTATCCTAGAGCAATTTCCGTGCCAGGTTAGCGAACCAGGACATTATAAGCCCTAACTAACGTTTAGTCAAGCCTTACCCGACGACTTGAATCTTGTTGTTCTCGACGCTTTTCTGAGTGGATGTCTCACAAATACGACATCCACGTCTCAGTGATGAGACACGTCGTGCAAACTGCGCAGATGTGGATACTTCGAGTCAGCCTTATGTCTCACGATTAAGACATAGGAGATTTCGCTTTACAAATCCAGCGTCTTACGCTTGCGCCATAGAGAGCGCCGATCGATCCCCAGGGCTTTTGCGGCTTCGTCTACGGTCTTATATTGCGCAAGGGCCTGGCGAATCAGCTTCTCCTCCAACTGCTGCCTGGCACGTTCGAGATTCAGATCACCTATCCTCTTTTGCCCATCGAACTCGAGCCTTTTGAGGTGAGAGGCGGTAACTACCTGTTCATCAACGAAAGCAGCCACACTCTCCATAAGGTTGGCAAGCTCCCGCACGTTACCGGGAAACGAGGCCCGCTTGAGCATCTTCTCGGCGTCCGGGGATAGTTTCTTATATTCTATGTCTGATTCGTGACACGCCCGCTTGAGGAAGTACTCAGCCAAAACAGGTATCTCCTCCCTGCGTTCCTCAAGTGAAGGGACGCGAATCTTGAGTCCTGCAAGCCGGTAGAAGAATTCAGGACGGAACAACCCTTGCTTCATCATCTCCTCAAGGTCCTTGCTCGTGGCGCAGATGATCCGCGCCTTCATACGCTTGAGCTGACGTCCGCCGACCTGAAAGAAATCCCCGGTTTCCACGTAACGCAGGAGTTTTGCCTGAATCTCGCCGGGCAGTTCGCCAATCTCGTCCAGGAACAACGAGCCGCCCTTGGCAAGTTCGACAAGGCCTTTCTTGGATTCAGTGGCCCCTGTGAACGCCCCTTTTGTATGACCGAAAAGCTCAGCCTCGAATAAGGTCGGCGGTATATTGGTGCAGTGCAGGGCCAAGAACGGCTTGTTCCTAAAAGGACCTATTTCGTGTATAACCCTTGCAACCTCAGTCTTGCCTGTACCGGATTCTCCCAGAAGCAATACCGGCGCCTTACTGTCGGCAACCTTCTTGACATTCTCTGCCAATTGTCTCATTGCCGTAGATTGAGCTATGAAACGCCTACCAAAGTCTGTCTTCTTCTTGTAAGGTTCCAGCGCCCGCATCAACCCTTCCTGTTCACTCTTGATAAACCCCCAGGCAGCATGTATAGGGCAGGCAGGTTCAATCAAGCATAATGCTCCGTAGAAATAACCGTAATCACGTATTGCGAATGAACAAACGGAGACTATCCTGGTTTTGCTTTCCGGTTTCTTATACCACGAGGCAAGTTCGATCCTGGAACCGTTCTTGATTGCGAAGAGGATTGCCCCCCCTGCACCTGTCTTTTCGGCAATCCCCTCAAGCCCCTTAATAACGTTTTTCATCTCATGTCCTCCCTGAGATCTCCATTCCATATCACTCTTCTGCACCAGCATAACCTGATCCGACTCCAGTCAATATACTTAATAATTACCTCTTGTCAAGACCTTTAAGGCTATTTACCATCTAAACAATTAAGTAGTGTCTTTGAATTTCGATTTTGATTCAGCGGAATATCCTAGTAATCTTCTAGGATGATTGTGCCACATTTTGTGCCACCTTTTTGTGTAAGCCATGGACTCAGTGGAAATAAAGTACTCCATGGAAAGTATGGAATTATCCCCTAAGCCCGCTAGACACGCTGGTTATATTGTAAGTCGACTTTATTCTATACTTACGGGAAAAGTCTCAAAAAG
>JAFGSK010000052.1 GCA_016934635.1 Caldifarciminota bacterium
CAAAGGAGAATTAACCCCGTCTCCAAAACTATTGGATTTTTAGTCCGTCTGAAGTATATAAAAATGTAAATACGTGTCAAGTGAGCGAACGTTTACATATTGACAACTCACCGCTCACCGTCGACAGCTGATAGCAGACAGCTGACGGCTGACAGCGAACAGCTCAGAACTCACTGCAAATAACACGAAGTGAAGTAGAGACCGCAGATTGCCTTGCGAACTGCACGAGTTGTTTGTCCTTTAAAATGGAGTACTCAAGGTATTGACATTCTTCTTATAGTAATGCATAATCTTGAAACTCAAAAGGCCCTATCGGGGAAAAAAACAAGGAGGCTTTGTGAGATTCATTAGATGTTTGACTTTGACAATAATCCTTGCCACAACCGCTTGCATATCCCCACCTATGTACAACACCGCAACCGCCCCTCAGGGGTTGAGTGTTGGCGCAGGCATCGCTTACCAGTCCGCAGAGCGCGGCTTCGAGTGGGAAAACGTCGAGGTCGCGGGGGATACCACCCATGGTCGAGTCGAAAGCTACCTTAACGGGGTCCGACCTGACATTATCATAAGTTACGGTGTTTCCCCTACGTTCAGCGTCGAAGGTCGGTTCGGTGTTCTGTTCTCTAGCTTCACGCGCTGGGAAGGCGAGGATGAGGACTCGGATTACGATGATTCTCTAAGAATACCAGTACCAATAGTTGGCGTGGGCTTCAAGTTCTCTACACCTGGGGATAAGATGGTCAACTTCGCTTTACGAATGGATGTCGACGTTCCCAATATCGGTATACTTACTCCGATGATGGGGCTTTCGACCAAGACCGGTCACGAGTACCTGACCTTCGGTGTACAGACAACCATGCTGCTTCTTCCCCAAACCGTGTTCTTGAACATCCACCCGTTCAAAGGGGCATATATCTACGGCGGGATAGACTTCCTGGGATTCAACGCCGAGATACAGAACTACCGGCTTGACGGTTCGCCCACTTTCAAAAGCTTCGTCGCAGGCATAGGCTACGCCTACAACTTCGGTGAGAAATAGGAAGGGATATTACAGGTCAAAAGAAGACTTGACACCCTTCCCACTCAGTCTCTAATAAATGAAGGAAGGGAGTCGGAAGGTTACTAATTGAGAGAAGAAAGGAAACCTTCATTGCAATAGCAATAAGCTTGACTTTGAGTCAAAAACGTATAAGATTATCAATTACAGGTTCGCTTGATAAAAACAAATTTTCTGGAGGGTAACAATGGTTAACGATCCTTTTTGTGACATTCACTGTCACTCGACCGTGATCCCGTTCAACAAGAAGAAATCCATCTGGTATTCGAGACCCCCGACGAAGAGACAGGAACGCAAGGGCCGGTTCCTGTGGGATAATATCGGCAGGCCCTACACTCAGTCGGATTTCGTTTCACTGGCTCGAGGAGCCCTCAAGGTCGTTTCGGTATCGCTTTACCCCATCGAGTGGGGGTTGATGACCATAGTCCGTAAGCCAATCCTGAACCAGGGATTCTTCAAGGCTATATGGGAGATAATCTCGTGTACGTTCCGGGTAATAATCCAGTTCCTCGCGATGTACACGTTCCTCGGACGCATCCTGACTACCTATCCGACCAAGAGGATACGCCAGATACTCAAGCGCGACCGCGAGTATTTCGACGATCTTGTGGCGGAGTATGCGCTTCTAAAAACCGAACCCGACTGTCCGGTAAAGTACGTAAACAAATACGGGCTACCCGCGGATACCCGCAAGGAGATAGTGAGCAACTACACGGAGCTGCGGTCGGTGCTCGACGATCCCGGCAAGAAACACACCATAGCGGTCATCGGCTCCATCGAAGGTTCGCACGTATTCGGCGGCGGGCAGAAGAATTCGCTGGAGGGACTGCCGGATTCGGAGTTGAACAACCTCTCGAATCCGAAAACACAAGCTCTTGTTGCTAAGATTTCCCAGAACATCGCCAAACTCAAAACCTGGGATCATGTACCGTTATTCATGGGTCTGTGCCACCACTTCTGGAACCAGCTTGCAGGACACGCGATGAGCCAGGCCGACGGCGGACACGTGCTTTTCGATCAGAGACGCGGGATGAACACCGGCATAACCGAGGTTGGAAAGACTGTCGTCAAAAACCTCCTATCCACGTCGAACGGAAGAAGGATTCTCGTAGACGCCAAACACATGAGCATCGACACGCGAAAGTGGTTTTACGGGAAAATCGAACAGCACAACGCGGGCAAACCGGACGAAAAAAAGGTGCCGGTTATCGTGAGCCACGCAGGTCTCAACGGAATAGGCGCGTTCGACGCATCGAGGAACTCCGACGACCACGACCAGGAAGACACGAGATACCGACTCTCTGACAGTGTATTCAACGTCTGGGATATCAATCCCTCGAACGAGGAGATTACCAAGGTTTACGACTCGAACGGTCTGATCGGTATAATACTCGATCAGCGAATCCTGGGCGGACAGATGGTCAACGATTTCCTGAACGATCTGCCGCCGAAGCTGAGAAAAGAGGCACCCTTGTTTCACGACATGTGGGTGAAGCCCTTTCTCTCGAACATCCTTCACGTTGCCAGGACAGTGGATAACTACACGCACGGGAGCATTCCTGCGGGGAAAACCATCTGGGACAACATAGTATCGGGCTGCGATTACGACGGCAGGATAAACCCGATCGACTCGTTCTGCTCGGGTGTCGATATCCCCGCCTTGAAAACCGCACTGGACTCCAGGATGAAGAAGATGCGCGACGAAGGCACTGAACCGCTCCTTAGCGGGAAAACGGATGCAGAAATCTCAGACATTATTCACAAGATAACGTTCGGTAACCTCGAGCGTTTTCTGGGCATGTACTTTACCGATTCGTACCTTGCGGATCCGCTTTACATCGACGTAGTGTTTTAAAAAAAGAAGCCGGCCTTGAAGCCGGCTCAAATCCGTTCCCCACGTAATTCGTCTAACCTCCGGGTTTACCTCCTTCGGACTGAATACTTATCTCACTACAACCAGGCTTTTGGTATGCGCCTGATCAGCGCCCACCAGGCACAGAATGTAAACCCCGGCCGCAACTTCGTTGCCCGATGCATCCAAGCCGTTCCATTGAATATCGTGATTGCCTGCGGTCTGCTTACCCGAAAATAGATCCTTAACCTTGCGTCCCGAGGCATCGAAGACGGATAAACTCACGGGCATACGGTTAGGCACGGAGTAGGAGATGATAGCAGAACTCTTTACCGGATTGGGATATGTGGATTGAATCGCCAGTCTTTGAGGATAAAGAACTACATCCTCACCCTTTGCTATATACTTGGTATTAATGTGAGCGATGTTATTACCCTCATTGGTTTCGTCGAACTTATCTTCCGGATCGACAACCACGTAAATATCGGTTTCGATCGTGTCGTCAGACATCGCTTTGAGGCAAAAATCCCATTCGAGTTTGGCTGTATCGGGACGATAGTCATCTCCGATTATGATTGCCGGAACCTTGACGTCTGCACCAATCTGCTTTCCCACAGAGGAAGGATTACCGTCGTAGAACCGAACCATCACCGGGTATGCATGTGTTTTTCCCGGGTTATGGATGATAGCCGTGATTTGAAGGGTGTTGCCGTCGATCTGTTCCCAGTTAATGTCATCGGAGGAGATCTCGAGATCAAAGGAGATGGGTCGGAACCCGAAATCGTGGGTATACATATTCCCGCAAGGCCCGCCAACTGCCTGTCCGAGACCGCTCTCAGTAAAGGCTTTTTCAATCATATTACTGTAATGACCTGGGCTGTTAAACCAACCGTTATAGGCTTGAGGAGCTGTTGGATAGCATGCAATATTTTCGCCAAGTGGATAATATGTGTAATCGAATCTCGCTAACCTCTCATAAGTGGTTTCGTAAACCTTGCCGTTCTTGTCGACCGACTCGTGCTCAAAATAATCGTTTTCAATCATCTCCCAGCTGTGAAACTTGGCAGCGGCGGTAAGCTGGTTGTTCCAGTGCAGGGGACCTGCACCCTTTTCAGCGCGGAGTTGATTAATACGATTGTGAAGCCATTCCTCGTCAGCGGTAATAATCATCCTGTCGTATCCGAGTGGCTCTTCGGCAAGGAAAGGATTGACGTCCGCAGGTGATTCGGAGTACATCGGTGGAATAAGCATCCGTTGCTCTGCGGCAAATAGTGTGCCTGATATTATTAAAATGCCCACCTTTAGGAGTCTCATTCTGCCTCCTTTGCAACTTGATTTACACAATTAGTTTGAATTCCTCTCCTAACCATCTTCTCGAGAAAGACACGGTTAATCGTCTGATACTGAGTATAGTAAATGTTGAAGATGTGTCAATACTGCAAACGCCTTAGGGAATTCCTGACAGCTGACGGTCAACGGCTTACGGCTGATAGAAGAGGGATTGAAATTAAGAGATTCCTGAGGCTGCGGAGAAGGGGGAGGTGCCGAACAGGTTCTCTAACCTGTTCGATAGAAGGACACCCTGAGAGGGTATCCTCCGTGGTCAGTGTTTAAAATCACCTTACGATCACTACATTTACCTATATCCTCCCTTTTTGCCACAGGCAAAAAGGATCGGAAACCTTTCACCTTATAATCACAACCTTTTCCGAAACGCTTTCGCTACCCGTTTCAATAACGGCGAAGTACACCCCCGAAGGGAAACCGTAAGCCTGCCAGGAGCCTTTATCATGGATTACAGCCTTTGCAACCCTGCGGCCTGCCGAGTTGTATACTGTCAACACGGCCTCGCCCGGGACATCGTAAGCAAGCCGGTTGAGGGTAGTTTCGAGTTTGATTGAAGAGAGGAAGGAGGCGGGCATTTCGCCAATGCCTTCGCCCATGTCCCAGTCGGTGATGGTCACCCATGCCTCAAAGATAGAGTCAGGATTGAAACGCGAGTACACCCATACTATCTGATCGTTGTTTACAGCCACAGCAGGGGGCTGTGTGCGCATCATGCTCGTTACGGTATCCGCTCCCCAGGGGTGAGAGTACTCGAATAAACCAGTTCGCCGCAGCGGTTCGTTGTCAATAATCTCTCCCAGTATACCTGCATGGTGAGCCCAGGGGTGCCGCCAATCGTCCCCATGGTAGTGCTTTCGTGTATAGGTGTAGGCTAAGCGCCCGTCCGGGGAGACGTCTATAGAAAAGACGCCTTTCGGGTCACCCGCTGCAGCCAGTGAATCATCAGACGTCAAAACCTTTATCGGATTGCGTTCTGCGCCTCGATTGGTAAACACGCGACCCAGCAAGCCTTCAGGAGGCATGTCATACCAGAAAACGACGAACCGGTCGTCGTCAAGCCAGATGGGTTCTGATCGGGTGGCGTTATGTCTTTCATCGCCGTCATCCACTCGATGGCCAACAGGGTCCCAGCCCAGGATGGAGGAGTCTTCAGCATCGAACACCTGGAATAGCGGATAGTTCTTCGACGTTTCCTTGAATCTGAGCCAGGTTAACACAAGGTCGCCTACATCGTTCAATGCCGCATTGGGGGACAAGAAGGTAAAACCCGAATCTGTGATGCTTTCGTGGGACATGAACACGGTGTCGAGAGGCGAGCCGTCAACGTCGTACCGCTGGGAGTATATTTGGTACTTTCCATCTTTGGTCTCACTCCAGGTAACCGCAAATCTTCCCCCAGGAGCAAGACCGAGACCGAGAGGTCTCCAGGCATGAAGCCGCAGGCTATCCTGCAATGTCTGTGCAGTGTCTGTCGGAAAGCCGTAAGGGCTAAAGCGCTGGAAGCGTATGACCCAAAAGTCTTCCCTGGTATCGACTATTTCCTCCCAGACCAGAACAGCATTTCCCGACGAATCCATTTCCAGACACGGCCAGTAGACCCAGTTCGTGTCTGCAAGTTTTTCCAGCTTATAAGGCTCTGTAATCGGGTTCCCGTTCTTGTCGAAGAAACGGATGTAAATCTCGTGCGGGTTTCTCTCCAGAGGAACCATCAGGCTGTCCACCAATACTACGGCAAAATGCCCGTCAGAGGCCATTGCAGCCCGCAGGCATACCTGGTGATGACCTGGTTCGGCCTCGGCTATCCGGAAAGGCTTGACCAGAATCCAACCGAATAACGACAACATTAACACACTTAATTGAAACATACCGACCTCCTTAAAAATAGTTTAGGTCGTTTACTCGCCGTGTCAAGGGCTATCCTAGATGGAAACAAGAGGAGGGAAAAAACCCTCCTCTTGTGATCTCATACTCAAACTGTTACCTGTTTGTATTGCAAAAGCATTCAGCGTTAATCGCAGTAGTCGCAAGGTTCGGATGTCGAGAAATCGCCAATGTCGCCTTCACATTTTCCAGTACCGGAAATACCGGAAGGGTCACTGTAGTCTGCTGTCCAGGTTCCGGCAAATGAATCCGGGTTTTCGTCGTACATGAAAGCGGCTTGCCAGGTTCCACTTATTACTGTGAATGTCTGGTCGGGGTCTGGAGCGGTGCGTCGGCCGCTGCCCGACCACGCACCGTTAGTGACGGACTTTGTTCTACTTCTGCCTGTGGTTTTACTGCCGCTCGCGTCAGTTATGGTTAGCCATATCGTATCGTCGTTAACATCGTCGATGAAAGGTACTATGATGCCATCGCTGGTCATGTAGAATTCATCGTCACTTATCGTTGAGTCGCAGATAGGACCGCCTGCGCCTGGATTGGGGTGATAGTAGTAGTTACTGTTGTATACTAGATATCCGTCGGAAAAGAAACCCCACCACATCTCGTAGTAGGCGAAGACTGAGGTCGCTGCAACCGCCAAAACCGCTATAGCAATGGCGATTAGAGGTGTGCGTTTTTTACGCATCATTCCTCCTCGTTTGTATTGTTTCCCCCTAAGGTTTATAAGATGTCCTCACATACTTACCCCAGAGGTTGCACCTTTATACGGGGGGGGGGTTGTCAAGTCTACTAAGGGTGACAGCTTCTGCGGGATAATGCCCGCTTACCTTTCAACGCCGACGGCTCATATCCGAGGGTTCAGCGCTAACCGCTGTCGGCTTACTTCCTGGAGATGACAGGGCGACGCAGGCGTCGCCCCTACGGTGCGTTTTCTGTATTCAAACATCCCTTCATCAGCCTCGATCTTATAACCATCTCTACTGTCCTCTATTTTCTTGACAGCCACCCTCAGCCTGGCTAATATCAAACATGCCTAAGCCCGCCTTCGTCCATCTTCACCTTCATACACAGTACAGCCTTCTGGACGGCTCCATTCGCCTCGATGAACTTGCAGAGCAGGCTCATCGTTTCAAGATGCCTGCGGCAGCGATCACCGATCACGGCAATCTCTTTGGGGTGGTCCCTTTTTACAGAGCGATGCAAAAACATGGCGTCAAGCCGATTCTGGGGATTGAGACCTATGTTTCTCCGGGCAAGCTTTCGGAGAAAACCGAAGGACCGGGTACCGGAGAAAACAACTACCATCTCACCCTTCTCGCCGCGACAAACCAGGGGTACAAGAATCTGATCAAGCTCTCATCGATAGCCTATCTGGAAGGCTTCTACTACAAGCCGCGGATCGACAAGGATACCCTTGCCCGGCACAGCGATGGTATAATCGGGCTCTCAGGCTGCTGGTCAGGCGAGATAGCTTCAGCACTGCTTAAGAAAGACACAGAAACCGCAAGGGCCGCCTTGCGGTCGTATATGGGTATCTTCGGAGCGGAGAACTTCTACATTGAGGTTCAGAACCTCGGCTTATCTGAAACCGAAGAAATGATGAAACGAAGCGTCGAGCTGGCAGCCCAGGAAGGCGTCGGACTGGTGGCGACCAACGATTGTCACTTTCTTCACAAACACGATGCAGAAGCCCACGACGTGCTCCTTGCAATTCAAACAGGCAAGAAAGTGGACGAGGTCGACCGGATGCGATTCGAATCAGCAGAGATGTACTTTAAGTCCGCCGAGGAGATGGTCAAGGCATTCCCTGACCTTCCCGAGGCGATAGAGAACACTTTAAGGATCGCCGAACGCTGCATGGTCAGTCTGGATCTGGATACACGCGATTTCAAGCTGCCCCGCTATCCAATCCCTGCTGAGTTCGATTCATCCATGGCCTACCTCAAGGAACTTGCATACGAGGGATGCAGGAAGAAACGCCTGGAAGGTGAATCCTACAAAAGGCGTCTGGAACACGAACTGCACATAATCGAGAAGATGGGGTTTGCCGGTTACTTCCTCATAGTTAAGGATATAGTTGATTATGCTCGTAAGACAGGAGTGCCTGTGGGTCCGGGGAGAGGCTCCGCAGTGGGCAGCCTTGTGCTTTACGCGTTGGGTATAACCTCCCTGGATCCAATCCATTACGGACTGATCTTCGAGCGTTTTTTAAACCCTGATCGGATCACCCTTCCTGACATAGATATAGACTTTGCAGACGAAGACCGGGATAATGTTATATCCTACATCCACGAACGCTACGGTGAAGAAAACGTAACCCGCATCATAACCTTCGACACCATGAAGGCAAAGGCCGCGGTTCGAGACGTGGGCAGGGCTTTGGACATACCCTATGGCGAGGTTGACAGGTTGGCCAAGCTGATTCCATTCACTGCGAATCTTTCTCAGGCTCGCAAGATAACTGAGCTGAGTGATATGATAAAAAGTAACCCGGCCTACGAACGACTCTTCGACATTGCAGAGAAACTTGAAGGTGTATCCCGCCACGCTTCGATCCATGCATCCGGAGTAGTAATAACACCTGAGCCTTTGACCGAGTTCGTCCCGCTGTATAAAGCCGCAGACGGAGGAATCAGTACTCAATACGACATGAAGGTCATAGATTCAATAGGGCTACTCAAGATGGACATCCTCGGTCTGAGAACCCTGTCCGTAATCAAGATGTCGGAGGAGTTAATCAACAGCGGTTCAGGGAATACCCCAATAGATACAAATATTCTTCCTTTAGACGACCGAAAGACTTTTGAACTACTGCAACGTGCCGACACCGCAGGTTTATTTCAGCTTGAAAGCAGGGGGATGCGTGACATATTAAAGAAACTCAAACCCACCGAACTGGAAGATATTATTGCCGTGATAGCTATCTACCGGCCAGGTCCCCTGGCCAACATCGATCTGGACGAATTCTTCAGACGCAAGAACGGCGAGGGTCAAATTACCTATCTGCACCCCAAGCTTGAACCTGTACTGGCCGGTACCCACGGTATGCTCATATATCAGGAACAGGTTATGCAGGCCGCAAGGGCTATAGCCGGATTCTCCTACGTACAGGCCGACCATCTTCGCAGAGCAATGGGTAAAAAGATACCTGAACTGATGAACAAGATGAAGGAGGAGTTCTTTGAAGGGGCAAAAAAACACGGGGTACCTGAGAAAACAACCCAGGGCGTATATGACCTTATCGCTCCGTTCTCCGGCTACGGATTCAACAAATCCCACTCAGCAGGCTACGGCCACATATCGTATACCACAGCCTATCTTAAGGCCAACTACCCTCTTGAGTTTTTCACCGCGCTTTTAACGAACGAGATGGGGCACTCCGAAACAAAGATGTCCGTATTCATAAACAACGCCCGTGAATACGGCTTCAGTATCCTTCCACCTGACGTCAATCGCAGCGGTTATGCATTTCGCATAGAGAACGGTGCAATCCGTTTCGGTCTGGGGGCTATCAAGAACGTGGGAAGGGGAGCCGCGGAACTCATTGAGCAGGAGGCAGGAAAGCTACCTTTCAGAGATTTCAGGGACTTCCTTGCCCGAACCAAGGGAACGGTTAACCGCAAATGCGCCGAGTTTCTTATCAGAGCAGGTTGTTTTGATGAGTTTGATCCCGATCGGGAACTCTTGATTGCACACCTTCAGGATGAAATCTCCAGGCTGGCCGATAAACGCGGTTTACTTTTAGAAAAACAGACAGGATTGTTCGGCAATGGGGCACCTGAACAACGATCCGAAATGCGAAGAAAGAAGAATCTCGAACCCCGAGATTTCTTAAACTATGAAAAGGATGCTTTTGGGTTCTATCTATCCGGGCACCCGCTCGAGGAGTATCGCGACCTTTACGAAGCTTTGGAAATTACCACCACGGAGGAAATAGACGAGCGCGACGACGGTAAAACCGTTGCGGTTGCCGGTGCTGTGACCGCCCGTAAGGGCAAGAGGGACAAGAAGGGACGGGATTACGCCATTCTGACCCTGAGGGATTTTACGGGCGAGATAGACGTATTCGTATTCTCAAAGCTGTACGAACAGCATCGCTCAATCCTGCGTTCCGATGAACCGGTGATCGTAAAAGGCAGGGTTGCCATGTCTGAAGACGATGATCGAGCCAAACTTTTCTCGGAAGAGATCATCCCTTTCTCTGCAGCCCGGGCCAGACTCAAGGCAGTGATCATTGATATTCAGGAGGACGGCATTACCCGTAAGGAACTCGAGGATCTGTATACACTTATAGCACAGTACCCAGGCCGCTGCGCACTCTACATAAACATCCTGAACGGCGGCAACGGATCGGATCGAACACGCATCCGCAGCCAGGAGATAAAGGTTTCTCCTACCCAGGAGCTCGTGGAACGCTTGAAACAAACGCCCTCCATTCGTCGGGTCCGCCTGCACGGAACGGTCTGATCATATCAAATATCAAATTGCAAAATGAAACGGCTGACAGATAGTCGATTGGAAGATTCAAAGATTACAAGATTAAAGATTGGAAGATTAAAGACTTTAAGATTAGGGCTGCGCCCGCATGACCCGGCATGACCCGGCATGACCCGGCATGAACCGCAGGAACCGCAGGAACCGCAGGAAGCAGTGAGTTGTCAGCGGTAGGTTGTCGGCGGTCAGCGGCGAGCGATAGGCGGCGAAGCCGCGTCTCTGGGCTATTCGAAAGTATTGTGGCACGACCTTCTCTATCCAACAGCGGTATTTCAAAAAACCTTACTCGACATTACATTAGCTAATGAGAGTAATATAAACTGCCCCGCGGGGCATACCGGAGAGGGTGGGATTCGAACCCACGACCCCTGTTACGGGGTACACGATTTCCAATCGTGCTCCTTCGGCCGGACTCGGACACCTCTCCTGTTCCTGAAGTATATAGAAATCGCAACACAGGTCAACTAAATAAAAAACACAGATTTCCCGTCTTTTCCATCTCACAACCTGCCTTGGTTTCATCTCGGTAACAGATGACGGATAGCTGAATGTAAGTTGACCGCAAGGCATCCTGTGATATAATGGTTATCGTGGAGATAGACGAACGCGGCGCCCAAAGGCTGATAGAAACACTCAAGTCAAAAGGAATAAAAGACGAAAGGGTGCTTGAGGCGTTCAGGAAAGTACCTCGACACATGTTCGTTCCTGGAGGACTGGAGCATAAGGCCTATTACGATTCTGCATTGCCGATTCCCGGCGGGCAAACGATTTCCGCGCCCTCAACGGTCGCTACCATGATTCAAGCCCTGCATCTTACTCCAAGAGACAAGGTGCTTGAGGTTGGGACGGGTTCCGGTTTCCAGACAGCTCTATTGACCAGACTGGTCGCCGAGGTGTACTCCATCGAACGTAACTTGACCCTGGTTAATGAGGTAATGGATAGATTGATACAATCAGGCTGCGGCACCGCCCATCTTCGGGCAGGGGACGGTATCCAGGGCTGGTCAGAGTACGCCCCTTACGACGCCATTATTCTGAGCGCCGGTACAGATGGTATTCCGAAACAACTGCTAGAGCAACTCAATGTGGGGGGGCGAATGGTTATCCCGTTGAAAGGTTGCCTCACCCTTGTTGTCAAATCAGCACAAGGCTTTCGATCCAGGGAGCTTACCGAATGTCGTTTCGTCCCCCTCCTTCCAGGACACTCTTCCTGAATGTTTCGCACATTAGAAAGTTAACCCCGTAGCCATTGACATCATCCAATCTTACACTATAATTATTTTGGTTGAAAAACCGGGCGTAATTTGTCGGGTAACATCTATGATTGCCCCTGGGGAAATGTCAAATCTTCGGATAAGTGTGTATGATGGATAGGTCAGACTTTTTCCCATTTTAAGATTTATCACGTTTGCAAAGCGGTTTGCAAAAGAGTTAAATCGAAGTTAAACCTTAACATCAAAGGAGGTTAGATGAACCTCACACTAATGTTATTGCTTGTGGGCGCTCTGGAGTGGACGGAAACCACGGCTGAGGATTTTTTGTCCAATCTAGGGCACGATCCCATGATGTACATCTCCCAGCGCGCCAATCTGGAGGCTGTAGAAGGCTGCGTAGAATTCTTCGCTCGTTTTGACATCGATAACAACGGCTACTACGACGTTCTGGCTTCAGACGGCACGAGAGGTTACTTGCGTCTTTACAAAGGCTCCGCTTCCGGCTTTAACGCATCTGATTCTATCTATTATCCTATCCCCGGCGAAGGCGGTGGATGCGACCTGGCCGACCTGTCCCTTGACGGCTGGGGAGAGCTTATACATTCAGGTTACAGCGCTCGTCGGGTCACCATATACTGGAATGACGGCTCGAACGGTCCGAACCCCGATGATTCAACAACCCTGACTTGCCCGGGTAACGCCGATCCAGAAACGGTCTACGTCTACGATCTGGATAAAGACACCTATCTGGACATCATCGCCGCCGATGCAGGTACAGGCCGGATTATCGTGTTCTGGGGATTCCCGACCGGTAATCCGGCAAGACCGGTCGGTTATTCAAGCGCCTCTGTGACGAGCTTCACACAAGGTGGAGGCGAACACAATATCGAGATCGGCGACATCAACAAGGACGGATGGGGTGATATTGTGGCCGGAGCGGACAATACCTCTCAGAACATACATCTCTACTACTGGGGCGAAAATCGCATGCCTGATCAGGTCGTTAACCTTCTGGGTGCAGGCGGATCAAATCACGGCGTTTCTATGGCCGACTTGAATGGAGACGAGTGGCTGGATCTCATATTCACCCTTTCCTATGCAGGTGGTGGACAGAACGCGATCGTCTACTTCTACGACCCTGAAACGGAAGGCTACCCTCCCTCATCAAGTGTACTTTTGACCCCGGGTTCCTGCTACGGCGGTTCTGCTGTCTGGGATTGGGGAAACAAGAAAGGCGTACCCGGTCCCGACGGACTTCTTGATATCATCTTCTTCAGAGCGGATCCCAACAACCGCCGTCCTCCTGTAGTTTACTACAATCAGGGCGTTGATCCCTACTTCTGGGAATCGGACAGCACGATCGATGACCTGGGTAACTCAGACATCGTCTGCTCAGGGGGATTCATGGCCGATTTCAACTACGACGGGTTCTGGGATATTTATCTTAACGCCTACCGGGGACATTCGGCCTCCTATATCCTTTACGGCCCGAATTATCTGATAGAAGAGGCGGATTCGGTGCCTGTAAACGAAGACCACCACGGCGTATTCAGAGAGCCTGGCAACATCTATACCCGTGAGTACACCGCCTGGTACGACTCTGATGTCTTCGATTGCGGTAAATACTACAACTTTACCAAAAACGGCAAGGTGAAATACATCGCCCATACCCCTGGCATGTCCAGTATGGAGTTCTACACCCGTTCCGGTCCCGACTCGGTAATTACAAATAGATGGACAAGATGGGACAAAGTCGTGAACGGCTACGCCAATCCTAACTCATTACGCTGGCGTTACGTACAGTACCGGGCTGAATTCAGGTACCCGAAGCCTGCGGATCTACCGTGGCTGGAATATGTCAACTTCAAGTTTTACCCGCTGGATTTCACGCTCCTTCTATACCCGGACAGCTTGAAAACGGTATCACAAGGTGAGTACGTCGAATACCCCCTGATCCTTTTCTACAAGGGTGACGAGGACGACTCCTTCTATCTGGATCTGAGAACCCCGCCCTTTAGCGAGGGCTGGAGGGCGGAGCTATGGGACACTGCCCATATTGATACGATCCCATGGAACATCAAGCTGCGAGAGGTTATACCACAGGGTATCGACACCCCATTCATCGCCCGCATATATCCATCGGCAGATGCCCAGGTCGGCGACACCAACGTAACCCTGATTTACACCCGGACCAGGTACTGTTCGCAAGACATGGACGACTCTGTAATCCTTTACACGGTGGTTAAACCAGGAGGCGTCTACGAGACCTGGGTCGACCAACCTCTCAGCCTTGAGGCTTCGACAATAGCTAACCAGGGCTGGGTACGGTTCAGCTTACCAACTGGAGAGACCGCCCAGCTTTCGGTGTTTGATGCAACCGGCCGTCGGGTATTCGCCCGTGAGGTTCGAGGTATTGGCAACGTCAAGTGGCCGAGTGCCGATTTACCTCGCGGTCTTTACTTCGTGCGTCTCGAACTCGACCAGGGTGCGCTGGTCAGAAAGGTCGTTCTCACCCGCTAAAAGTATCAGATAAAGTTTCAAAAAAGATGGAGGCGGTCTGCCGCCTCCTTTATTTTTTCAGTTGCTTGACAGGTTAGTAATCCATAATTATGCTTAGGTGTGACCGAGGAGAACATTAAAAGACATCGGCTGCATTGGCCTGCCTGGATATGGGTATCAGGACACATCATCCTGGGAGGGTCCACGGTGATCAGTCTGGTCTTCGCTTTATCCGGCGGAACCCTGGGGGAGATCCTTTTTTCGCATAACTCTACACTGTGGATAGTTTCATGGGCGCTGCGCTACTCGGCATATATGCCGTTATGTTTTGCCGCTGCATTGGGAATGCTCCTGAATCGCAGGATAGGCTGGTGGTTAACCTGGCCTACGCTTCTAGTGTCAACCGTTTACTTTGTGATCCGTGCAATAATCCCTTACAGCGGAACCGGCCAGCTTCTCACCGATCCGGACGATATGCTGGTTTCGCTTGGGTTTTCGATAGTTGTCATAACAATAAACGCTTGCTGGGTGGTGTACTTCATCATCGCGCGACACAGGTACGGACTAGACGGTAAAGCGAGCTGAGAAGCCGCCGCTTTGCGGATCAAAACGCAGGGGAATGCTGGCGGGCGAAATGTAAATGGACACCGCAGGCTTCCGGCGATCAAAAAGCAAAATAGAAAATGGATCGGTTGCGGCGGTCGTTTGTGTATGTAAAAGGGTTGACACGGTTTGATTTTCCTGCACAATTATGTCCTGCAATAATTAAACAGAGGAGGCCGGATGAAGAAAGAAGGTTTAAGAGATACGTTATTAGGAGTGAGGCTACCTGCATCCGTAGAACTGTTTCTGCGTGATACTAATCCGTGGTGGTACGATGAAGCTATGAAGCCGGTGCCTCCTTTCCGTCGCTGGTTGTTTAATGATATTGTGAAAAGAATCAAAGGCGGATTGGCACCTGTAACCGTCCTACGAGGACCACGTCAAGTTGGGAAGACAACCCTCCAGTAGCAAATAATAGATTACTTCTTAAATGAAGAGAAAATAAACCCGAATCGGATATTTCGTGTACAGTTTGATGAAATACCTTCCCTTAGAGGGGTAACCGATCCCATACTTGCTTTCTCTAAGTGGTTTGAGAATAATATCTTAAGGAATTCATTTAATGAATAAGCCAAGGAAAATAAACATACCTTTCTGTTCTTTGACGAAGTTCAGAATCTTGAAGGGTGGGCTCCGCAACTAAAATCATTAGTAGATCATCATGCGGTAAGGGTGTTAGTCACAGGTAGCTCAGCACTTAGATTAGAACTTGGACGTGACAGCCTGGCAGGGCGAATTTCTACTTTAGAATTAGGAACACTGCTTTTACGCGAAATAGCAGGGATACGTAAGTTCGGCGAGCTTCCATATCTACTTCCTTTGAACGGCTTGAAGGAGTTGAAAGATCAAAAATTCTGGGAAGCGCTTCGGGATATTGGTAATAAGAATAAAGATTTACGAAAGAAGACCTTCTCCGCTTTTTCAGTAAGAGGGGGATATCCTATGGCACAAGCCCGTACTGATCGTCCTTGGGAAGAGGTCGCCGATCATTTAATTGAGACTGTGATTCGTCGAGTTATTCAGCACGATCTAAGACTTGGTGACCGTGGAAGGAAACGAGATCAAAACTTGCTTGAGGAGGTTTTTCGGCTTTGTTGCCGTTACGCGGGGCAAGCCCCAAGTCAATCCGTCTTTGTTCAAGAGCTAAGAATGGCTCTATCAGCAAACGTGGGACCGCAGCGAGTGATAAACTATCTCCGTTTTCTTAACGATACATTGCTCGTAAAACTAATTTCGCCTCTTGAACTCCGTTTGAAGAAGCGGAAGAGGTATCTAAAGATATGTTTGTGCGATCACTCCTTACGTTCAAGTTGGTTGCAGGAATTGATTCCTATGACTTCGTCAGGTTTAGATAAGGCACCTCATTTAAGAGATCTGGCAGGACACCTGGCTGAGAGTATTGCCGGTTACTTTCTTGGGAACATTCCGAACCTGGATTTAACTTGGTTTCCTGAAAGACCTGTAGAACCTGAAGTAGATTACGTCATCACAGTTGGTGAGCATAGGATTCCTATTGAAATCAAGTATAGATTGAGGATTGATGAACATCAGGATACATTAGGTTTACGATCCTTCATCGAAAAGACTGTTTATAATGCTCCTTTTGGGATACTCGTTACTTTCTTGGACGATGTAGAGGTTAGAGACCCGCGAATCGTGACTTTGCCTTTTACCTCACTTCTTATGATGAGATAACTTGTCAGCACTCCAAACTTTTTTGCAGCTAGCGAAGAACCTCAACCGACGCCTTTAGTGAAGCCGAAGTGTAATGCGAAATGGGATCAATTTTCGCAACGCAGCGTGAATTGTTTCAAGAATCATTGAGGATCAATGCGCTCACTTGACATGTCTTGATCGCTCTGTATTCTTCCATAACCTTGAACCAGGAGGAGTCTTGATCAAACGCAGGTCCTATTTAAAAAGAAGTATAGATGGAGTGAGGATGTTGTTTATCTTCACAAGTTTAGCCATCCTTTTGACCGGGTGCCCCTCAATATTTACCAGGGTTACCCCGCTTCAAGAAGAAAGGATAAAACGAGTGGAAGAGAATCTTGCAGACCTTACGAGGTCGTTTCTCAAACTCCTGGAAGATTACAATCCGCACCTGCAAAGGTTCCACGATCCGAGTCCTGGCGAGGAGAGCGTTTACTCCGTATCCTGCATAACTTACGATGTCTTTGATAAAACGAAGTTCTCTTTGTCTAAAGCCCACAAGCTCAACCAACTCGAATCATGGGGAAAAACCCTTTTTTCATGCACCGTTTGGTTCCAGGAGATGTACTCAAGGCACCTCCAGGTTGCGCACGGAGTAGTAAGTGCATTAGTGCCGGAAATAAAGTATGCAAAACCGCTCGACCCTAAGGATTTCGAAGTCAGACTGCAGATCCTTGAGGCAAACCTGATAATCCTTGCTGATTTCCTACCTAAGATTGAAGAAAACTATCGCCAGCACATGGAAAAATATCACGGCGAGTAGCTGATTCTAAAATTACAAATATCGGATATTACTTATCGCTACGATAGCATGTAGCGAGAGACTTTGGTCTCGCAGCACACTAACCAGGTCGTACGCCCAAGAGGGTTTCGGGAAAGCGGAATGCTGCGAACCATCCGTAGAATATTTCCCAAAAACTCTTGATCTGAGTGGATAGGTGTAGTTCTGGAACATTGTTTGATCCTTCCCTTTTTTCCTCTCCCTGGAAGTTGACAAGAAAACCGAGGATATAGGACAAATACTCTGTCATCTTTCTTAAAAATTCGTCATTACACAAAAGGATAAGGACTCGATTTAAACCTTTGGAATAAAACCCGGTCTAATCGGTATATATGGGAAAGCGAATCTAGGAGGTCGTAGCAATGGATGAAAAAGACGCCCGTAAGGAAGTGACCAAGATACTTAAGGCTATGGGATATAAAGTTAAATCTGTGGATGAGGGGAAGACTGGTGTAGTAATCACCGTTACCCCTGATGCCAAACACCCCCACAGGATGAATTGAGATTCTCTTTATGAGATGCTTTAGCTAACTCTGCTAAGATAGGCTGTAAGCCTGGCTCGGCAGATCCCTAAGGGCAGTATGCCTTGCGGCTTACTGCCTTTCCTTTTCTTCCTCGAATACGATTGAAGACTTCAAATCCCGGAAATTGAACTTCAGTTCGGCCAAACAGGCTTGACATTCCGTCTTCAAACGATATTCTCTCAAGTATTCAAACAGGAGTAAGTATGAAGCAGATTTTTTTTCATTCGAGATATTCTAAGATGAGCTTGGTTACAGCGGCCTTGGTTGTTTTTTTATTCTGTACGTTAGGGTGTCCCAACTCCGCTTTAATTAATCTGAACACAAGGCAGAAGGAAAGGGTAGAATTCGTAAGGGATGATCTGGCTTCCCTCGGCAAATCGCTTCGTTACCTTCAGGAAGAGTACGATCGTCACTTGTACGACAATCACGGTATATTGCCGACCGAGGAGAGCAGATACCACGTATCTTGCGCTACTACCAGACTTTTTGAAAAGAATTGGAAGCCTTTGACTGCCTGGGGTAAAGTAAGGCAGCTGGAAAAATGGACCCAGGACCTTTTTTCATGTTTTGATGTACTTCAGAATTCTTATCTCAACCATGTCAAGTTTTTCCACGGGGTTACACAAATACCGGTGGAAGTGGAATACAAGCCCCCTGTTACGAAAGACCACGAAGTGAAGATACAGAGCGTCGAATCAAACGTGATACGTCTATCCAGCGCTTTACCTAAACTCGAAAAAAAATTCCACGATCACGAAAAGGAATTCCACAAAAAATGATAAGTAGAGGATAAATTGTCCTTTAGAGTCAGTGATGACTTTCCACCGCGATTCCAGAGCAGGGAATCGAGTTTGACATTTATCTATCTTAAGTTATTTTCATCTCAAGGAGGAATTTAATGCAACCGATTGTTCGAGGCTCGAGATATTTAAGGGGAGTAAGATTCTCTCTGGTGACCGGTGTCTTATTGACGTCCCTTGCAACGCTCGCATGCCCGATGCGTCAATCATCGAAGGTCACTGCGCATCAACGGGAGAGAATCGACATAATAGAAGATAATCTTGAACGAATCACAACGTCGTTTAAAGATCTGGAGTGGCAGTACAACGCCCATCTGGAAGACAACCACAGTGTGCGACATAGTAAAACCCCTGAGTACTATTCATCCACTAATCCGGATAAACTGTTCCGAAGAACGGCAAGGAAATTGTCTCCGAGTAAAAAGCTTGTACAACTTGAGTTGTGGGCCAAAGACCTCATTGCATGTTTTGTTTCCTATCAAAAGAAATACGGTAAACATGTCGAATATTTCCATGAGGTTACACCTAAGAAGTTTGACGTTATGTATACAGAACCGCCGGATACGGTCAGCTTTGAGGAAAGGGTACAGTTCCTTGAATCAAATATGATTAAGATCTCGAATACCTTCCCCAGGATAAAGGACGAGTATAACAGTCACGTAATTATGTTTCACTAGATCCCCTGTTTTCCGTTCTGTTCTTCTTTGAAGCTCCCTTCCTGGGTCCATAATACGTTCGTTACGTGTGTACCTGCAGTCATGTCTCAATCAGATAACCGTTAGCGCAGACAAAAAAATTGCTGTTTGTAACTTTTGAGTTTTTACTCCGTCTATTTAACGCGAAAGCCGATGCTTTCAGAAATGGAACTTTATAATAAATCATGAAGGAGCGTTGAAAGAGTGGATAACGAAAAGCGAGTAGGTCAGCGGATTTTAGCTTACATTTTGGAATCATTAGGTTTCAAAGTAGAGACCCGACCGGCCGACACTTGCGAATCAGGGATGATTATCACCGTCGAGCCTTGTCTGGAACCTGTACCGATCCCTCGCAGGGATCGCCGGATGTGGAATTAAGGGTTTCCTGACTCCTAGGTAATCCAAGACTGCTATTACCGGTATTACCCCTGTTTTAAAATCGGTGTGGTTTTGTAAAAAGAGCCTCAGGTTAACGATTTCTTTCTTGCTTCCAAGCGAACGAACTTCACTGCTGAATTCACTATCGGAAGATTACGCTGTGTTAAAACCCGAGATTAGCCTTGACCAAGGGGGGAACTTGACCTATAATCTTTTATTGGGAAAAAAGGATATCCGATCTCTTCGGTTATCCAAATGTGTTTAGGGAAATTTGGTAGTTGTAAAGGAGGAGCCATGAGTACCAGAGCGCCTCCCAGGGACGACATTGTCATCGCCCTTGTTTCTCTGGGATTCTATATAGGCGAAAACACCCCAACATCCACAATACTCAGCGACGGGAACTATACGGTAAATGTGCCGTTTGGTCTCATACACGGCAAGGCAGCAGAAAGGCTTCAGGATGAGTTAGACGAGATACTTTCCTACTACGCCTTGAAGGTAGCCGATTTTACCGATGATGAAACCTCTGAAAACTTTGACACCAACCTGAAACGAGTTGCGGCTTGGATTGAGAGGGGCGGATGATGATTTCAGCACAGAAGATTTGAGCCAGAAATGGATCTTTTTCTCCTCCGCATGTTCTAGGGCAAGAGGGGCAAGGAAACCTTGACAAATACGTAAACTTAGGTATACTTCATCTATGTCCGAGGAGACCGTAAAAGGAAGGAAGCAGCAGCCCTTGCACTGGCCTGGGGTCATCTGGATAGTGTGGAATTTTACGATATTTTTTGTCTTAATATCGTCGATAGGCATGATTCTTTTGGGAACAATTAACGATGTTACTTCCCCTTATTTTGAAGGATACTCAACAAATTATTGGATACTTCTAATGATTTTGACTATAGGAGGAGGTATGGCTGCAGGATTTGCTCTTTTAGCGGCTGTTGCCATGCTCTGTAAACGCAGACCGGGTTGGATGCTATCCTTTTGGACCCTGAGCGTAAGTTCTTTCTACGGTATCTTTATCATCATATGCTCTTCTGTGCTTTTTTATTATTGGTTGCCATTTGCATTAGGTCTTCTACTCCTTGTCGCAAACACAGCCTGGCTTATCTACTTCCTACGTGCCCGCAGAAGATACCTCGATCCGGTTCAAGAAGATATTAAAACAGATGATACCGGGAAACGACACCTGCACTGGGGAGGCTGGTTCTGGGTGGTGGGAAATCTGGTAGCAGCCCTGCCGGCGGTCTTGATTATTATCTTTATTGTGATTGATACCGGTGGTTCGTTCATGGGCGATAGTTCCTATATAGTTAAGGTTTCATTTCTTGATTTGTTCTACAACGTAGTCGTCATCATTCTGGGTATTTCCGCTGCAGTCATAATGCTCTTGAATCGCAAGCAGGGTTGGTCTTTTGCAATGATCGTACTAGGCGTAGGGATCTTCTATGCAACATTGATAATAGTAAGGGATTTATCGTTTAAGATCGGTTACGGTGGAGGACTTCCGGATTGCTTCTATATCTTGCCTTATTCCATATTTTCCAAAGAAGGATTTGTAAAACTTGGAGTCAGGATTGCATTCCTGGTATACTTCATATTTGCACGTAAGCAATACGGCGTGGAATCAACAAAGCCCAGGCAGCCTCGTCTGCACTGGCCGGGTTGGATATGGGTAACAGGGCTGTTCATTCTCTCTTTGTGGATCATAACGAGTCCCTTACAACCTCGCTGGATAACACGGAATCTAAATCTGAATTTGCCTACTTACCTCGAATACCTTTCAGACTATCCATGTTCCTGTGATGCGATACTTTACTTCTTTTTCCTGCCTGGAGCATTAATTTCGGCAATTGGTATGTTATTCAGACGGAAAACCGGCTGGGTTGCAGCCATTGTAACCCTTGGTATATCCTCAATTATGCTGCTGATATGTGCAGTCATCAGAAACGAAAGGGCTGTCTTGTGGCACGAGATTGTCGCTGAGTCTATATGGTTTGCAATCAACGCAGCCTGGCTGATCTACTTCATTTGTGTCCGAAGGAGGTACGGCATTAAATCACCCCACAATCCCACTTCGCCTGAACGCGGGGACCCTGAAGTATTATCTTCCAGACACCTTGATAAACTTTAAGATACTTTTCGTGTTGTGGAGTGGAAAATGTCGCTTGTAAAGCAGCCGCCCCTGCATTGGCCAGCATGGGTGTGGATTATCGGTCATTACTTGTTGGGTTTCGGATTCCTTGTAAGGATATTGGAAGAGGTAAGTTTCATATTCATAAGCCATAGATTTTTCTTTTACCAACATCAGCCTTTCTTCAGTGTCCTCTTTGTAATTGTCTCTAACTTTCTGTACTTTCCCGTTTGCGTAACCGCGGCAACAACAATGCTCATCAACCGCAAGATTGGCCGCAGATTTGCGTTCTTTACGTTGATCGTCTCAACGCTGCATTTTGTCCTGCGCGTCATACCATCTGAAACACTCACTTTTAGGTTACCTACTTACAAACCCTTAACGGTAACGATTTGGATTGTAATCTCGGCATTGGCGATCGGAGTAAACATTGCTTGGTTTGTATACTTTATAAGGGAAAGGAAAAGATACCTGCCTGCAAACTGATCTCGCCGGTTTATACATAACAATCCTTGACAAAATCCTGTCTTGGTTTATAGTCTGATAATCAAACCGAGGAGGAAATATGTTCAAGCGAAAAGCGTTGACAGCCGTTTTAGTCATGGGATTTTGCATAACAAATTCCTATGCGGGCAGGCTCGGGTCCTTCAATCCCCGCAAGAGCCAGCCCGATCTCAGGGGTATACTCACCAAGCAGAACCTCGATAAGATCGACTCCCTGGGCTTCGTGCTTTGTCCAACAGCAGCCACCGACATATACGGTATGTACGAGGATTATGCATCCTCTCAGCATACGCCTCTCTTCGTCTCAGCAGACCTCGTACTCCATACATTCCATGTTATGTTTGCACAAATGGTAGAGACAATGGAAGCAGAGGAGCTTCTGATACGTCTGGAGGACCTTACGGCGCTCATGTGTCGGAAGGCTGAAGAAGACTATAAAAACCTGGGAGGCAAGGCAAAGGAAGCCGCCCGCATCCAATATCTCTACTTTGCGGTAGGTGCCAGGCTGCTGAATCTTCAATCCGTCAACTATCCTGAAGGCAAAGACGCCGAAATTTTGGAAACCGAAATCTCACGGATAGAAGAACACTCCGGTATGTACGAGGTTTCCTTCCTGCCCGGGGTTGTCGAAGACTACTCGCAGTACATGCCTCGCGGCCACTACACCAAAGCCGACTACTTCGAACGTTACTTCAAGGCTATGATGTGGTTCGGTCGCATACCCCTGCACGTTCCGGCCGAGAACGAGTCCCTTGACGGGTTCCGGGCCGCCCTGCTAATCTCGATTAACCTTAAGCAAGTCGAGCACACGGAGAGTTTATGGGGTTTCGTTAACACACCGATCTCCTTCTTCTTCGGTTCTGCAGATGACCTGACTCCCGATTTGTTGTATACAGAAGCCCGAAATTTCTTCGGCGAACAGCCCTCAGTCAAGTTATTAAAAAACGACAAGAAGCTGCGGGAGTGTGCCGCGCATCTAAGGAAAAACTTTCAGCCGAAGATACTCTCCGAGTATACGGAAATCCTGCCCGAAGAGTCACCGATCGAGGTTCCCGTGTCCATGAGATTCTTTCCACAGACGTTCGTCCTCGACTCCTACATCTTTTCTGAACTTGTAGCCGACCGGGTAACCACCTACCAGGGCAGTCGGGAACCAAGGCCTTTCACCTGCGGAACGACAGAGTTGGGCGAGATGCGGGTTTTTCCCAGGGGGCTGGATATACTGGCTGTCATGAGTAATTCCGAAGCAGAACGCATCCTTGCAGCAGAAGGTGACAGAGAATACGAGGGCTACGAGGATCAGCTTTCAAGGCTTAAGTCCTGGTTCGCATCCATCCCGGACGAGGAGCGAGGAGCTTGCGTATACTCAAGCTGGTTCGAGTTTGCACTGAACTACTCGGCAAGCAACCCTCCGTCAAAAGTCGACGCCCCGGCCTGGGAACGCAAGAAGCTCGTTACCACTCTTGGTTCATGGGCGCAGCTCAAACACGATGCGGTCCTCTACGGCAAGCAGAGCTTTACAGGCTACATGCTTAACGGCTACTACCACGAGGGACCGGAACCCTCGGAACTCGCATATCTCGAGGATGCACCTTTACTCTATCGGGAAATGGCCGAATGCGCACGCTCGATCGCCGGGTTTTCCCACACCGACTGGTGCCAAAGTTCGTGGGGGCGTTTTGCAGAGACCCTTGAGGAGTTCGAGCGGCTTACCCAAATACAGAGACACCAGGGCCTTAGCGAGGATGAACACCTCTTGTTAAGGTATATGGCTGAAGACCTTTCCACCATGACGGCTGGAATCAGTGTTACTCCTTTAACCGATGATATGGAGCGCCTGGCACTTATCTCAGACGTACATACCGACCCGAACACACGCCAGGTTCTCGAGGAAGCCTCTGGTAATCCGGCACGACTCCTGGTATTGGTTGATTTCAAGGGCAGACCTTACCTTGCCCAGGGAGCGGCGTTTACCTACTACGAATTCAAGCAGCCTTTATCAGACAGGTTAACCGACCAGGCCTGGTGGGAGATGCTCGAAAAGGGAGAAGAACCCGGGATGCCGGCGTGGTCAGAGGGGCTTTGGGGGATAAGACCTGCTTCAGTCGAGGAGTAATCGTTTCCTACACGTCGTGAGTGTGGTACGGACTCTCAGTCTGTGTCGAACCACACACAGGTTGGAGAACCTGTGCTACATCACGTGAACCGCGCTTCATTTGGCAGGGTAAACCGTAGCCCGTAACACTTTAACGATCTCTGTTAACTCCTACCTTCTCACAAAATCTTTCTATCTTACATATTGAGCATCTCGGGGACTGCGGGGTGCACACGTTCTGACCATATATTACCAGTAATCTGTTTATCTCAATCCAGTACTTGCGAGGTAGCTTTTCTCGCAGGGCTTTCTCGGTTTCGGCAGGACTATTCGTCTTAACATACCCCCAGCGGTTGGTTATCCGGTGCACGTGGGTGTCAACGCAGATCGCGGGTTTGCCGAATACCACTCCGAGCATAAGGTTGGCTGACTTGCGGCCTATCCCTGGAAAGGTAAGGAGTTCTTCCATAGTTTCAGGGACCCTGCCCCCAAAATCCCGGATCAGCATCTCGGACATCTCCTTGACATGTTTGGCCTTGGTCTTGTAGAAACCCACCGGATAGATGAGCCTCTCGATACGCTTCTGACTCAGAGCCGCCATCTCCTGCGGGGTCGATGCAACCTCGAACAACCTGTCGGTTGCAGGGCCTGTTGTATCGTCCTTTGTACGTGCTGAAAGCAGAACCGACACCAGGGTCCTGAAAGGGCTTCGCTTTCGGTGTTGGCGCTCGATTACAGGTTCTTCGTAGTTCCGAGCTTGCTCTTCGAGGATTTTGAATACACCGGGGAGATCTTTGCCGGTCACTTAATCTTAAGTAGACGCCTTATCAGGTTGATTAAGAGCACCGGTACCAAGGAACATACACCCACGAGAACGAGATGGGGCCAGTCAAGGGGAACGGTCTTGAAGATCGCCCTTGCCGGGCCGAAGTAAATGATACCTGCCTGAAGCGCCAAAGACGCGAGCACAGCACCGTTAAGGAACCAGTTCCGCAACGTCTCCCGCGAGAAGAAGAAGTGCCTGCCTACCCTGAAGTTGAAAGCGTGCAACAATTGGCTGAACACGAGCGTAGAGAAGGTGATGGTGCGGGCGATGTTATCGCTCATCTCGATGTTGAACCATTTCGGCATCAGGTACAAGGAGAACGCATATGCCCCAAGCACGCCCACGGTAAGAAGGAGTCCTTGAAGGATGATGCCCAGAAGACCCATCTGGGTAATAATCCCCTCACTTTTCTTGCGTGGCGCGGCCTTCATCGGGTTACCCGAGGGTTTATCCGAGCCCAGGGCTAGGGCCGGAAGTCCGTCAGTGATGAGGTTCACCCACAGTATCTGGATAGGGAATAAGGGCGGCGGCATCCCGAGGATCGAAGCCAGGAATATTGTAAGAACTTCACTTACGTTGCAGGATAATAGGAAGTGAACGAACTTCTTGATGTTTTCAAAGATTATCCTTCCCTGTCTTACCGCGGCTACGATGGTAGCAAAGTTATCATCGGTAAGCACCATCTGCGATGCCTCAACCGCGACGTCGGTGCCGGTGATTCCCATCGATACCCCGATGTCGGCCCGTTTGAGTGCAGGCGCGTCGTTTACGCCGTCGCCGGTCATGGCCACCACGTGACCGTGATACTTCAGGGCTTCGAGTATTCGAACCTTCTGAAGGGGCGAGACCCTTGCGTATACGGCTGTATGCTTCGCCTTGTCATAAAGCTCCTCGTCGGTCATGTTCTCTACTTCCTCACCCGAAAGAGCTTCACCCGAAAGGCCGATACGTTTTGCGATTGCCCGTGCAGTGGCCATGTGATCGCCCGTTATCATCGCCACGCCGATTCCTGCGTTCTGGCACTCCAAGAGCGCTGCCGGAACCTCCTTACGCGGCGGATCGCTTTCCGCAACAAGCCCAAGAAACTCGAGATCCTGTTCAAGCGAAGAGTGAGCGGTGCTTCTCGAGACCTTTTTGCGGGCTAATCCAAGGAGTCGATACCCGTCTGCTGAAAGCTCGTGACAGCGTCCAAGCCATTCATCGCGCCTCTTCGAATCGAGGTTTGCAGACCTCGTTATTATCTCCTCAGGTGCGCCTTTTGTTGCTGAAAGAAAACCCGCTTCCCATCGATGAAGGGTAGTCATCATCTTACGATCCGAGTCGAACGCAATCTCATCCACCCTTGGATGCGAATGAACAAGCTCTTCCATTGAGTAGCCTTTTCCGTCGGCGAATCTGACGAGAGCCGTTTCAGTAGGGTCACCCAGGAATTCTTCACCCGATCTATGGGTGTCGTTGCATAAAAGCATCACCTGTATCAGAGACTTTTCATCACCGGTTTTGACCGGGATAATCTTCTCCACCTGCATCTGGTTTTCAGTTAAAGTTCCAGTCTTGTCGGTGCAGATAAAGCTCGTGCATCCCAGGGTTTCCACCGCATGCATTCGCCTGATTATTGCCTTCTTCTCGGCCATCTTGCGTATGCCCAAGGCAAGGGATATGGTTACGGCCGCAGGCAGGCCTTCAGGTATGGCCGCAACTGCAAGGGCTATCGCCACGAGCAGCGGTTCTATCCATGCACCCGGTTCGGTCTGGGTTCCCAGCTTGAATAGCTCGACTAAGAAGACGACCACGCAGGTAACGATAACGATGATTAGTATTCTTGTCCCAAGCTTTCCGAGGTCTTTCTGTAAAGGGGTTTTCTCGCGTTTCTGTTCAAGAGATTCGGCAACCTTACCTAGTTCGGTTTCGCGTCCAGTATCGGTTACGATAAAGGAACCCCTGCCCTTGGCAACGCTGGTGCCCAGAAAGGCCATGTTGTGCTTTTCTGCAACCAATCGAGTTTCAGAGACCAATGCACCGGTTTGCTTGTCTACGGGCACTGATTCGCCTGTCAGGCTGGATTCGTCTATAAGGATGTGCTTTGCATCGATCAGACGCCCGTCTGCTGGAATCTTATCACCTGCACCGATTAAGACCATGTCACCGGGTACCAGGTCTTCTGTATTGATTTCGGTGATTTTTCCGTCGCGCTTTACACGGCAAACGGGAGCGGTCAGTTTCTTTAAGGCGGCCATGGCCCTTTCCGCCCTGAACTCCTGAACGAAGCCCAGCACTGCGTTCAAAAGAAGTATCACGCCTATGGCGGCAGCGTCTATCCACTCGCCGAGAACCACTCCTGCGACGACCAACGCGGCCAGAAGTATGAGTACTATAGGGTCAATGAACTGGGAAAGGAACATGACCACAGGATGGGTCCGTTTTTCTTTCGCCCAGATATTAGGTCCGTGACTTTCCAACCTTTTGCGGGCTTCTTTTGATGAAAGGCCTGTTTTTGCATCGGTCTCAAGAGCCGATGTCACTTCCTCGGCTGAAAGAAGGCTCCACTCTTTCCTCGGTAGTTCCGAAACCTTTTCTTCTTTTATGCTTCCTCCTGGTCTTGGGTGTAAGTAAACTCAGGTGTGTTCGCCAAAAACCCTCGCCTTTGTCTGTTGATTCCGGGCAGGTTGCAGATTCCCCTGGCCATCTCGTAAGATTATTTAAGGTTCGAGGATTGTCAACCCGTACTATCCTTTGCTTCTACCTCTAATATCTCGTGCCTTTAACATCAAGAACAAGCCCGGTTCGCACTTCTACGTTGACAACGTTACCACTACGGACTCAGGCTATATCGATCTTGGGTTCTTTACGCACCCTCAGGAAGCGTCCTACAAATACTTTATGGTCGTTAACCGTGACGGTATAGCCTGGATGGATACCGCGGTAATAACCGTCACGCTCCATTTCAGCAACATGCAGAAGGTAACCGTAACC
>JAFGSK010000053.1 GCA_016934635.1 Caldifarciminota bacterium
CGCTTTTAGTCCGACAACGCAGAGTAAATTTGGTTAGTAAGTCGCCTCAATACGTAGCTAAAAACCAGGTTGAGACAAGGGGTTAAAGCCCCTTGTCTGGTTTTCTTGACTTTTGGCACAGCCCCTCAAGGTCAGCCCCTACGTTTGAATCAACGTGAAGGCTACGTAGGGGCGAATCTCAACGAACCTCCGTCGGGCCTCAGGTGCGTCCGGGTGCTTCTAGCGAGAATAGGTTTCTGCAACAACCTTTTTCATTACCTGGTTGAACTCAAGAGGTTCCTCGAAACAAGGGGAGTGGGCCGAGCGCTCGAACCAGAAGAAGTCTTTTTCGGGTGCGGCAAGCATCTCGTAATACGGGTAGGAGAGTTCACCCGGTGTGTTGTAATCGTGGCGGCCAACGCAGAAATAAACAGGTATCTTGACTTCGGGTATGTCCTTTTCCAGATCGACTTTAAGTAATTCAGGCCACATGACGCTTAAGGAGAAATTGCTTGCCTTCAAGTACCTTATAGATTCTCCAAGCGTGTATTCCTTGGTCGTAAGAAGCGTCTTGACTATCATTCCAATTCCTGTTTCACCGAACCACCAGCCCTCGTATTTCGTCAGCCACTTGCGTTCGGTCCCCAGACCCCTCATTACGAACTTGCCTTTTTTGTTAAAATCGCCTTTGTAGACTCCGTCCTCAGGCGGTCCGATCTCTTCGAGTTGATTTATCGCCTTCTTATCATCTCTACTTATGGCTTCATCGTAGCAATACCGCCAGGAGGTAAGCTCGTTATCCGCTAGATTGACAATCTGGCCTATGCCCACGAAGGCGTAATAGTCTTCCGGGTAGCGGTCGACAGTAAACATACCTAGACCAGAACCCCACGAGTGTCCGGCAAGGTAGATTTTATCACGACCGAATCTTTCCTTAAGTATTTGGGTTAGTTCGCGAGTGTCGTCAATGTACTGCTCGATGGTCATCGATTCTTCCGGTATCTTGCGTGAGTAGGACTTTCCAGCCCCGCGTTGATCCCACATCACAACCACGAAGAGCTTTTCGAGATCCGGGTTGAAGCGCGTAACGAGTGGCATCTCGGCGCAGCCGGGGCCGCCGTGAAGAAAGAGGAGAATAGGCTTGGATACATCCTCTCCTCTTATAAGTATCCACTGCTTGATCCCGCCTAACTCTATTTCTTCGAGGGAGGCGATGCTTTGAGGTATCCTTTTTCCCTCGCTGTTCTTGATTGCCGGTGTCCATGCGCAGGAAAACATGGTCGATATGACAATAACAAAAAACGTACACTTCGAACAATTTTTCATATCATTCCTTTCGGTTGGCGATTAGAAGTTATTCGGTAAGACGCGTTTTTTGCGAATTAGTTGCGAGAGTCAAGGTATCCAAAGGAACCGCTCGAAGTCCACCTTGTCAGACGAATCGAACTCGACGCCCTCCTGGGCAAGCATCTGGCGCTGAATTCTGTACCCCTCCCCTGTCAGGGAGATGGTTCCCTTGGAGTTGATTACCCGGTGCCAGGGCAGGTCGTGTTTTCCGGTTTGAGTATGAAGAATCCTTACCACCTGACGCGCCCCATGGCGATTGCCTGCCATCATAGCCACCAGACCGTAGGTTGCCACCTTGCCCCTGGGTATGCGCTTGATTGAATCCACCACCTTTTCGGTAAATGTCTTCTCACTCATTGAACTATCTCTTCTGGGTTTTTAATCTCTTTCCTTTGCATGAATAACCAATGGGTTTCATTATCGCTGTAATTATCATTGAACATGATGAGGCTACCACCGCCTTCTGTTTTTCTTTTAATATATACTGTGTCTGTGAACAGAAACGAAGCAGCATCGCCGACTGTAGTAAGAGCACTAAAGTTCTTCGGGCGTGTAAAATACCTAGCTGCTCTTCGATCGTAAAGGACGATGATTGATACAGAGAATAGTCTGTTATTTTTCTCCAAGATTTCCTCAGCTCTTTGCATACACCATTCTTTCATTTCCTCTTCGGAAAATGGATGATCGGCGTAATAAACCTCAGCGAAAAATTTAGATACACGCACAATCCCAACCTTCTGAAAAGGACTCAAGATGCAGGAGAAATGAACAAGGGCCAGTAATATCAGATATGCTTTAAGGGCAGTGGTTTTTTCGACTACCATCCCTGTCGAAATACGCTTGGTTAGCGCACCTGTATTCTCGGGATAGGGTTTCTCAACCATCAAGACACCTTCTTCGAGATCGGCGACTCTTTAAGGAACAAGGCAAGCACAATGCAGAGAACCATCAGTCCTGTGAGGCCGATGAGTGATGGGGTCATCGAACCAGAAGGCGATTTGAGCGCTTCCATACTGAAGATGAAGATTATGCCGGAGAGCTGGCCCATGACCAGAAGCAGGCTGTTTGAGGTTCCTTCGGGCGCGGGATGTGTTATCTCGGCTCCGTACTGGAAGCCTATCGGCCCTGAGCTTAATAAGAAGAAGCCCAGGAGGAATCCCGAAACCAAAAGCAGCCAGTAACTCCGGACAAAGGTCACGCCCGCAAGTCCGGGCAGAAGTCCTGTAAGCGCCAATATAATGAAAGGCTTGCGGCGGCGAATCTTATCCGAGATCATCGGGATAACCAGGGCTCCCAGAATACCGCCGATGAGCATCAGACCACCTGTCAGGCCCGCCTGGGAGATCGTGAATCCTCTGGGACGAACGATAGCCTCTATCCAGGTCGTAACGCCGTTGAACATCCCCAATCCGATGAAGAAGATTACCATGAGAAGAATGAAATCCTTCTGCCTGAGCATGCTTTTGAGACCGTCGAACATGAGCGCGCGCTCGTCAAGCCCAGCAGGGCAAGGAGGCGTAGGTGGGCGTTCCCGCGCCAGGATTAGAAATACCGCAGCCGCCACCGCACCTGCTATCCCGTATATCAAGAGCATTCCCCTCATTTCGTATCTGAGGGTGAGTATGGGTGTCAGAATCATACCTAAAAGGATACCCAGGTAAATGGCCAGGGTTCCTAGTCCGGACGCCGTAGCCCGTTCATTTAAAGGGAACCACCTCGCGGCCAGCTTGGTGATCGCTCCCAGTATGAAGGGTTGGCCCAGGGCTATGGCAATCTGTGAAGCGAACACGAGTGTGAGGTTGGAAGCGAAGACGCCCCTGCCCAGGGCACCAAGTGCGGTCAGACCTGCGCCGATTCCTACCGCGGCATAAAGCCCCCAGGTATCTATCACCCATGCCGATGGGAGGACGATGATGATGTATACCACCATGAAGCTCATCGACAAGAGACCTATCACCAGGTCGGTCGTACCGTAAAAAGCGGCAGCGGTTCCGGTTATCGGCGCGAATGTTATCCACAAAAGCTGATTGAGTGCAGCGATGAGCATGAATGCCGCGAGAACTACCCAGCGGTAGCCGTAAACCTTGATTTTGGGTTCGTTCACAAGAGACCTCCTTGAGCACGCGTCCGGGACGCTTAATCTTGTCCGCAAACTATAACCTGAACAGGATAATTGTCAATCGTGAATTACTCTTTAAAAAGTTGGATCAGATCTCAAAAGAGGTTAAGAAACCTTCAAACCGTACGCACCCTCGATTAACTTGGATAGTCTTGAAACAAACCTCGCAGCAGGCGCACCGTCGACCAAGTCATGATCGAACATTACCGTAAGGTTGAGGATTTCACGATGTCCAATCCTTCCGGCTACAATCCAGGGTTTTTTTAATTTGCTTCCCAATCCGAAGACAAGGGTATGAAGTCCTGAAGGCAAAGGCCAGGCACTAATCTTGCCGAACATTCCCAGAGATGTAACCATGACCGTACCCATCTCGTGTTTTGTCCTGTAAGCGTCATGCATCAGCCTGTGCCAGAACCTTCGCCGTAGGAAACCTGGAAGTCGAGAGGATTTTATAAGACGACTGCGCAACCTCGCTATCTCCGTCAGATCTAATGGACCGGTCTGTGCGTTTCGAATTTCTGCTTGGATCTGGTTAGGCGGCTTGATGTTGGTTTTACGGATGATAAAAGGAAGAGGTACACGTTCTCCATCGATTTCACGTTCCACGGTAATGGTTATGTCCACGTCGTCAAAAAAACCAACTTCCTTTTTCCATGTCGGAGAGAATGGACTCCAGGATACTCGGTACATGCCTTTCCCACACATGCCAGAAACCATGCAAGAAAGGAACACCCCTTGCCGGTTTGACTGCGATATGCCTTAATAGCATTGCGGGCATGAGTTATGTCAAGCTCCAGCAATGCTTTTACGTAGTGCTTGCGGGAGCCGATATTAAGTGTATCAATTATCGGCTTGCGTTCAATTGGAAACAAGAGTACTTTGTACTGTCCAAGTAAGTCACTTCTCGACGTTTGCACGTTATCCTCCTTATTAATGGCAATAAACGAGCCGGTATGGATTGTTGGTAACTTATGTTGATTGTCGGGGGAATTTGATACGATCTAGAGAACCTTCACACAACTATACCCTTCCCTTATTCGATGTCAACCTGTCGGGGTCTTCTCGTAACGAGGGTATTCGTGTTAAGAATTATATTTTTTCCAAAACCTCTTTGGCAAAGGCACGTGCACGCTCTAATCTAGCTTCGTCAGGGCTGCCCATTGGTTTTGAAGCTTCGCCCCAGGCGCGCAACTGAGGATCTTCACTTTTGAGCATAGACTCCCTGACCTGCCGGGCCAAATCGCCCCGGCAATTGAATACCCCTAGGAGTTCGGCTTCCATGGCGGCTTGTCTGCATTTCTCCATCCAGGTCGCAAGATGCGGTAGTTCCTCGGGAGCCGCGTGGGTTATGAAAAGGGCCACTTTTTTCCCTATGGCTTTCATTGCTAAAAACTGCACTGCCTCTTTAGCAGGTCCGAACCTCTCGATGGGAAACCCGATGAATGCAAGATTATAAGCATCAAGGCTTTCAATCTCATTAAATTTCTTGACATCTTTGTCCACCTCAATTTCCCCGGCAATGGCTTCGGCAACCTTGCGGGTATTCCCGGTTCGAGACAGGTACGCAACCAAAACCTTCATAACGTCTCCTTTCTTATTTCATTAATTTACCGGCCAGTCCTTCGGCCCAGGCTGTAATCTTGTCCCAATCGCGCCAGTCGCCTTCCGGGAAGGGTAATGCGAAGCCTTTCTCAGGCTTGATATAGCGTCCCCCGAACAGACCGACATCGACCGGTTCAACGCGCCTGGTAACCACCTTGAGCTTGCGCATCATTGTTTCCCTCCTGTCCTGTGTATCCTCCATCATAGCGAAACCTAAAGAAAAGTAGGCAACTGGAATCTTAGACAAAGCATCCTTGTTATTCTTTACGAACTTGCGTGCAGGCCGCAGGAAGCTGAATTTCATCACCGGAGCGCCGATGACCGCTGCATCGTAGGTGGAGACGTCGGAGGCATCGGTGACGCTCACAACGTCAACCTCCATCCCCTTGGATTCCAAAACCTCTCCCACCTTTTCAGCTACCTCTTTTGTTGAACCGTATACGGTTGCGTATCCAATCAGAACCTTCATGTGTTCTCCTTACTTAACTTCTCAGCAAGGCCTTCGGCCCATGCTGAAATCTTTTCCCAGTCCCGGCAGTCTTCCTTATCAGTCTTTCCTGCAAAGAAACCTATGTCGCAAGGTTCCACGTATTTGGTGACGACCTTTAATCGTCCTTTAAACCATCTTCTGCGTCCCGGAGTATCCTTCTTCATGAACATTCCGAGGGTAAAGTAAGCTACAGGGATTTTAGACAAGGCGTCTTTGTTCGAGATTACGAACTCCTTGGCCGGAGCCAGGAACTTGAAGGCTATGACCGGTGCGCCCACGACCGCCGCGTGATAAGAAGATAAACCCTTGACCTGTGAGACGTCGAGTACATCGACGCCCATTCCCTTGGATTCAAGGACTTCACCAATCTTCTGTGCAACCTCACGAGTAGAACCGTATTCGGTGGCGTATGCGATCAGAACTTTCATCAGATCTCCTCACTTGAACTTTTTTGCGAGCCCTTCGGCCCACGCTTGAATCTTGTTCCAATCGCGGTAATCGCCCTTCTTTTCGTATCTTCCTCCGAAGAGACCTATGTCCACAGGGGTTATCTTATCGGTTATCTTGGTGAGCTTTTCCAGCATGATAGTTCTGTTTTCCTCGGTGTCCTCCTTCAATGTTCCGCCGAGGGCAAAACATGCGAAAGTTATTTCCTTAAGGATTTTCAGATGTTTCTTGACGAAATCGGGTGCCCGATGAAGAAGACTTCCCATCATAACGGGCGCGCCGACTACGACGGCATCGAATCCATCCGGTTTGGGTTTATCCTTAATATCGGCGACCGTCACTTCCATACCTTTCGACTTAAGCACCTCGCCAATCTTTTCGGCAACTTCACGAGTCGAGCCTTTCTTTGTGGTGTGTGCAATGAGAACCTTCACTACTTCACCTTGAATTTACTGATTAGCTCTTCTGCCCATGCCGAAATTGCGTCCCAGTCACGATCATCGGAAGCCGACTCCGACGCCATCATCTTTGGACCTTTCGAAGGGTCGAATGCCCCACCGAAGAGTCCAACGTCAACCGGAGCAACCTTCTTCTTCATGGGATTCAGTTTACTGCCTATCTTCTCTCTATTCTCCGGCGTATCGTCCTTCATTGTTCCGCTCAAGCAGAAATACGCTACTGGCATATCCTTCAAGGTTTTACGGTGCCTTGCCACGAATCCCTTGGTCTTGCCGTTGAACATCATGATGTAGATAGCACCGCCCACGACCGCGGCATCGTAACCTCGAGGGTCAGGTTTATCTTTGATATTCGCGACATCAACCTCGGCGCCTTTAGCTCTCATCACCTCACCTATCTTTTCTGCAACCTCACCGGTTGAACCGTACCTGGTTGCGTAAGCCACTAAAACTTTCATTTTTCTCCTCTCTGTATTCGAGTGTATTCAACCTATCGTCCATATGGGATGAAGTTCATAATCAAGATACAACGCTTAAGCAGGTTTTATTTTCTGTATATGGACGTGTTAGCTTGTAATTATCCATTAAGACGCAGGTACAATCGATAAGTTTCACATAAAGAAAACCGACTTCAAACCAAGGTATTTTTCAATTCTCACTGAGCGGGGTGAATATCACCGACCATTTATCCGTCTCGTATCCGTAGTCGATGGTGGTATCGATCATCACCGCTTTGCCCTGTGCAAGGTCGGCTACCGGAACGCTGAATACCAGATAATAATTCTCAATGGATGCCGTGCCCAGCTTTTCGTACTCCCAGGCAAGTTCGTCACCCGTTACGGAAAAACCGGTCGTGAAGCGAAACCATGCCGTAGGTGCGATAGGGTGGAGGGTTTCCATGCTGGCAGTATCCTTTATCATTTTCTCGCTCAAAAGCTCGAGCCATGGCTTGAACGGAGTTGGTCCTTTTTTGACCTTCGCCTCGATCGGTTCGTCTTCACTCTCCCATGCTGGGCATATACTGTAGCCAAGAATCGTGCCCTCTCCGTGAATCTGGATACCCGGCATCCAGGCAGTGGACATATCCTCCGACTGTGTGTAGAACCAGACCTCGTATGTTTCCGCCATGGGCGCTCCGAACTTCGTTATCTCGAAATCCGTAGAGAAAGAAAGCATGGAGAACGCAGCGCCCTCATAAGGGTCGCACTGGCCTTGCACATTGCAGGCTATGTCTATCTTATAGCGCGGCGAGGATAAAAAGACGGTTTTCTTGGCCCCAAGGAATGTAGTTAATGACAGGATCCCAAGTAATCCTGCCGTTATTATGAATCTATTTTTGTTCATTCAAGTCCTCCTTTGTTTGGACTTAAAACGTTATGTCAACCGATATCTTGTTGCGGTCCTCAGGGTGAACCTTTGCCGGAAAGACTATACCGATTACCCCCTTGAACTGCTCGACCATGTGAGTGGGAATAGGCAGCTCGGCGGTAATCTCGTAAGGTGTTTGGCCTGGAATCCTAACTTCATAATCGACTTTTACAAGGGGCTTAAAATCGTGGCTTCTACCCGTGGGTTCCACAGCCATAATCCTTGCAGTCGCCTTTATTCCATGTTTGCGGATGAACTTCGTTTCCTCGGGTGTTCTATTGAGTCCGGATATCTGCGGTTTAGTGCCTTGGAAGATAGTGCCCGTGCCGTCAAGCGCGGCCTGGCTGGAGTCGTACACGACGTTCTGAGGATTGGCTGTATCCACCCTCACCGGGAAGGCAGCCCCGGGCTGGAACTGGGGTACGATGAATCTCGAGATAACCGTGTCCAGACTAACCTCGTAAGGTTTGTTCACACCGTCGTCGATTTCAAGCCTTAGATTAAGATAGGGGTCGTCGTTGATAGTTATCGTGCCTCCGCCCGAGTTCTCGCCTATGGCAGTTAAGGTTGCTTGTGCAGATCTGCCGGTAGCGAGGATGCCTTTTGCCCTTTTACCCTTTCCCCAGAAGAAGTAATAACCCGAGGGTCCTCCGGCGAAGAAAGGGAAAATCTCAAGCACAACGGCGCCCAGGCCGAATATGATTAGAAGAATTATCCATCCAACCCTGCCCATGAACCCTACAATCGGGCGTTCGAAGATAGCTAAAAGTACCACAGGTATCCAGATTGCAATCGAACCGAAAAAACCTAGTCTGAATCTTTTAGTCAAGTCTGTCGCCCTATGATTTAGAAAGTGATATCGACGTTAATCTTGGTCCTGTCATTGGGATGCACCCGGCAGGGAAACGTTCTGCCCACCACACTCTTCATCTGCTGTATGTAATTTGATGGTATGGGAATCTCCTTGGTGAAGGAGTACGGTTCCTGGCCTGGAAGATAGACCTCGTAACTGATGGCCACCACCGGATTAAAATCCTCGCTGCGACCGGTATCTTCCAGCCCTAAAAGCTTGGCCATTCCGTCCTTGCCGTCCTGCTCAAGAAGTTTGTGATCGAGCTTGGTCCAGCCCTTGCCGCCGACCGTGGGCTTTCCGTCACCCGCGATCGAACCTTGAAACTTTTTGGCTCCCTCCGGATCAATAACGACCTTCTGGGGATCGGCGGGATCGACCTTGACCGCAAACATGGCTCCGGGCTGAAACTGTGGTACGACAGAACGCGGAACGATGGTGTCGAAGCTCACCTCGTAAGGCTGCTTGTAGCCGTCGTCTATCTCGAGCCTGAGATTGAGAACCGGCTGGTCGTTTATGGTCAGGGTGCCGCCGCCTGAGTGTTCGCCGATTCCTACCACGGTCGCTTTTGCCGCCCGGCCGCTTGTTAATATTTCCTTCCCTTTTTTGCTCGAACCCCAGAAGAAGCTGTAGCCGCCGCCGAAAAACGAACCAAACGCGCCTATGAAAGGAATGATGGAACCTGCCACCGTAAGAACAATGAAAACCACCAACCCCACAATCCACCAGGTTTGGCCAATGTAGCTTGTGATTTGCCGTTGAAATACATTCCAGAGAACAAGAGGGATAACCACAACAAACGGCAGGAAAAACAGGGATATTCTTCTTTTCTTCTGAGCCATGAAGTCTCCTCCTTGGGAGTTGTTTATTTAAAAAAAGATCAAGGGGGCTCGCGCCCCCTTTGAATTTACGCATGGACGCTACTTTGTCAAGCAAAACTTGGTCGTCGCAGAATGATTACCCGCTTGTAACCTGGCAAAGTACACCCCTGAAGGTCTTTCTGTTATCCAGTTGAAAGCCGATTTTAGTGCATCAAGGGTATAGGAATCAACCTTCCGCCCGTCCGCCGAGTAGAAGGTCAAAGTCCCTTTCTGCCCTCCAGGCATTGAGTAGTGGAGGGTCGGAGTCCGTGACAGATCGGTTACAACCTCAAGGATTATTGAGGAAGGTTTTGAGGAGGGCGGTTCTGCAACTCCGGTGTGCTGTTCGTACTTGATAGTTAAGTAATCCTTAGCCGTGGTTGCGCTTTCAGCATCACCGGCACCGACCACGTATACATATCCGGCATCGTCAACAGCTACGCCTCGACCGTGGTCATTCGATCCCGAGTCGTAGATTATTTCCCAGACCTGATCACCGTCGGTATCGTATTTAACGGTATGACAATCGCAGTCAGTTGCTTTGGCATAATCCCCATTTGCGTAGATAAAACCGTACGAGTCTACCACAATATCCCACACGCACTCGTCGGTATTTGCAGAATTGAGAACAGTCCATTCGAGATTGCCGTCAGTATCGTATTTTACTATCTGCCAATCCCTGTTCCCAGGCGCAACCTCGGAACAGCCACCTACATAAACGTTTCCCATGTTGTCCACGGCGATTGCATCTACACCTACATAATCGTTATTTCCCGAGTCGTAGGTTCTTGTCCATACGGTATCACCGTCCGAATTGTACTTGATGGTAACCCAGTCGCAGTCAGTTGCGTTGAAGGTATTGCCGGTTATGTAAACGTTACACGCATCATCAACCGCAATAGCCCACGCGTCTTCATTAACGATCGTTCCCCATATCTTACACCACACGGTATCGCCGTTTGTGTCGTATTTGATTGTCTGGTAGTCGTATCCAAGCAAACCGCCTGTCCAGTTAGTTCCAGTTACGTATACAAAACCTGCAGCATCGGCTACTACGGAATGGGCGCCCTGGTCTCCAACCACGACTTGTACATCAGACCATACCACGTTGCCGTCGGTATCGTACTTTATGACGGTCCAGTCATAATCTACTCCATTTGGAATGCCTGCAACTGCATAGATGTTGCCGGTGTTGTCAACTGCGATGCCGCATCCAACGTCTATGCCGTTCCCGGAATCGAAGGTTTTAGTCCACATGGTGTCGCCGTTTGGATTATACTTGATTGTCAACCAGTCCTGGTCGACTCCGTCGTGGGTGTTCCCGGTTACGTAAACGTTGCCCGAAGCGTCCACAGCAATATCTTCGCCCCAGTCTTCGACATCCGAGTAGCCGAAGATTTCGTCCCAGACCATTGTCGGCGGGTCTTCGGCTGAGACACTCGTCACTAAAACGAACATCGTAAGGATGGTGATTATGAGGGCTTTTTTCATGCTTTTCCTCCTTAAGGGTTTTGACGTTCGACGTTTTCCAGGCGTCGAGCGTCGAGTTAGCGTTATTTCGTTAATACAAACTTTGTTCTTGCCGACAGAATACCTGACCTTAATACTGCAATATAGGCCCCGGCAGGAATGTCGCCAGCATCCCACGTAACCGATGAGGATGAAGAGTTCACAGAGATTTCATCTACTGTGCGTCCGTCCACTGAATACAACGTCAACGTTCCGTGCAGTCCGTCAGGGATTGAGTAGCGGATTGTGGGAGTTGAAGAGAGTTCGCTTGAAACCTCAAGGTTTACAGGGGAGTGAGAGGAGGGCGTAGATTCGGCCACGGCAGGTGAGGAAAACGCTTGTGAATACTTGATAGTTCGGAAGTCGTAGTCAACCCAGTCATTAGTGGATCCCGTAACGTACAGGTTATGGGAGGCATCCACAGCTATTGCAGAGGCAAAGTCACAGTAAATTGAGTTGAAGATTTTCTCCCACATAAAGTCGCCGTTCTCGGCATAGCAAAGGGTGAGGAAGATTTGGTCGCCTCTACTTTCGCAATAGCCTGTAACATAGACGTAACTGTCGTCAACAGCCACCGCCTGGGCGGCATCTTCGGTAAAAACGTTGTAAAACCTTTTCCACTGCATGTTGCCATCTTTGTCGTATTTGATGGTCAGGTAATCGAAGTTGCCGATATTATTTGAAGAGTAGCCTGTAACGTAGACGTTGGTATCGGCATCTACTGCTATGCCGAATCCCCCATCATCGTTGTTCTCATCGTGAAACACTCCCCACTGCAAGTTCCCGTCGTTGTCATATTTAACAGTGAGTACGTCCCAATCATCTCCATTAAAGTGACGACCCGTTACATAGACGTTTCCCGATGCATCCAGGGCTACGTCGTATGCTTTCTCCCTAGAGCCGTAGGTCACACCATAGGATTGCATCCATATGAGGTTTCCGTCCGTGTCGTATTTAATGGTGTAAAAGTCTTCGGAAGCTTGTAGGAAATTCTCTTGGTAGCCTGTAACGTAGACGAATCCTGCGGCATCTACCGCAATACCTCGGGCTACACAGGATGTGATTCCTCCCAAGGTCTTCGCCCATAATTCCGTGCCGTCATTATCGTATTTGACGGTCAAGAACTTGTTTTCAGTCTTCGGATAGTCGTTGGTACAGCCTGTAATGTAGACGTTTCCTTCACCGTCCAGAGCTACGTCAAAGGCCATTTCTGTATAACCGGAGTCGTAGATTTCGTTCCACAGGATGTTGCCATTTGAGTCGTACTTGATTGTTTGGCAATCATTGTATCCACTAGTACCGGTAACGTAGGAATTACCGGCATCGTCCGCTGCTATGCCGCGCGCCAGATCATCTGATCCTGAATCGTAGGTTTTGTTCCAGACCTCGGTGGGCTGGGCAACGGCGCTTGTTACTAATACGAACACTGCAAGGATTGTTGTTATGAGGGTTTTTTTCATGCCTTTCCTCCAAAATGTTAGGTTTGCGCACTCGACGTTATCCAAGCGTCGAGTTAGCGTATTGTAGGTAAGATTGCTATTTCGTCAATACCACTAACCTCGACTTCGTCGAGTTTTTAGATGTTTACCTCCACAACACTCAATCGGAAGGTAAACTTCACTTGGTAATCAACAGCTTTCGTGTAACTGATCCTGTTTCAGTAATCAGTCGAACAAAGTAGACGCCGGGCACGAAACCATCGCAGCGGGACTCACCGGTCTCTTTAACGATAGCCTCGGAAAGAACCAATGAACCGTCCATCGCGTATATCTTGAGTGATGCACCATCCTTCACAGGAATCTGATAGCGGATAAGGCCGTCCGGGAAGACCTCGAGCGAGATTGAAGTCGCCGCAGCTTCCTCGACGCCTTCGGCGATGATTGAGAAGTCGGCATCAGATGCGTCGCGTACGTCGGAGTAGTTCTCCCGGTCAGAGATGAATACCTTGGTCTGGGTACCGGGATTGTCGGGGACTGTCCACATGTAGGAACCCGTATTAGCTACTACGGCGATAGTATCCATTCCGACTACCGATTCGTTGGTAAACTCGAGCATAACGCTGTCAATTACACCTTCCGTTTTCCATGTTACAGGGTAGCTTGTACCTACAACAAGGTTCTCCCCGCCGTTGGGCCAGGTTACGGTAATATCTCCGGGCAATCGATACTTGATGGTCAGGACATCAGAGGCAACGCTTCCGGCAACGTACAAGTAACCTTTGTTATCGACAGCGATTCCGTGTCCTGATTCGTGAGTTCCCGTATTATAATCTTTTTCCCACTTTAAGTTCCATTCTTTATCATAGCAGATTGTCAGTACATCTTTTGGAGAACCCTCTTCTTTGTAACCGGTCAGGTACACGTTTTCTCCTGAAACGACAACATCATATCCCATCTGGAAATTATATGGCGCGTAGTTCTGATCTCCATCAAGATTGCCGTCATTGTTGAAACGTACAACATATAACCCGCCTTCGCCACCGCCAGGGGTTCCAACAACATAAACGTTCCCAACGTCGTCAAGCGCAATACCAAAAGCAAGATCGTATGTGCCCGGATTATGTATTTGTGTCCATACGGTATCGAACAGGCTGTCGTATTTAACTACCAGGAAATCGTCTCCTGGCTGAGTGCCTGTTCCACCTGCGACGTACATGTATCCATCATCGTCCACCGCAATTGCTCTACTTACATCGTACTCCTCGGTATCAAAACAGCCGGTTCTGATATGATCGTTGTACTTGTCGTAAACCATGGTTCGAGCCTGCGCTACGTCGTTAAAATGGTAACTACCGGTAACGTAAACGTAGCTGTCATCGACAGCGATCCCGAATATTTCTTCAAACAACTCAACCGGGGGCAAGCTGGTATCAAGGATTCTTACCCACAAAGAGTCGCCGTCAGGATTATATTTAACAATGAGCACATCCGTGTTAGTTTCATTTTCGGTTGAACCTCCGGCGTAGATGTATCCCTCGGCATCGACGGCTACGCAGTAGTATACGTCGTCGCGATCGGTATTCCTGTCGAACTTCCTGTACCAGAGTTCGTTCCCATCTTTGTCGTACTTGATTATTAATGCGTCCCTGTCCGAGCCTGTTCCTGTCTGACCGACGACGTAGACGTTGCCGTCGGAATCGACTGCGATGTCATTTCCCGCATCATCGTAATTTATGTTACGTGTCCTCACCCACTCCTCAACCGGTTCTGCGGCAAAGGTTATTATTGCGGTCATACTGATTGTCACTATGGACAAAACAAGGATTTTTTTCATACCATCCTCCATGGCTTAGGGGTTTTTCCCCGCTCACCACACATTAATTCTAGGAGTCAATTCAGCATATCAATTTTTGCAGTTTTGTCAAGTGTGAAAAAAAGGGGACGCAAGTCCCCTTTGAAATTCTAGACAATGCCTACTTTGTCAAGATTATCTTAATGCCAGTAGATAGGTTTCCTGCAACTAGCCTCGCAAAATAGACACCTGCCGGTCTATCTGTAATCCACCTGAATGCAGACTGCGCCGCATCGAGTGTGTAGGATTCCAGCTTGCGGCCGTCTGCCGAGTAGAAGGTAAGGATGCTTGACTGACCAGTCGGCAAGAAGTAATAGATAATCGGTTTGTCTGTGAGATTATAAGAAACTTCGAGTGTTACTGAAGAGGGCGAGGGCTGCTCTTCGATACCTGTGACGTCGGGCTGGCTGTACTTTATGACCAGTTCCTGCAGTGAGTCCGCCTCGACATCCCCTGTGTAGCCTGTGACGTAGAAGTTGCCCGCAGGGTCGAGGCAGATGGTACTGAGTCCCTGGTCTCCTTCCGCGCCGTAGGTAATGTTCCAGCTTTCGTTGCCTGCTTCGTCGTAGCGGATCACGCGGCAGTCGTTGTCGGTTCCGTTGTTCGACGTCCCTGCCACGTACACGTACCCGAAGCCCGAGGCGATGGCGTTGGCCCAGTCGTTGTGACCGCCGTCGAAGGTGCGTTCCCACAAATAGTTACCCTCGTAATCGCAGCAGGCAACCCAGAAGTCCTTATCTTCGCCGTAGTCGAGGGTTCCCGAGATATAAAAGCAGTCATCGGCGGCCAGGTAGGAAGATTTTTTACCAAAGCGCGCGCCTGTGGGGTGAACTTCCAAGAAGTTGATCCGCGCTCCGAATTTAAAAGTTCTCGCAGGATCCAGCGTTCCTGTTTCCGAGGAAAGGTCGTAGATAAACGTATGGCAGTCGTCCGCGGCTTTCCTGCGCTCAAGAGCGAGGTAAAGTCTTTTCGTGGATACTACCTTAAAGGCGTCCATTCCGTAGGCGTAATCGTCGCCTTCCTCGACGATCGTGGTCTTCCACACGTGATTACGGTCGGAGTCGTACTTGTGAACAATAATGTCGGCGCCGGTCTCGACGGTCCAGGTGTAGCCTATCACGTAGATGCTTCCGTACTCGTCCGTGACAACCTTATGCGCCTGCTCCGTCTGCTCCGACTCGTCAATAATGTCCCAGAGCCAGCCGTGCGGATCAGGCCGGTAGCCTGCGGTCCAGAACACCAGATTCGTTCCGTTATCGCATGAGCCGGTCGTAATGATATCGCCGTTTTGTCCGATGCAGGCTCCTTTGGCCGTGGTATTTCTGCCTGCGATACTCTTTATATCACCGCTAAGGAACAACCCGTTGGTTATAGAATAATTGTGAATAGCCGTTGAGTAGGCGGAATCCGGATCCTTGTGCTTGCGGATTACTACATTAGAAACCGTTCCAGGGGTTAGAGATACCAGAACATCCGTGCCTCTGGTGATAATCGCGGGTTCCTCCGGCTTTTTTTCCCACTCTATTTGGGGCGGCGCGGCGAAGGCGCTCGCTGCAAAAACGAGCAGAATTGCTATGGATAATAACAGAGTTTTTTTCACGATTCCTTACTCCTTTGCTTGTGTTGTTTAGTTTACTTTACTTCACTATCTCATTGTTCATTAATGCCTTACCTGACGACAAGCGCCTTCTTGGAGATAGATGTACTTCCTGATTCCAGCAACACAAAATATACGCCGGAGGAAATGCATTGTAAATCCCATAAAAATGTGGATTGCTCCGGATCGAGGGCGTAGGATTCCAGTTTGCGTCCGTCCGCCGAGTAGAAGCTTAAGATACCATACTGCCCGGCAGGTAGTGAATACCGGATTGAAGGCGAGTGCGTGAGGTTATCGACGACCTCAAGCTTAATCGTCTGCTCTGTGGATACAGGCTGTTCGGCGACCGCTATCACATCGGGCTGTCTGTACTTGATTAGAAAAGCCTGGGTCGAGTCTGCGTCGAGATCGCCGGTGTAGCCCGCTACGTAGAAATTGCCCTGTGGATCGAGGGTAATAGCGCTTAGACCCTGGTCGCCTTTAGCGCCGTAGGTTATATTCCAGGTCTCCGAACCTGTCTCGTCGTAGCGGATTACCCGGCAGTCGTAGTCTGTCCCGTTGTGGGACGAACCGGCAACGTACAAGTAGCCGAAGCCTGCGGTGATGGCGTTCGCCCAGTCGTCGTGACCGCCGTCGAAAGTCTTCTCCCATATGTAATTGCCCTCGTAGTCGCAGCAAGCTAGCCAGAAATCCCTGTCCGAATCTTTATCCAGCGTCCCCGAGACGTAGAAGCAGGAATCGGCTGCAGAATGATAAGGGTTTAAATGGAATGTCCAAACCGTGCCGCTTGGATCTACAGACCATTTGTTCGCCCTTTCACGATAGTCTTTTGATCCTACTGCCTTTCCGTTCTGGTCAAGTTTGAAAAGCTGCAAGAAGGAGTCGCTCTCCACAGCCAGCCCAAGGAACTCGTTTTCGACACTGCCTATGCTTATACCGTAGGCGTAATCATCGCCTTCTTCATAGAGCGTAGTGTTCCACACGTGCTCGTCGTGATTAGAGTCGTACTTGTGAACGACGATGTCGGCGCCGGTCTCTGCGCTCCAGGTGTTGCCCGCCACGTATATGTTTCCGTACTCGTCCGTGACAACCTTATTTGCCTGCTCCATCTGGTCCGACTCGTCAACAATGTCCCAAGTCCAACCCGAAGGCACGAAGGAAAAACCCGCAGTCCAGAACACTGACTTCGTTCCAGTGTCCCAGTACCCTGCCGTTACCGCTTCGCCCGGGGCTCCGCCCTCGCATGCCGCCTTGGCTACCGTATGATTTCCGCCGATGTTCTTCATGTGCTTGCCGAGCGGGGTTCCATCTTCTGCGTCATATTCCCATACCGCCGTCGAAAAAACAGAATCCGGATCCCTGTAGCGGTGAATCGCGAAAGTTCTTACGTTGCCTGACGCGCCGTCGTAAAGGACAGCCTTGCTTTGGCCGTTATAATCCAGAGTGCCGTCATCTATCATCATTCTTACGTAGTCTTCTATCGGCAGATCGGCCGATGCGCCGCCTGCAAAAACGAGCAGGGTTGTTATGGATAATAGCAGAGCTTTTTTCATGCTATCCTCCTGTGCTAAGGTTAGTTTAAACAAAGTTTATCCGTATGGATTTCTTATAAGCCGTTATCGTACCAACATTCATCAAAATGTCAAGGATAAAGACCAATATATAGAGCTATTAAATATTGGCAGGAGTGGAGATTATTGCTTTCAGTATTCTTTGTTCTCAGTCAGGTGCGCAGCTTGAGGAGCCAACCCTGTAAGGGTGACAATCGCTTGCAGTGCTCCAGGCAGATATCCAACAGTCTGGAAGAGGATACAACTTTTGCAGGGATTACCGGCGACCTGGCGTAGAGGGTGTTATGTCGCAGAAGTTCTGAGCGGGGGTGGGCGGGGTCGTATCCCCTGGGAACCTTCTTGTAGTGGATATCACCTACCGCGTATCCCGCCTTCTTGACCGCATCGATCGCTCGTTCAAGCTCGGTTCCCTTTTCCTTATCCGCGACAGCATCGCGGAAGACAGCCAGTTGATCGGGGCTGAATTGATACTTGCCGGCATACATCAAAGCCCCGCCAGGTTCCAGGTGAAAGTAATAACCTGGGTTGTCCATCTTCTTGCCCGGACCTTCCCAGAAGAAGATGCCCAGATGTGTCTTGTAAGGCGACTTGTCTGGGGAGAATCGCACGTCGCGGTAGATGCGAAAAAGCGATCCTGCACCGTTTGTCCGGGTGTCGTAGACGATATCCGCTGAGACGCGTTTCTGAAGAAGCTGACCGAACTCGGAGATGAAGGCAAGAGCCGGAGTAACCAGCTGTGATTTATACACTTCCCGATTTTCTTCGAACCAGGTCTTATTGTTGTTTGCAGTAAGATCCCTTAGGAATGCTAGACCTTTGTCGGGAAAACCTTGAAATTCGTCCATATATACTCCTTTTTTAACATCAAGGCTTAAATCAACAGACTCTAACGAACCTCCTTATGTGAGAAAAAAGGGTCTATTTAACGACCACCGCCTTAGTCGAAAGGATCAAACCTGGCGTCCTCAATGTAACGAAGTAGGTACCTGAGGCGAGATTCGCTTCATCCCACGATACGATTTGTTCGCCCGATTCGACCCAGCCGTTCATAAGGGAGGATACCCTGCGGCCTGCAACATCCCACATCTCGACCCTTGCGTAACCGGCTTTTGATAGGCTGAAACGAATCGAGTTGTTGGTGAATAAAGTGAGTGAAGCAGGTTTAATCATGGGTAATTTCTCAGCTATGTCTGAGGAGTATCCGTATAGCTTGAATGCCGGGTCGCCGTAAAGCACGTGGGTGTAGTCGTTCAGGTAGTACATGCTCGGCTCCTTTCCCTTCAAAACCGGACGTGCATCGCTCACGGCCTGCCCAAGGGGGGCTTCGTCTTCAACGAAGGCCTTGATGTCTTCGTAGAACAGGCACTCGAATCCGCCGTTTTCAGGTGTGTGCCAGCCTCCGGAATAGGATACCCTGGTATGCGCCACAGACGCAACGCTTCCGCTTTGAAGCAGAGCCTGTGCCAGGCACAAGGACTCTTCGGCCCTGCCGTTGAGGCAAGACATGAGGAAGGCTGTGTTCGGATGAGCGGTATTGAGTTTCCAGGCGTCGCTCTTTGAAAGGCAGGTGAACCATTCTTCCTCCCCTTCGTCATATAAGCCGTTTTCGTTTTCATCGTGTACGATAAAGCGTGCAAAATCAACCGGCGAGCCGTGGTTATACTCGACGAAGATCCCGACATCGTTATCTTTTAGGGCCGAGATCAGGTTATCCTGGGTTTCCGGGAAATCACAATCATAAATCGAGGGCAGATCGCCCTCTTTCTCGTAAAGACTCGTGGTCAACGAACGGACAAGAATCCCATGATCCTGAAGGTATTCCATGAAGATTGCTCCGTCCAGGCCTTCACCTTGAGCTGTTCTGTAAAAGGGAATACTGGCCGATGCTACGGCACTTTTCTTATAGGTCAGATCACTGGATGATTCAAAGACACGAATGTTATCCAGTATGTCCTGGACTTTTTCTGCATCCGATGAGTTGATTCGTCCTACGTGAAGCTCCATTTTAATATCGGGCATGTCCGCGGTCGGATTTTCATCGTTGGTTACGACTTCGCCGTAGAGACCGTCCTGGTCGAAGTCCCAAGAGAAGCGGTCAGCCGCGGAAATATCCCCATAGTATATGTCCGATACGGCAGGATAAACCCATATTGGATCCGCTAAAGGGTCCTCGCCCCGTCCATGGAGTTTCCTCATCGGGATATCGTTATAATGACCTATTATGAAAAGAAAATCGTAGTCTGCAGCATTTTCCCTGAGCCAGTTGCGTATCTTCTGTGGTGTATCCAGTCCACCTATTTCCGAGGCAAGGATATTCTCAATCGTAATGGTTTCTACCTGGAATCCAAGGCTTTCGCGCCAGTCGACATAGTCGCCGGTGGAAGGCAGGAGGGCGTCCGTTGTAAGGATGAGCATTCTCGGGTTTGCCAGGAGTCTGTTTGAAGGCATGTACCATTCTTTAGCTTGAGCTATATTGTAAATGTATTTCGGGACATCAAGGTTCATGCTGCCTTTTCTCAAGAACTCTTCGACCAGATTTGCCTCGTCCGGTCTCATTGGCGAATAGTGGATCGTGATGGTTGCATCGTTTAAGCAGGAGATCTTTCCAGTCAGCGGACGATAGGAGAAAGGGTAGACGGCAACAGAAGCTAGTGAATACTCCCTTTGTCCTGAAATCGATACCAGTTCCCCTGCAAGTTCAGGTACGCTGTTTGAGGAATGGTAGGCCTTTTGCTTGTTCTTCTCGAAGAGAGTCTCAAGATAGGCGTCAGAGGGGTAACCAACAGGCAAAGGTGCGGGTCGAGGCTCAATTGTGTATGCGCCCGGGAGGAGTTCTCTTGAACCTGAAACCTCAACCCGGTCGGCTCTCGTCCCGGGAGGTAAGGCGAACGTATAAGACAGGATAGGAAGCATCGGATAACCCGGCTCCAGGCCAAATGATGCATCTTCCATGATGATTCGAGTCTCACCAGTTTCGATATTTACCAGTTCGAACGATGGAATCCTTAGACTGTATGACAAAACTCCATCTGAGGTTACGAGAGATACTTCCTGAGCCTTGAGTTGAAAGGTCAGGGAAACCACCAAACCTAGAAAGACCAAGGCTGAGAACCCGGTTCTCCGCATACGCTACTCCTTTTCTGATTTATGATCTGATATTGACAATCGATTATAATTAAGTTGTTACGCTTGTCAAAAGCATCGCCGGAATTATCACAGTGTTTACTCGACAGAGTAGTCGATTTGCTAATAACCGGTACTCAAAGACTGGCGTTTGAGTCGTCGAGGTTCCCTATTGCTCCGTAAGCTGGAGTGTCGAAGTGCTTGATGAGCGTGTTACACATACTAGTTGCAGTGATTGCAGTTGATAACACTTCGCTGTTAGAACGCCGTTGCCGTTAATGTCATTCACCCGGAATTGTCAGTGGGAAGCCTTTGATGAAAACGAGATATTCTCAGGGCTTGACTCTTGTGGTTTCGTAAAGTGCAATCGCCACTGCCGCCGTCAGGTTGAGTGAATCTATCGTCCCGAGGTGCCGGACGGCTACACTCTTCCCGATATTTAGAAACTCACCCGACAAACCGCCCTGTTCGTTGCCGAAGATCAGGGCAAAGGGCTCTCTGAATCGCACGCTTTCGATTCTTGCCTGTCCGTCGGTCATAAAAGGATACAGATTGTGGGTGAACTCCGCGCGGTAGACATCGAAGCTGGGAAAGTATATGAATGAGAGTCTGAAGATTGCTCCGATGGAGGCGCGAACAGCTCTGGGATCGAAGATGTCTGTAGCTGGCCTGATCAGGGCCAGGTCGGTTATCCCGAAACCCACCATCGTACGGGCGATTGACCCGAGGTTGCCCATATCAGAAGGGTTGACAAGGACGACGTGGTTTTTGTCCGGATCGAGTTTGCTGCGGTACTTTTTAAACACACCAATTGCCAGATGGTTTTCCCTGGGTGAGAGCCTTGCGATTGCTTTATCGTCTGTCACCAACGGAATCTGCTTTTGGGCGCATTTCTTCCTGATCGTGGCTGCCCCGGCATTGCGCTCACTCCTTGACGCCAGCACGATCCTGAGTACGTTATTCGGCCTTGCCTCGAGCAGTTCCAGGGTGGATGTAACACCGAATGCGTAGGAGTGCTCGAAATCCTTGTGATAGCGTTTAAGACGAAAGTTCATTTTCTTCATACTGCATCCCGGCGACCTGTGGATGTGTATGCATGAGCGCACCGTTAACCGAGCCTTTCTTTCTGATACCGATCCACGGCGGGATTATTTCAAAAATCAATCGTCGAACTTTTTCCCGCATTTCGGGCATTTTTTGAGATACCAGCTTCGCTTGGCTCCGCACGAGCACGTCCAGCGCTCCCTCTGTTTATTCAGCCATTTCTCCTCGCCAATCTCCTTGAGAAGTTCAAGATTTTTCGTGACATCTGCATGGTGCGGCAGACCGTCACCCGCGAACGCAAGTATCCGTGAACAGGGAAATTCGCTGCAAATCCCGCAGTGATCCAGAGAGCGCTCGCGTGCGCAGTCACGAATCCCGCATTCCGTACAAAGGCTTTTGGGGTTCCTGCAGCCCGGGCAGAACCGGGGAGGGGCCTCGGCGTACTTACTCAATCGCGGGGGAAGATTCTCAAGATGGCTGTGGTCTTGTTCGTCAAAGGCAACCTTGAAGCTGCAGGCCCCGCAGTAAAGCCCGCAGTAGCCGGTAAGATCGTCCACGATTCAAAGATTTTTTCTTATCTCTTCGAGATTAGCCTTCGCGCGCGGAGCCATCTTGAGAAAGGCCTCAAGGACTTCGCAAGGGTAATTCTCACAGTGCGCGCAGTTTTCGACGTCCCTTGCCGATGCGCACTTGCGTACCCCGCACTCATCACAGTAGCCGATGTGTCTGCCTTCCATAGTGCATCCGTCACAGTTGACGTATTCGGGTTTTATGTCGGCGTTGTATGCCTTTGACCACTCCACCGCGATCTTTGCTCGCGCCTCGTCATCGTCGTTCTTTGTTGCGATGTAGCCCGGACAGGCGGAGCATTCCAGGCCGCAGAAAGCGATGATCTTGTTCACGATTCCTCCAGTTATTTCAGGTTTTTTCGTATCTCATCAAGGGTCTTTTTGGCACCCGGGGCGACCTTGTCGAAGTGTTTGGTAAGCTTTTCGCACGGATACTCGTCGCAGTGAGCGCAGTTTTCTACTCCTTTTTGAATTCCGCACAGACGGACAGGACATTCACCGCAGTATCGGACGTGTACTCCCTTTGTCGATACACAGCCTGCACAATTGATATCCTCCGGCTTGAACGTGCCTTGGAACATCTGCGACCACTCTTCGGCTGTTTTTTCGCGCAAATCGTCATCGTCGTTTACGTGCGCCAGGTAGGCCGGACACTCCGCACAGTTCATGCCGCAAAAGGCGATAATCTTCGACACTTGCTTGGTTCCTAATGAGTTGCCCTTATCTCATCCAGTATCTCTTTAGCAGATGGACACATCTCGAAGAACTTGACAAGCTTCTCGCAGGCGTACTCATCACAAAGGGCGCAGTTAGCTACGCCTTTCTTCATACCGCAGGCGCGAATCTCGCACTCCGAGCAGTGTCCGATATGAGGACCTTCAAGCTTCAGGCAGTTCACACAGTTTACATCCTCCGGTTTAAAGGAATGAGCGTAAGCCTTTGACCACTTCTTGGCGGTCTCAGCCCTCAGTTCGTCGTCATCGTTCACGTAAGCCAGATAAGCCGGGCACTCGGCGCAGTCTAGGCCACAAATCGAGATTACCTTTGCCATAAAGCCTCCTTTGTAGACAAAAGTCTACAGATGCTGTGTTCGTTGTCAAGTTTTTTAACCACAGAGACCACACGAGCTGCAGGCGCAGGTTGCATACGAGTTAATCTCCGCCTTCGGCGGAGCTTTTGGAAGTTCGCCTTGCGAACTTCACGGGTTGAGTGGTTTTTACGTAAAAAGGGAGTGTTAAACGAAGTTGCCTCCAAGAGGACACAGAGATAATTTCGAGTAGTCAGCGGTCTCGAATTAAAAATCACCTTAACCGTCACATCCTTCCATGTGATTACACGGTAGGAATTGTCCAGTTTGTTATAGTCTGTCCCAATCTTTAGTTTTAAACTCCCTCACTCGATCGGAACCATGAAATCGAGTTCCGATTCCGGGTCATCCATGCCCTTGAAGCGTTCGGTGTCGTAGTACTCTATCATGTAGTCGAACGAAGGCTCAAGCCCTTGCTCAGGCAGCCATTTGCTCCAGATTTCTTGGGTTTTCGACCAGTCGGATTTTATCTCTTCCATCTTGAACGTAAATACGGCGTAGCGCGTTTCGGGCAGAACCTTTGCGACGAGTTCGAGCGGCGTATCCTCCAATCTTGAAACCTCAAGGCCTGTAAAGATGTACTTATTGCCGGATTCTTTCTCCTCCTCAAAGTCTATCCACAGTTCGTACCCGGATTCTGAAACCAGGTTCTTGATGGAGTCCTTGTTCTTTTCGGTGAATCGCGTGATCCGTTTCCACAACTCCCCGATGGCGTTTTGTTCGGACCATCCGGCGGCTTTCTCGTAAGGGTTCCCGAAGAAATCCACTCCGACGAGCGTTATCCTCTTTTTGTCTACGATTTTTGGCTTCACAGATTGCCTCCTAATCAAGTTTATAAACAAAAGTATACAGGCGCGTTACTCGTTGTCAAGGGTTTTTAACCACAGTGCACATAAAGCGCACAGAGCGTACAGAGATAGTTTCGAGTAATTGACAAATCGTGTCTTTTGTGATCCTTGTGGTTAGAGAAAATTGACTTTGAGTTCAAGGATGGTATTATGACATATGGGCATAAGGTTTCGCAAATATATATCCGATGATTTCCTCAAAATCAGGGATTTCCTGGTTGCTAACTACAATGCATTTGAACACCCGGTTAACTGGGATATGGTTCGCTGGAACTACGCCCGGTATTTCTGCGCGCCAATGATCGGAGCCTGGGGCCTGGGTGAGAGGGAGGAGAAGATACCGGATACTACAGGCAAGAAGAGCGAGGAGGCGGTAAGGTTCTGGGAATCGTCGATCGGTGTGTGGGAGACTGATGATGGCGAGATAGCAGGTGTGGTCTGTCCTGATGAGTACATACCCTGGCATCCCGCGTTCGGTCAGGCGTTTCTGCAGCGCAGTCCGGATCACGAAAGCCTCTTAGCTGAGATGCTTGAATACGCGGAGAAGACGTTTATCGGCAAAAACATGACACGGATATATGTCGGTGAGTATGATAAGGCGCTCCAGGACGCGGTCGGTGCGAGTGGTTTTCATCGGGACGCCAAGCCCTGCTTAAACTACATGGAGTTCGATTTAGCTGATATCCCGGAATCAAAGCTTCCAGATGGCTACAGGTTCGTAACCATGGCCGAAAACAACGACATCGAGAAACGAAGGGAAGTGGTAGGACTATCATTCAACCACCCTGACCCAAATGACTGGGCTACGGCGTATTCTTACAAACAGTTGCAGGCGGCTCCCGACTACCGCAAGGAGCTGGATATCGTAATAGAGCGTCCGGACGGCAAGTGGGTGGCATGCACCATCGCATGGTTCGACGAGTTCAATAGGATAGGGACGCTGGAACCGGTAGGCGCCATCCAACTGGGCATGGGCCGGGAGATAGTTATCGAGGGACTCCGAAGGCTGCGCGACCTTGGAGCCAAGGTTGCCCACATGGACTCAGGATTGAAATTCTACGAAAAGGTAGGATTCAGGAAGAAGTTTCCCATCTATCGGTGGGTAAAAGAAACATAGCATACATTAAACCGCTCTCAAAGCCGAGTGAACGGTCGCGATCCAGAAGCGCCTTTTATCCAGGAAGATTTTAGTAAAAAGTCGCGTGACCTTCCGATATCCACGTTCATAATCATCGACGATTGGACTTTTATCACCGTTCTATTCTTTGTTGTTGATTGAATGGGGATACAGGGATTCAGCAATTCATCAACTTTTAGTTACTTCATCTGAGGACTTTTTCTTTCTTGCCGTAAGAAACCCAACAAGGTAGATTACTCCTGCGGCAACAAATGAAGCTATACAGAACAGATGTATCGCTCGGGAGGATACGTGTCCGTAAAAGGGATTTATATTGAAAGGAAAGAACGGCCTCAGGTCGGCATGGAACAGCGAATCCATAATGATGTGCGTCACCATCCCGAAACAGGCGCTCCATAAGATAAACCAGAATCCCTGCTTCTGTTCGAGCCTCAGCCATGCCATGAGCCTGCCGATGGGTTTTCTCAGTAGCCATATCGGTACCGAGATTCCTAAAGCGGCAAGTGCACCTCCCAGAAATGTATGGAAAAAACCGTGCAGGGGATAGTCGAGTCTGAACACGAGCACGACAAAAGGCTCCAAATCCACGATGACCGACCCTGCGATCAGTGCAGGGATATGAAAGAGTTTCCGCAATCCGACCCCTGTCAATGCAGCAGGTCCTACGTGATAAGGAGTAAAAGGCATCCGGTTAGGCTATACGTTTATCCTGGCTTTAAGGCTCAGCATCACCGAGTGTTAGCTCCAACTCAGGCCAGGAAGGTTCCCTGAACCCAGCTTTCCTGTAAATGCCGATGCCGTCGTCTGATGCGTGCAGGTGCAGGTATTTTATTCCGAGGGTGTGGGCATCTGAAATAAGCCTCTGAAGAAGTACGGTGCATATCCCTCTTCTTCTTGCCCAAGGTAAGGTGTACATGTTGAGTATGTAGCCTTGCTTTCCGTTTGCGATTCCGTATTTGGGCGGCATCTGCCAGATGACCATCCCGCTCGTAGCGACGACCGCTCCATCAATCTGAGCCAGCCAGGCAATGAAATCGCCTCCGTCCATGGCCTCGGAGAAGTAGTTATGTATTTTCTTTCTCGGAGCCTGGATCTTCTTATCGGTAATCCCCATCAATTCGTTAAGAAATTCTATTCTGAAGCGGACAAGGACCCCGACATCTTTCCGAGTTGCCCGACGAAAACTAACCTCTTCTCTCATCACGCCTTGAACGGTGTCCGTGCGTCGTTAAGAAATGACACATCGGACAGGGGTTTACGCGGTCTGGTTTCGGAGTTGCTCGTGAGCTTATCCCTGAACTTGACCGTGCCGTCCTCTTTGTAATACCCGAACGGAATAATCGATACGATCTCCCAGTGCAGAGGGATGGCAAGCTGCTTGCGGACCTCGCGCTTGCTGAATGTAAGGATCCATACTCCACCCAGACCTGATGCGTGGATAGCGAGTAGCATGTTCTGGATAGCCGCAGAGGTATCCAGTATATAGCATCTTTCATCCTCATCGTAGCGTTCCCAGGTATCGTGGGGATCGGCGCAGGCAACGATTACGGCAGGAGCATTTTCTACCCACGGCTGTCTTCCGTACGGATCGAAGTGTTTTATCTTTTTCTTATCCGTGACCACGACGAACCGCCAGGGTTGTCGATTTCCGCCTGAGGGCGCTTTCATACCAGCCTCAAGGATTTTCCGAATAGCGTCGAGAGGTACTTCCCTGTCTTGGAATGCCCTGATACTTCTGCGCGTGTTTATCGCTTCAAATGCATCCATTTTTTTTCTCCTTTTTTTGGCGAAGCCAAAAAAAGATCGGACTAACTCCGACCAACACTTTGTGGATATTTAACCGGTTTCCCCTTTACCAATAGTGAAAGCCGTAATAGACTATCGTTCCTCGATCCACTTGATCATCGCTTCGGCTTCCTCTGCAGGAACCGAGTGGCCGCCCTCGAAGGCGTAGAAAGTTACGTTGTAGCCCAATTTTTCAAGGATCTTTCTTGCTTCTTTTGCCGACTTGAAGGCCACCCTTTTGTCGTCTTTGGCGTGACCGATGAAAACCGCTAAATCCTTTCCCTCTTCCAGGGCTTCCTCACCTACCCATTCAGTATCCAGCCATCCTCCAAGAGATATGATACCATCGAAGGCTTCGTGATTTTTGATCCCCACCGAATATGTGAAATTTCCCCCTTGCGAGAATCCCATTAGATAAACCTTGTCAATCTTGTGCCGGGCTTCAAGACCTGTAACCGCGTTCATAACGTAGGCCTCAGACTGAAGTCTAGCCTCTGCAGCAAGTTCCTTATCCTCAGGAATCCACTCTTCCCAACTGAATCCCAACTCGCCGCCGACAGGGAAAGCGTAAGGTGCCTGGGGAGAAGCGTATATGAACTCGGGTTCACCGAAGAGTTCCCAGAGTCGGATGAACCCGTCGGAGCTGGAGCCCCATCCGTGAAGCCCGACAACCAAAGGATAGCTTCTGGTTGAATCGTAATCGGAAGGTAATAGGACACGGCACTTGATGTAAACTGAGGCGTTATTGTAGGTTACATCGCCCATTACCTTCTGCTTTTCTTCAGCATGAGAGACGATACTGTCCAGGATTGCCGAGAACACAGCGCTCTCCCGAACGCCGTCGAAATCAGGGTCCTGAAGGATATGTTGTATATCGGTAAAGCCTGACTTGTAAGCCCGTGCAAGATAGCGAGCAGCCAACGTATCCTTACCAAGAAGACCGTAACAGCAGGCGAGATTGTATACAGCAACCGTTTCGTTGACGTTGTAGTGCAGGAGCGCGAGGTAATACTGCGCCGATTTTAAGTAATCACCTTCCTCGTAAGACTCGTAGGCCTTCTTGGCGTATTCCATGAGATCGGCATCAAGAAAGGAACCTGCACCTTCAGCAAAAGGATCAATGGTTGAAGGATCGATGAACATCGAATCATTCTCGATCGTCTTGGGGTTGTTATATTCCTCCTCTGCCAGGGCAGGGGAGAGGCTAAATAGCGAAAGCAAAACGAAGATTGCTATCCATCTTTTATTCATTCCTACCGCTCCTTCGACTTATGAAGGTTCAATTACCAATAAAAATCACTTCCTAATGCAAGTCCCATACCTTTGAAGGCTCTACCAAGGGACTAGCTATCATACCCGGCATTCGGGGATATGTCAACCAATGCCTTTTATTATTTAGACGAAGTAAAAAGATGGATGGTTAACAGGGACTAAATCGGTGTTGTCTAGTCTTTAAGCAAGAACAATGCGTACATTATCTCCGGGGCCAGCGATACCTCCCTGAGTTCGAGATATTCGGAGAAAGTTTACAGACCTTTAGACTACAGGTTCTCCATCACCCGCTCAAGAAGCTCGAGCTTGAATTCGTCGTAAGCCTTCAGCGGGGGTGAAGAAAATACGGCGGCGAGATTGGTGCATACCACAATAGTCACGTCTGATTCAGGGAAGTAGTATATCCCCGATCCCCCGCCCATGGTGACCCCTTCGTGTCCGATATATTATCTATAGTCCGTAGGATACATATATAGCCCTAATCCGTAGGAGTAGTCGCGTCCGGTATCGAACCAGTCGGTCATCTCGGCATAGGCGCCATCGGAAAGAAGTTCTCCTTTGCGCAACGCCTCCAGGAACACGCAGTAATCGTATACTGACGCAATCAAGCCGGCGCAGCCTATATCCTCCCGGCAGAACGCCTTCTGGATATCGGATACATTTGTCAGTCGCGAGTTACCAAACTGGTCCCAGTATGAATTTACCAGGCCTTGCGGTTCGGGATAGGGGGATTTGTGGTAAAAGGTATTCTCAAGCCCCAGGGGGTCGATGATCCTCGAATAGAACTCGTCCACGTGACTGCCCGTTACCTCGTCGACGATGAGCGCCAGGAGGATGTAGTTTACGTCGGAGTAAGACCAGTCAGTACCCGGCTCGAAAAGCCCTGGTTTGCCGTAGATGTATGAGAAGTTGTCTTCAATAGTCGATATCCGGGTAGGATCGTTGAACAGATCCACCATGTTCGCGGTTTCGTCGTTGAAGTCGAGGATCCCTGAGGTTTGGTTGGCTAGCTGGCGCACCGAGGCTTCGTTTCCGTTGCCCAGCCTGTCGCACATCGATGTCGGAAGATAGGTCGATATCTTCGCGTCAAGGTCGATCAAACCCTCCTCTGCCAGCATGAGTACTACAGCGGACATGTAGGGCTTGGTCACCGACGCCGCGTGGAACCGGTGGCAAGGATTGACAGGGATATCGTCTTCGATGGAGGCGTAACCTCCACTACCTATCCATAAGCTATCTTGCTCCGGTGTACGGATAAGGACGACAAGGCCGGGAATACCTTTAGCTATATACTCGTCAATTACCGACTGGTACAACTCGTTTTTGGGATGGGAGGAGAAATCCATATCGCAGGAGATATGGATTTCTGGACGTTCGACCTCCTCAACAATACATGAGATAGAAAAAGCTAACGCTATCGGCAAAAAAGCAAACGGTATCAATCTTCTCACAAACTACTCTCCTTCAAATACAGCCGCAAGGATTTCTTCTCGAAGATCATCGTAGAACATCTTGGCAAACGGGGTCGAGAAGAAAGTGCCGACGTTGGTATACATCACGATGGTTATGTCCTTTTCCGGCATATACTGCACCATCCCTGCGGAACCCAGGGTCGAACCTGAGTGCCCGATCCAGGTGCCGTATTCGGTTCGGTTCTCAGTAAGCCCCAAGCCGTAGCGTGCATCCGGGTTCTCCGGAATACCTACAAACCCGGTCATCGCCTCAAAGGATTCCGACGACAGGAAACTGTCGCGGCAGACCGCCTCGAAGAAAGTAGCGTAGTCGAGAGCCGAGGCGATTATCCCGTCGGCAGGAAGTACGTCGGCTGTTCCGAAGTGAAGCTGCCAGTCTGAATTATTCTCGAGCTTGCCGTTTCCATAGCGGTCCCAGTAGCTGTTAACCACGCCAGGCGGGCAAGGATTGTTGTAGTAGTAGGTATTCTCAATGTCCAGGGGGTCGATTACGAACTCCTGCATGGCCTTTACATGGTCGCCGGTCACGGAGTCCATTATTAGCCCGAGGAGGAGATAGTTGGTGTTGGCATATTCCCAGCCTTCACCGGGTTCAAAGAGCGCGGGTTTCCCATAAACGTATTCCAGAAGCTCCTCGCGGGTAAACTCCCGTGTTACGTCGTTGAATATGTCGATCATGTAAAAGACATCCTTGTTGTATTCGGGAATGCCTGATGTGTGGTTCAGTAATTGTCGTACGGTAACTTTTTTCCCGTTCGGTAAATTGTCGGTAATCCTGGAAGGGAGACAGTTGGATATTTTAGCGTCAAGGTTGAGTTTTCCCTCTTCGACCAGACGAAGAGCGAGGGCTGCTCCGTAGGTCTTGGCGACGCTTGCCGAGTGATGAAGGTGACAAGGATTCATCTCGACCCCATCCTCGATGTTTGCGTACCCGGCGCAGCCAATCCATAAGCCGTCTTCAGGGGTGCGGATGAGTACCACCAGACCTGGCAGACCTTTGACCACATACTCATCTACGATTCTCTGGTAGATGGAATCCCTAGGGTGATCGGAGAAGTCCATGTAGCAGTCGATCGCGGAAGACGGGCGCTCAACTTCGTAAGTACACGAAGTCAAGACGAAAGCGAGAATAGCTGCAATCGGGATTAATTTACCCATTAACTACCCCTCAAACACCGCGGCAAAAAGCTCGGCCTTGAACTCCTCGTCTAGATCCCACATAAAATTGCCGAACACGTTGTAGCAGATAACTATTGTCACCTCGCTTTCTGGAAAGTACCGGACATCCGCCTGGTTGGCAATCAGCCCGCCGGCATGACCCACTGAAACGCCGTAGTCGGTATTCCTGATCATGATACCCAGGCCGTAGTCCCAGTCATCGGAGCCCGACAACTTTGGGTCTGCATCGTGCAGCCGGGTAAGCATTTGATCCAATGATGATTGGTTCACTATCTCGCCTGTAAACAGTGCTTCGAAGAATTCTGCCAGGTCTTCTACCGTGGTCCGGATTCCGCCGTCTCCGTAGGAATTTGCCGAGATGTAGTTCTGCGCGTCGGAGAGGTTGACGATCCTACCCGGATTGTAGAACTCTGAATAGGAGTTGACCAGACCTGGGGGCCATTGAAAATCGGGGTGATTCTTATAGTAGGTCTCGGTCAAGCTGAGCCGGTCAAGGATCCGTTCCTGCAAATACCTGGAGTGATCTCCGGCAAGACTGTCTACGATAAGGGAAAGAAGTACATAATTGGTGTTGGAGTAGGAGTGGTTGGTCCCCGGCTCGAACCAGGCATCGACCTTGTATACGTATTCCAACAACTCTTCGGCTGTGAGGGGTTTCTTGTAGTCGTTGAATACGTCTACTAGGAAAAGGTCTATGTAATCGGGGATGCCCGAGGTGTGCCTTAGAAGCTGACTTACGGTTACGGTATGCCCGTTAGGCAGTTTGTCGGTGATTCGCGCCGGTAGATAGGCGTCGATTTTCGCGTCCAGATCGATCAGGCCTTCCTCTCGAAGAAGCATTATCTCGGTGGCGGTGTAGGACTTGGTTATGCTGGATATGTAGTGCACGTGTTTGGGATTCATCTGGATCCCGTCTTCCAGATCGGCGTACCCCCCGCAGCCTATCCATAAGCCTTCCACAGTGTCCCTTACCAGTACGGAAAGACCGGCAATCCCCTGGTTTACGTACTTGTCGACGATGGATTGGTAGAGCGAGTCCTTGGGATGGCTGGAAAAGTCCATATTACAGGAGATATTGCTGTCGGGGCGTTCGAACTCCTCGTATGTGCACGATGCTGCGGCTATAAAAAGGATGGTTGCAAGGCTCAATAAACGCCGCATTACGTCCCCCAGAAGCTGAAGCGAACACCTGCGTGCAGAAGTGACTGGGGACCGGCTTCAAGGTCCGGCAGATAGGGCACCTGGATAAACCACTGGTAGCGGATAAAGGGCGCAACCGGGCCGCGCAGATGCAGTATCTTGCCTATCTCGAAACCCAGGGCCGTGCCGAATCCAAGGGTGGCTCCGGGCCTGCCGTAATCCAAGGCTTCAACGTACTCACCGTTGGAATCCAGCTCAAACCCTTGTCTTGGGCTGAACTGGTGCATGTATCCCGCGCCCACCGACGCCTCGCCAAAGAGCCCGAACGGAGCTGTATACCTGTAGCCGAAATCCGTCTGAAGAAATATTCCTGTTCCCGTAACCGTATTGACATAGAAACCCAGATTGCCGGTCTGGTGAATCTGACCCCAGTTACCTTCTTTGTATACGTATTCGGTGCCGGCGGACAACCCGGGGTAGAGGGGGTCCATCCTGAATGGTTTCCCGAACGGCAGCGCGATGGAGTGATTGCATCCCGAAATCACCAAGGGGAATGACTGTTCGGCGAACGCTGCAACAGCGCAGCATAAAAATACTACTACTTGTATCTTTCGCACATGGTCCTCCATAGTTAATTATCAAGAAAGACGCCAGGCAACCAGAATTGTTACAAGCTAGAGAATTTTCTCAAGTATCTTCGCTGCGTCGTGGACTAACTTCGGACAAAGCTCGTCGAAAACACCCTGGTCTTGAGCCTTATCCCTGACCTCCGGATTGCTTATGTCGCAGCCGATCAGATCGCGGCAGATTAGGGTTCCATGATCTTAGGTAAATTTATTGCAAACTTAATATAGGTCCTATCCCTTGCACGTTAATCATCGGACTTAAATCGTCCGTAACATAAATCAATCACCATGATCGAGGCAACCACCGCTCCACAGACATCGCCGAGTCCGGCTATCCCTCCACGAAAAACCGGATGCTATCTTTAATGTCTCTTCTTTTTCCAGCTCTATCCCCGGAGCGAATACAGCGAACAAAGATTGAGCGCAGTTGAAGCCACTATCAAAAATCTTCTTTGCTTCATCCGCCTTTTTTACGTTTTTTCCTCAACTAAGAAAGCTAATCCTCAAACACCGCCTTCTCAATTTCGTTCCAGAGGTCGTAGTAGAACAGCTTCTGAATCGTATAGGAGAAGAAGGAACCGGTGTTTGTTAATGTCACGACGGTTATATCCTCCTCGGGAAGGTAGTAAACCATCGCTGCCGAACCTATGTGGGAACCCGAATGTCCTATCCATGTGCCGTATTCAGACTTTACGGAGGCCAGGCCCATGCCGTATCCGTAGAGGGAATCGGAATCGAGAAACGGCACCCAGTCGGTCATGAGGGCGAGTGATGAATCGGAAACTATCCGCGATTTTCCTACCGCCTGGATGAAGCTTGCGAAATCCTGCGCATCGGCTATTACTCCGTCGGAGCCCGGGATCAGTTCAGTCAAATATATCTGAAAGTCGGAATAGTTTTCTATATTCCCGTCGGAGTAGCGGTCCCAGTAAGAGTTGACCAGTCCCTGGGGTTCGGGGTAATCACCGTTGTGGTAGAGCGTATTATTGAGGGAGAGTGGAACGAATATCCTTTCGTTGAATTCGACTTTATGGTCTCCTTCGAGGCGGTCGATTATGAGAGACAGGAGTATGTAGTTGGCGTCCGAATAGACGTAGCCGGTTCCAGGTTCAAACGCGGCGGGCTGTCCGTAGACGTATGAAAGGAGATCGTAGGTGTCCCGCTCTTTGAATGGATCGTTGAATGCATCCATTATGAACTCGATTCCGAACACGTCCGGAATGCCTGAGGTGTGGTTGAGAAGCTCTCCTACGGTTATCCTCGAGCCGTTTGTGACAGAATCCGTTACGGATGGCGGAAGATAGGTTGAAATCGGTTCATCGAGGTCGATTTTACCCTCCTCTGCGAGCTGGAACACGACTACCGATGTATAGGTCTTGGCAACGCTCGCACCGTGATGGAGATGACGTGGATTCATCGGGATCTGGTTTTCGATGTCGGCAAAACCAGCGGCACCTATCCAAAGCCCGTCGTCGGGTGTGTTGACCAAAACCACGAGTCCTGGAAGTCCCTCATCAACGTATTTGTCTACGACAGCCTGGTAGGTGTTATTCCTGGGGTGAGACGAGAAGTCGAGGCTGCATTCGACTTCACTCATCGGGATTTCGTGATCGATAACACAACCTGATCCGATAACCACGCAGAGGAGAGGTGCCAATGGTATGAGTCTATCCTTAAACTTCATCCCTGCCTCCAGTTAATTCTCACGCCGAGATGGAGCAGCGACTGCATTCCTATGGGGAGAACCTCGAAGTAGGGCGTTTGTACAAAAAACTGGTACCTGATGAACGGTGCGATCGGGAGTCTGGTCTTTTTCGCGAAATCATAACCCGCTCCTATGCAGAGTGAGAGCATGCCGCAAGGCTTGCCCCAATCGGCGGCTTTTTCGTATACTCCTTCGTCGTTTTGCCTGAGAATCTCTCGAGGATGGAACACATGCAGATACCCCAGACCCAGTGAAGTTTCGGCGAAAAGACCGAAGCTCGCCGTGCAACGGTAAGCGAACTCGGATTCTGCAAACAGCCCTGAGCCGGTTGAGGCATTCACAAATCCACCCAGATTTCCGGTCTGGAACAACCGTCCGGCTTTGCCTTCAGCCCAGACGAACTCCGTACCGATGGTAGCACCAGGGTATAAAGGCGAGATTCTGAGTATATTACTCAAGGGCAGGGCGTTGGAGTGGTTGCTGCCCGATATTACGATAGGGAAGCTTTGTTCAACGGCTAACATCAGTCCACAAAATACAGACATTACAAGAAGCGCTCTTCGCACGAAATCCTCCATAGTTAATTTCAAGTGAGGACGTAACCGGTATGGAATTGTTACAAGCTAGAGAATTTTCTCAAGTATCTGCGCAGCGTCGTAAACGAGCTTCGGACATAGGTCGTCGAAAACACCCTGGTCTTGAGCCTTATCCCTGCCCTCCGGCGTGCTTATGTCGCAGCCGATCAGATCGCGGCAGATAATTGAACCGTGAAGTTCCGTGAACCTGGCTGAAAACTCCTTAACCAGATCGTATGTTTTTTCCTTTGCGGACTTTTCGTCGACGTTCGACATCCCGTACTTGAGACCGATCGCCATGAAAGCCCCTGCAACGGCGCCGCACACCTCGCCCATCCTTCCCATCCCGCCCCCGAAACCGGAAGCTATCTTGAGAGCCTGCTCCTTGTCAAGACCCAGCCCGGGAGCGTAAGTTGCCAAGACAGCCTGAGCACAGTTGAAATCGGCCTCGAAAATCTTCCTTGCTTCATCCGCGTTTTTCACAATCCATCCTTTCTAGAACACTTCTAATTCAGAATGCTTTTCTGCTTCCTCAAAGATAGGTCCTCGAGCTAGGAAACCTAATGCAAGTCCGCTTCCCCTGGCTACGAGTACCTTTTGCCCGGGCTCTATTCCGTAGGCTCTCAGGGTATCCTGCCGAACTGTAAACCGACCTTCTGAGTCCAAGCTTATCCAGCAGTATATCCGCTCACCCTTTCGAAGCGAATCACCCTCGGAAATCCTGTAAGATGCGACCTCCGGAAGCTCCTCTAAAACCTGACCTATTGCAGAGTCTTTAAGTCTATCGACAGTGGTCAGGCCGAATCCGCCCGAACGCTCGCTGCCCGACATGAGAATCACCTTATCGCATCCGGAAAGGTTGTACTCTGCATAAGCCTCGGGGGGGATGCAAATCCTGCCGTCCTTTGAAACCTGAGACCATCCGAAGACGTGCTTTCCGCCCTTAACCAGTTGTGGCATCTTCTTCCTCCAGAAATTCTACGATTTTTGCTACCGCTGTCTTTGCCTTCTCCGATGGCATAAAATGAATGCTATCGAGAAGCAATTGACCTGTGAGATTCGGAATCACCTTCCGTGCACGCTCGATAACCCTCTTTCCGGGGAAGAAGATGTCATCTTCTGCAGCTATCACCAATGTCGGGGCAGTAAAGCGCTCCAGTTCCTTCTTCGTTGCCAGTTTCGGGAAACTGGACTCGATCTTTAGATGCTTGAATACGGCACCTATCAACTCCAGGTCTTCATCATCAAGTTCAGGTCCCCACGAGGAGCACGCGGCGAGTAGTTTTTCTCGCGTCGGATTCCTGCGAAAAGCCAGCACCGGAAGCATCACCTCGAAAACCATCCTGAACGCCGAACCCAAGACCAGACCCGAAGGCACAACCAGTACCGCCTTCGATATCTTAGCAGGATCATATGCGGCGAGCCTTATCAGGATGCCTCCTCCATAGGAGGGTCCTATAACGGGAAGCGGACCTGTTTTTAGTTCACTAATGATATCCGATGCCCACTCGCCGTAACTTGCATCGCGTGGATTGAGCCTTACCTGTGCGCTTTTCCCGGGATGCCCGATGGTGTCCGGTGCAAAAATCCTGTATTTATCCGCAAGGCTCTTAAAGAACCACTTTAACCCATGCGGCGTGGTCGAGTTGCCCCCGTGAAACAGAAGCAGCGCAGGGGCATCGGCTCTACCGCAGACCACAAAGTGGGTTTTGCCGAAACGGGTATCAACGTATTTGTCCTCGTAAGCTATCCCGAGGTTTGCAAGAGCCTTATCGTAGAGCCTGAGGATCTGGGCCTCGCCTTCCGGACTCTTGTAGATCGTATTCTCTTTCATCTTGCCTCTTGAGTTTATGGCTTATCTTCGGTTCTTATTACCTCGACCTTTACGCTTGATAGAATGGCCGCCATCGCACCAATTGCGACGAGGATTGGAGCGAATACGGTGAGTACGCCCCCAATCGCCACCCCTGCTGTAAGGGGTAGTTCCATCAAGACCTCGCCCTTCTCGTTGCGGATTATGATGCGCCTTATATTGCCCTCACGCAGGAGTTTTTTTACTAACTCGACGAGTTCGGAACCTACAACCTCGAACTCCTCACCGATTGATCGTTTTTCCCTTTCTTCTGTCATCAGTACTCCTTTTCGCTCCCTGGGTGATTTCTATCCGGGCCTCGAGGTTCGGAACTCCTTGCCATCCTGGTGGCAAATAATCTGAATCACGTGACGACCGGTCATCGCACCTGTGGGCAGACCACCACCTGGTTGAATCCACTGACCTATCATCCAGAAGTTTTCGAGACCCGGAAGGGTTTTTGAGATTCGCGCATGGAAGTTGACGGTCGTCGGCAGCCAGCCCTCGTAGGAGCCTTGCCAGTTGCCGGTGTAGCGGTTATAGGTTACCGGCGTGGCTATGTCCCGCACCCGGATCTTTGCCGCTGCGCCGGGAAACCTGGCATCAAGAATCTTCACGATTTGATCCGCGACCTTTTCCTTCTCAGTCTTGTATCTTTTGGGATTCTTGTAGAGTTCAACCCAGTAGTCATAATCCGAGGGAAAGAAAGCGACCACCGCCGTCTTTCCTTCCGGCGCGAGTGTGGGGTCGAAGTTGTAGAAGAAGAAGGTCATAATCTTCTGCTCCTTCCCGCCTATCATCATTGGCTCCTTAAGTGCGGCGTTAACCCAGTGCGGGGCGTCATCAAACGTCTTCGATACACCGAAGGAAACCTGGATGGACGGCGGGAACAGGGGCCATGTATCGTAATACGAGCGGATTTTATCATCCACATAGCGGCCTTCGAGCATATCGAATATAGTTGCGTGTCCGTCCGCAGCCGAGATAACGAAATCGGCACGGTGTTCTGAGCTGTCTTCGAGTACCACTCCCTTTGCTGTGTTATCTTCAATAATGATCTTAGAGACTTTCTTCTTATACTCTATCTTGCCTCCCAGATCGAGATATCTCTTTTCGATTGCCCGGGCAAAGGGCAGGGAACCACCTATAGGATAGGCTGAAGACTTATCATAGAGGCTTGCCATGGTAAACAATAGTGAAAACACGGGCATCTCAGGATACCAGATATTGTTTATAGCTTCACGCATGAACGGATTGCGGAAGCGAGAGGCGAATTCGGCAAAACTCATAGCAGACCACTTTTTCATGAAACTCATTTTAGGAAGCATCTTGAACATGAGTTTGAAACCGTCGGCTGTCGTATAAAGCTCCGGCGGCTTATCAGCGGGCATTTGCAAACCGAGACACGAGCGGGTAGCCTTGATGAAATCCTTGATTAGCTTTGCATCCTCGGGCGCTATTTCCAGCATGTGTCGCTCGAGTCTTGCGATATCGGTGTAGAGGATGAACTGCTTGCCTTCGGCGCTCTCGTAGCGCAAGAGCTCATCATAGTTGAACATCTTTCGTCCCTGGATAGCGCCCAATTCCTGCCAGAACTCGTGGAAGGGCGATTTTTCCGTTGCTCCCATAAGCCAGTGAACGCATCCGTCAAAAGTATATCCTTTGCGTTTCCATGCAGCGCATAGACCTCCGGGCTTATCGTGCATCTCGAAGATGATGGTTTCATATCCATTCATGCGGGCGTAGCAGCCGGCAGAGAGTCCGGCGATGCCTCCGCCTATTATTATTATTGATTTTGTGTCTTCCATAAATTATCTCCTCCGTGTTTAATTACAGGGATCTGCAGAAAACCTCCTGATGGTGTTACGGGGTTTTGCGGTTTCTGACGTACGATACCCAGTCAAGGTTTCACGCTCTTTTTTCATACACCCCTTCCATGTAAAGGCCGGCCATTGGGTGTTTGTCCTTTTTAAGTGAAAGTTCTTTAAGGCCTGCAGCGCCCATCAAGGCCTGAACCACCTCTGCAGGAATCCCGTGACCGGGGTTCATGGGTTCCCTGATAAAGAACCTTCCGTTCGGTTTTAATTTTTCGGCCAGACATCTGACAACCTTTTGTCTTTGCCTATCCGGAATGTCGTGAATCACGAAATGGGTTACAACCATGTCGAAGGACTCCTCGGGTATGTCGAGAGAGTGTAACTGACCCAGTTTGAAATCCACATTGTTGAATCCTTTAAGATTACGCATAAGGACATTCATCCATCTTTCCGAGATGTCAACGCAGGTAAGCCGACCGCTGCCTTCCTGAAGCCTTCTGGCGATATGGAGCGAACAACCTGCAGCACCGGGACCGAAATCCAATACCCGCTCGGAGCCTTTAAGGTTAAGGCTCTCTACATAATTACGGTACAAGTGGGAAGTCAACACTCTGGCAATGGTGGATTCAAATAGCACCAGCAAACGTCCGGGTTCCTTGAAACTCGTCTCATTCCTGCCTCGTGAGTCAGACATCACTTCTCCTTTACTGTATTTTACGTCGTGTTGTGAACAGCTTACAGCCTAGTAACCTAACTCTTGCATAGGCAACAAGTAAAGACGTTTTTCAAGGAGGGTATGTTCCAGTTCTCGATCATTTTTAAAAAATCCAACTGCCTTTCATTCCAAAGACGTTGTCTCGAATCTTGCTTAAACGGAACCAACATTAATGTAATACTAACTTTGCACGATTAGTTGTCAACAGATTCCTGTGATTTCACCCGCTTATCTCAAAGCATTTCCTGAAGACAACCCGCTTCCGAGTAGAAGTTGTTTTCTTCCTTCTCGTGGGTGTTGTAATAGGCCTGGGCAAGGAAAGGATTCTTGCTGGCGATACTGTCGTAGTTCCAGGGCGGGGCCTCGCATTCAGGACACCAGTGCCCGCCCAAAAGCACCGCGGCAACGCTTGCGTAAAACTCGTGCCCGAACGCACATCGCCAGAGAAGCTTATACGATCGATCTCCGGAATAATGACTTGATAATAGTTCGCCTCCTCGGAATCCGGCAGCCTTCCTCAGTTCACCCATACTCAAATCGTCAACCGACTTTCGCTCGTCGTAGCCGTGCTCAAGAATTCGTGATCCGGCAGGGCATGAACCCAGAACATCCTCCCATCTTCTCTCTTGGCAGCGGTTACTAGCTGAACCATAGAACGCCTTGATTCGCAGCGGCATTTCCTCAGGATGCTTTTTCCAGTAAAGAGGGCCGTCCTTACTTTCCGCTAAAGGCTTAATGAAGAGTTGTTTTATTACCGGTGCGGGAACAAACCGGGCCAGCTTCATATACCAGGGTACCGCAGCCGAGACCTGGTCGATGTGGGATGCATAGGATTCACGCTGATGATGAAGATACCCATCGAGGATGCGGGAATCGGCATACCATGCGTCGTGAAAGTTGCGAAGACAGAACCAGCCAGGCTCCATCAATCTTCTCATGTCCCCGATGCCAAGGAGCCTGAACATTCTTTCAAGATAGTTGTAGTAGACGAATCGGCACGAGGGACCTCCGGTCTGGTTGTAAACCCTGCACCAGAAATCTGAGTCCAGGGGCTGCTCGAGCGTCTGTACCAGGCCGAACCCTGCGTCGCGTGGGGTGCACATCTCGATATGCTGGCCGAGCGGCTGGTGGAACATTATAGGATCCATGAGAGAGGTTATGTCAGGAATTGCAATAAAGGTCTGGCGCATCGATACCCAGTGGGTTATCCCGGACTCTATTACCGCGCGTTCGGCAGCTATCTTGGATACGGCGTAGAAATCGAATACCGAGGGCATGAGCGGATCACCCGCACGCAGGAGAGCAACAGGCGGCAGACGATCACCGTAGAACGCCACCGATCCGATGTTGACCAGGCTGATACGTTCTGCGCCCTGGGGCTGTTCCTTGACGGCTTTTATGATGTTGAGTGCACCACCGTAGTTCACCTTGCGAGCCAGTTCAGGATTATGATCGGCCGCAGGCGAGATCAGGGCAGCAGGATGAAGTACGTGATCTATGCCTGAAACCGCCTCGGCCACATCCTGGTAAGAGGTAAGATCGCCGTACACTATCTTGAGTTGGCTGTCTCGGCTCTGCACAACCCCTCTGCCTTTAATGGACTTGATTCCTGATTCCCTCTCATAGGCTTTGAACATTTTCTTCTCGAGTTTACCCGGGAGAAGGAGGAGCACAATGTCGTAGGAGTTCCTTCGCCGCCACAACTCCTTGAAGGCCTCGTAACCCATAGATCCACTTGCCCCGGTCAAAAGAACCTTCCTTTTTCTCGTTTTCATCTGACCCCCTTTATGCAAATTCAGGTTCATCTGTAATATTATAGGTAAAGTAAATTAATTGTCAAGCTGATTAACTTTATACGAGGCTAACAAATGAGGAGGAGTATATTAATTGCTACGGATGCCTTTCCTTAAGCCCTGTAACCATCATCTCGTACTCTTTATGCGAGAATCGTCTGTAAAGCTGGGCGCATTCCTCTTCCAGCACACCACCCTCGTAAAGGTCGATGCTGGTTGCAAGATGCGGCAAGTTCTCGATGGCCAGCCCGGACTTGATCCAGTTATCGTGCATACCGAAAACGATGGATCGGATCTCGCACATCACGATGGCGCCCAGGCACATAATGCACGGCTCAACCGTAGTGTAGATGACACACTCTCGACCGTTTTTCTGCAGGAACCCGGCACACGCCCGCAGCGCCCGCATCTCGGCGTGCTCGATGTTGCTTTTTTCGGTAGAGAATGCGTTGGAACCCCTGGCAATTATCTTATCCTGGTGCACGATAACTGCGCCTATCGGCCGATCACCTCTCGTAAAAGCCCTCTCTGCCTCTGTAAGCGCCTCGTGCATGTATCTTTCGTGATCAGTCTGCATTCAGCCTCTCAAACGGCATCTCGGCCATTGGTTTTCGGGAAAGCTTGCCGTCACCGAAGAAAACGATAACCGTAACCGCGTAAACCACCTGAACGACCGTCTGAATCCAGAAGAATTCCTCAATAGGCACCCAGCCGAGTAGACCGATGATTACGCTTGAAGAGGTATTTATCGAAAAGTGGAATAAGGACGCCATTGCCAGGCTACCTCTGGTGTTATTATATATCCATGTTAAGAGTACGGTCTCGGCAATGCAGGATACGGCAAATGGCACGAACGGCAGGTCGTACTGGGGAGTGCCTTCGAGAAACCACAAGGGCAGGTGCCAAAGTATCCAGATTACTCCAAGCACGACGCTTGCACCAAGAGCCCCAAGATGATGCTGTAACCTTGGGGTGGCAAAGGCCCGCCAGCCCGGTTCCTCGCCCATAGCCCCGGTTAAAACGTTCATGAGGAGCATCATGAAGATGGTTGGAGCGGTTGCGGCTGCCATCGGACCTGGTGCAGGTTTTCTCATTATAAAAAGATAGATGAACGCTGCAAGGAATGCTACGGCAAAAGGGGAGAGCGCTGCAGCGTACCAACCGATACCGACCTTCCAGCGGCTCCATCCCCTGAACAGATCACCTGCACCCTTGCCTTTTTCTGCGATGAGTAAGGCTAACAAGGCGGCGATGGCGGGTCCCCACGATCCGACGATGAAAAGAACCATGAATAAGGGCGAATCGGACTGGATGATACCGAGTTTACCAAGACCGACAAGTCCGTACATGATAACGAAGGCAAGTATAAAATATATTGACAGGGACAGGATGGAGTGTTTCCGGGTCATCATTCCCCCTTCAGTGTTCCTGAAAACATGACCGGAGCGCCTATCAAGGTCTTCTCGAAAAGCTCGACACCGACTGAGTCGGCGGTAAAGTGAAACGCTATCGTCCCCCTCTCGATAACGCCAAGGGTGCTGAAATCTATTGTGAACGTATCTGCTGACCAGAAACCCTTGAGCGCGACATCCTGACCCGCATATCTCGAATCGGCGGCAAAGCTCTCGCCCGTCGTTATGCGCGGAATCCCGTCGAGCCCTACAGGGAACCGGTTTTCGCTGTCGTTTACCGTGAGGGTGACGAAAGCCTCGTCTGAACCGTTCTCGAATTCGAGCTCGAGCGTCTTCCAGTCGACAAGGTTCGAATCCAGTAGCCAGGTTTTACCGGATACATCGTGAGCTATTTGAGGCAAGGCAGGAACAGGCTCTGGTGACGGCGGTCTTGCAACGTCTTTGATTCTATCCTGGAGTAAGGCAAATGCTTGGGGATTAGCCGGAAGCGAGCCTCGCCCCTTCTTTTTTATCGCCGGCAGTATGAATGAGCCCAGAATCTCCTCGTATCGCTCGGACTCCTCCGCTGTGTTGCCCGCAGTCGTTACAATCACCAGATCGAGTATGGGAGCCACGAATATCCGCTGGCCTCCCCTGCCGTCCGCGTGATAGGTGCCCAGCTTGTACGTCCACCACTGATAGCCGTAACCGTCTTCCGGACCGAAGTCTTTCGTATGATTGCGGGTAGCCTGGCGAACGTACTTGCGGGAGACTATCTGGCGATCGTCCCAGCGACCCTTGTTGAGCATCAGAAAACCTATTTTGGCCATGTCGTGCGGATTCATTCTCAAGTCACCCCAGCCGTGGCAGTAGCCCTGCGGGTCGCGTTGCCAAAAGAAGGTATCTATGCCCAGAGGTTCGAAGAGGCTCTTGCGGCAGAACTCCTCCTCGCTAATTCCGGTTGAATTCGCCACCAGCGCCCCGAGCAAGTGAGAGCCGCATGAATTGTAGTCGAAATAAGTTCCCGGGAGGTGTGTCACGGGAAGGTCGAGCGCGAACTGAACGTAGTCGGGGCTCTCTAGCATTCGCATAAGTGTAACCTCTGTGGGCACGTTCACGCATTCGAGCCCCGAGGTCATGGTAAGAAGGCGCCGGATGGTTATAGGTTCAGGATCCTCGTCCCTCACATTGAGGTCGTAATCGTGAAAGTATTCTATGAACGGATCGTTGAGGTTGGAAATCAATCCCTTATCCAGGGCGATTCCGATGAGGGTGGAGGTGACGCTCTTGGTGCAGGATGCGATATCGTGCAGGGTGGAGGAGTCGAACGGCCAGAAGTACGCGTCGAATACCACGTACCCGTGGCGGATGATGGTCACCGAATGTATATTTAGTTCGTTCTCCTCGATATAGTCTATCAATCCTGCAAGAACCTCCGAATCCATGCCCTGCTCCTCAGGTATGGACGTACGCCAGCCGTCAGTAGGCCAGTAGTCGATTGCCGCACATCCGACGGTCAGTATCGCAAGACTGACGATGACACCCTTTTTCATCAATCCTCCTTGGCTGTTATCGAATACATTGACGGAATTCGGCGCTTCAGGTTTCCGCTTGCCCTTGACTTTCTTCACCCCAGGATACGCGGCAGGGATTAATTGTCAATTTAGCTCCTTTTTCCAACATATCCGTATCCTGAGAGGTAGCCGCCGGAGGCGGCACGAGTATCCGAAGGATATCCTTTATTTATCCGCACCCTAAGAGGGTACGCTACAATCCAATGTTCCGCACCCTGAGAGGGTACGCTACAAACGTAGGGATATGCTCTCAGTTCACCGCACCCTGAGAGGGTACGCTACAAATTCCGCATCAATGTTCATCGCACCCTGAGAGGGTACGCTACAAACGTAGGGACATGCTCTCAGCTTGTCCAGGATATCCGAAGGATATCCTTTGAATGTTCCGCACCCTGAGAGGGTGCGCTACAATCCAATGTTCCGCACCCTGAGAGGGTACGCTACAAACGTAGGGACATGCCTTTAGACCCCTTTTTTGTATAGTAAAAAAGATCGCAGTCTGGATTTAGATGGAGAACATCCTCATCGTGCCCCTGTCGGATGCTCAGGGTGTCATCAAACTCAATGCAAAATGAAAAAATCAAATTGTAAATTTCAAAATTATACGGAACAACATTGACATCACCATAATTCAACATAACATGAGTTCATAAACTAAGGAGTACCTATGCACATGAACGGCCAGACCGCCAGTAATCCTGACCGCAACCGTATACTAAAGGCAGTGCTTTTGTTCTTCCTGGCCTACATGTTCGGGGCGCTGTTCCACGACATCATCCACGAGTTCGGGCACGCCATCACCATCTGGGTGCAGGGCGGCACCATCACCGGGTTCTACTTCCATCCGTTCGATTCAAGCTACAACTTCAGTTCCGCTGTCGGCAACCACATGTTCCTGTACGCTGGCGGCGCCTTCATCGGCCTTCCCCTTACTATTATATTCATGGGGATTGCCCTCAGATACCGCTCTCCTCTCATGTTCCCGTTGATAACCGCCGGGGTGTACGGATTCATCAGTACCGGGGTGTGGATGATAAAGGCGGTCACTACACCCGGCATCGCCACCGACTACACTTACATGATAGGCCTGGGGTTCCCTGCGTTCGTGTTTCCCATCATCGGCGTCATCTACATCGCGTTCGGGATGCTAGCAAGGATTTTTTTCCTGCCCTTAGTAGGTATAGACTATGAAACCAGGTACGGTGCACGTTTCACCGTCTACCTCGCAGGCATTATTCCCTGGTTCATCATACACTGGGTCTACAACATGGTGTTCCACGGTTACCCTGAATTGAGTTTTGTGAATCTGGTAATCCCCGTAATCGTCTACACCGCTCTGGAAACACTTATCTCCCTTCCCCTGCAGAGAAAGGTTAAGTTGTTCAAGCGCATCCCTGTCCAACAGGTCAAGCTCAGGCACTTCCTGATTATCGGTGCGGGAATCGTTATCTTGTACGCCGTTGTCATACTGGTCAACGCCTTCTTCTCAGGGACGCCGCAGTAAAGGTCGGATTATTTATCCGCAGATGAACGCAGATTTTTTCCCAAGACTCCCTGTATCTTAAACGGTAGGGGTAATGGAGGATACCCTCATTGTACCCCCGTCGGGTGCTCAGGGTGTCATTGAACCCGTGGAATTCAAAATTATACGGAACTGAGTATATCCTCTCAGGGTGCATAAATGCTGAGGGTTACCTTGACAACTACCGTACCCTCTCTATGATTGAAACCTGATAAACAAAGGGTGAACGGGTACCCTGTAATTCCAGGAGGATGACATGACAAAACAACGTTGCGGCTGGGTGGATCTCGAGTATGAACTCTATGTTAAATATCACGACGAGGAATGGGGCGTGCCCGTTCACGACGACCGCAAACTCTTTGAGATGCTGATTCTTGAAGGGGCTCAGGCCGGGCTTTCATGGTCGACGGTCTTGAAGAAGAGAGAGAATTACCGCAAGGCCTTCGATAACTTCGATCCCAAAAAGGTCGCGGCATACGACGAGAACAAAGTGGCGGAACTGATCGAGAACGAGGGCATCATCCGCAACCGCCTGAAAGTCAACTCGGCTATCAGGAACGCAAAGGTGGTGATCGAGATTCAAAAAGAATTCACGAGTTTTGATAAATATATCTGGGGATTCGTAGGTCACAAGCCGGTTCAAAACGAAATCACCACCCTTGCTGAGATCCCGGCCAAGACCGAGCTGTCCGACGAGATTTCAAAAAACCTGAAGAAGAGAGGAATGAACTTCGTCGGCTCGACCATCATTTACGCCTTCATGCAGTCTGTGGGGATGGTAAACGATCACGAAGTCTCATGCTTCAGGTATTCAGAGGTTAAGAAGCTGATTTAATGTAGGACTTTTGTTCACCGTACCCTGAGAGGGTACGCTACAAACGTAGGGACATTCTCTCAGCTTGTCCAGGGCATCCGAAGGATATCCTTTATTTATCCGCACCCTAAGAGGGTACGCTACAATCCGCCGCACATCAACGTAGGGACATGCTCTCAGCTTGTCCAGGGTATCCGAAGGATATCCTTTATTTATCCGCACCTTGAGAGGGTACGCTACAATCCGCCGCGCATCAACGTAGGGACATGCTCTCAGCTTGTCCAGGATATCCGAAGGATATCCTTAATTTATCCGCAGAGGGTACGCTACACCTCTGCGACGGTTCACCGGGGATTGTCCCGCTCGCTGTTGAAATTGGACAGCGGACCGTAGTTAATAGACGTAATCATATTACGCGGCACCTTCTTTGTCAAG